>JAWLET010000063.1:0-11582 GCA_041685955.1 Desulfobacteraceae bacterium | reverse complement strand
TTTGTTGCCAAAGAGCAGAACGTAAACAAGAAGTGGTATCTAATGGATGCTGAAGATAAGGTGTTGGGAAGACTTGCCACCCAGGTGGCCACGCGTCTGAGGGGAAAACACAAACCCATTTTCACTCCCCATGCGGATACGGGTGATTTTGTGGTGGTGATCAATGCGGATAAGGTCGTAATGACAGGGAGAAAACGGCGTGAAAAGATCTATTCTCGTCATACCGGTTATACGGGTGGCTTAAAGCAGATATCGGCAGGCAAACTCCTTGAAAAAAAACCCACAGAGGTATTGGTCCACGCAGTCAGGGGCATGCTCCCCAAAAACAGCTTGGGACGGCGTCAATTGAAGAAATTGAAGGTTTATGCAGGCCCGAAACATCCCCATGAGGCCCAACAGGTGGAGGCATTGGAGATTTAAATGGCAGAGCAACTGTTTCATTCAACGGGAAAGCGAAAGACCGCCGTTGCCAGGGTCTGGATGAGGCCGGGTGAGGGGGGAATAACCATTAATAAGCGATCCATACAAGAATATCTTCCCCGGGAAGCGGACAGGGTCGTGGTTTTAGCTCCCCTGGAAGCCACCGGGCTGGTGGATAAATTTACCATAAAGGCCAATGTATCGGGAGGAGGCGTTTGTGCGCAGGCCGGGGCCATAAGACACGGCTTGAGCCGAGCGCTGGTGACAGTGGATCCTGAACTGCGGGACACCCTCAAAAAAGCAGGATTTTTGACCCGGGACTCGCGAATGAAGGAACGAAAGAAGTATGGCCAGCCCGGCGCACGGGCCCGATACCAGTATTCCAAGCGGTAAAATTCTGAACAGTATTTTAGAGAGCGAAAAGGGGATCTGTTACGGATTCCCTTTTTTTATGCAATGAACGAGCAAAACATCAAGCTTACCCTGGCTTATGACGGGACCCATTACCACGGATGGCAACGCCAAACAAATGCGATTACCCTTCAGCAGACCATAGAGGAAAAACTGGAGGTCATGGTCGGGGAACCCGTCACCCTCGTTGCGTCCGGCCGGACCGATGCGGGCGTGCATGCCCTGGGCCAGGTCTGTCATTTTATTACCCGATCCCCTATCCCCCCTGACGCCATTAAAAAGGGGCTCAATTCCCTCCTTTGTGATGATATCCTCATCAAGGATGCCCAATACGTTCCATTGGACTTTCACGCCAGGTACGATGCAAAGCGGAAAACCTATGAGTACCGGATCGTAAACACCCCCCTGCCTGACCTCTTCAGGCGGAATTTTTGCTGGCATATACCGGTTCCCCTCAATTTGGAGACCATGGCGCAATGTCTTTCATTACTAAAAGGGACCCATGATTTTTCCTCTTTTCGATCATCGGGGAGCCAAAATCAAAATCCGGTCCGGACCCTCCATGTGGCTGAGGTCAAAGGGGTTTCGAGAGGAGAACTCATCGTTACCCTGGAAGCGGACGGCTTTTTAAGGCATATGGTGCGCAACATCGTGGGAACGCTGGTACAGGCGGGTCTGAATAAGATGGATCTTGACGCATTTGAGGGGATTGTGTCTGCGAGAGACCGTCGCATGGCAGGCATCAAAGCGCCTGCTCAAGGACTCTTTTTGATTCAGGTTACGTATCAGGCCTCCTTTTCCCGCTCTTTCAGGGAACCTTCCACGGATTGATGGACATTGTTCCATACCTCCTCGAAAGAACCGACACTCAACCGGCCTACCTCGATGAATTTGACTACAATCTCCTTGGTGATTTTCAAAACCAGTTCTTCTTCTCTTTTCATGGAGACACACCCCTCAGTGGATTATTGGATTACCGATTGTCCCGCTTTGGGCCTCATGGGTCTAAAAATGGACCCCCGCTGAACAGAAGAAGGCCGTCAACGCGTCCAGCAGGGGTGCACAATAAGAAGAACCTTTTTAAGCCCTCCTTAGATTTTCCACTCTATCACTGCGAATTGCAAAAATCAACGCTCCACACCCCGGGAATTTCAGCATTACATCGGGGGGGCCGGGCCCTATCAGGCAGTGGTGGCTGCACAGGGGGCATCTTACCCTGTCTTCTGCCAGTGTTTCATAAACATAGGCTTCTTTTCATTTGTGGCTTGACCGTTGCTGATATGGGTCCTTCTCAGTGGCCGCAGCGCCACCGGAGACTGTCTCGCAGTCTTGAGCCGCATCTTGAGGGGAAGATTGTCGGTTTTTACTCGGTAGACAAGCGTGGCCGAAAGGCCCAGAAAAAAGCCGAAAGGAGAATGTCTCCAGCCCAGCATTCCGCTCTTACGGGGAGAGGCCTCCTCACCAAAGGCGGGGAGCATCTTGATGCATTGCCAGGATATGGGCGCCGGACCGTAGGCCAGCCGCAGAAGCGATTTGAGCTGCCACAGGTTGTAGAGTCTGGCCTGAGAAAAGAGAGGATCGCCGAAAAAGCCGTGAATTTTTTTCAGCAGGCCGTTCCAGGAGAGGCTGTTCCATACGCCGATAAAGACTTTTTTGTTGGCCACCCGTCCTGCCTCTCGCAGAGCCATCAAGGGATTATCCAGGAATTCCAGGGTGTTGATTAGAGTGGCGTAGTCGACTTCATTGTCATCAAAGGGAAGATCATCGGTAGTCCCCAGTTTTACGGTACAACGGTGTCCCAATCGGTCCTTGGCCTTTTGTACCATGTACGGGGAGGCATCGGCCCCGCTTATGTCCAGTCCCAGCTTGTTTAGAATAAGGAGGTGGTCTCCAATACCGCACCCGATATCCAGGACCCTGTCATTTGCCCGGGGCTCAAGCATGGTGCCCAGGAGGTTTTCCAGGGATCGATCTATGGTCCGGCCCTGGGAGGACCTGCGCCATGATTCGTAGAAGGCAAGGGTATTTTCATCAAAGATGAGCCCCATAGATTGTCCCTGTGGGAATACGGTGCAATCAGCATTTTCGTTTCAGGTTTAAACCCAAGTCCTGATTATTATCATATGAATTACAGTCTGGGGATACAAGGGGAAAACAAGATTAGATGGCCCTGTACCGTGCAAATGTATCCACCTCCCTTTTCAGCCAGTCCGGCCAGAACTTTATGTCTATGGGATAGCTGGCATCCAAAGCCTGAAAAGAACCTTCCCCGGTCACTTTCCTTATCCGCTCCAGGTCATTATATTTGACCTCATCCACACCCACCAGTTTTGCCACTTCCGCGTTGATTTCGTCCAGGCTCTTGTCATACGGGTTCTGTCCGCGAAAGGCCCGTTGAACAGCCAGTTCGCGCAGGCAGTTGATGCCGCGATGCCACTCCTTAAAGGAGGGGAAAAACATAGGGCCATAGGATATCCAAAACTCGAGGTACTTTGCCCTCGCCTCGTAAACCACCCAGACAGAGCCCCCTTCGCTGACGCTTCCTCTAACGATACTGTCATCTCCCATGGCAATATTTTTACCGGCAAGTAAAGAATAGACCCCACCGAACTTAAGGCCCACTTCTTTGGTCCTCGTTTTTCGCTCCCCTTCTTGAAATGTCCTCACCGCCTGGGGAAGCTTTATCAAGGCCGGGTACAACGGCCTGTTCAGTCCTTCGGCGATCCCCACAGTGACTCCCCAGCCGGATTCAGGATTGGGGATGACGATATCGGCCCTGGAATCTTTGTAATAATCCGTAAGTTCCAGACCCAGTTCTTTTCTGAGCTGGAATATTTCCTTTCCCCTGAACACTGATCCCACGTTGCCGAAATAGACCCCCTGGAATATATCGGGCATGATGGGGCTGTGTAAAAGTCGTTTCGTTTCGATGCCTTTGGATGAGCATAGGGTCATTTCCGCCCCGTCGTATTCCCGCTCGCTCATCCCGCCCAATCGCCTGTGAGAGCATGACTCGGAACAGACCACAAAGGTGCCGTCAATGGTGGCATAACATAAGGGTTCAAATGCCTTTTCATCATTGAGGACCACCAGATGGGTCTCTTTTCCATCATAGATGAGGGCACTCAGAGCAAAGGTGGCCCTTCCCTGGAGCCTGCGAATAAGCCTTTCGCCGGCATCAAAACCGATTCCCTCCTGTTCCACATAATGGTGAAGCAGGGCTCCGATGATCTCGGTTTTGTTATCCGTCTGAAGGCTGTATTCTCCGTCGAGCTCTGCTTTGAGGTCTTGGTCCTTAAGCAGGTAGCCATCCATGGTCAGGACGACCTGGTATTTGGAATTCATTCTGGGAAAGATTTCGATGGGTTCGACATTGATTTTTTCCGCTATTTTTCGCTTGGTGTATCCGATGTTGCCGATGGCCGCCACAGGTTCCAGGTGCTGAAAGGTGCGAATCAGGTCCTGATCAATCACCTCGGCGATCCGCCCCAAGCCCTTGTAGATATAAATCCCCTTGCCGTTCCCCACAGCCAGGCCTGTGCTGGCCTTGCCCCGGTGCTGACAGGCCCCGGTCGCCAGAAAGGTCTTGCTTGCCAATTGGTCGTCATTCGGTCCATAGATCCCGACAATGCCATCCATTTTTATACGCCGTCCTTCTGGGAAAATGATTTTGGGGTTGTGCCGGTATCCAAAGCATCCGGCGATTTATATGAACTGATCCCACCCAACATCTTCATTTTTTGGCCTGCTTGGGGCGGAAGTTGAAGGAAGTCCTTAAGTCACAGGCATCACCCAATATCCCGATGATATTCCTGAAGCGCCTTTACCGTCCCGTGACCTTGGCGGTTGGCGGCAATCCCTTTTGCGGCGGCAAGGGCGGCCGCCAGGGTGGTGATATAGGGGACCTTGTATTTAATGGCCGCCTTTCGGATATAGGAATCATCATGTTTGCTCAGTCTGCCGCTGGGCGTATTGATGACCAGGTGGATCTCATTGTTTTTGATCCCATCCACGATATTGGGTCTGCCTTCATGCATTTTCAGAATTTTCTCTGCTTTTATGTTACACCGGTTCAGGAACCTGCAGGTCCCGTTGGTGGCCTTGATATCAAACCCGAGATTCTCAAACCGCCGCGCCACCTCCATTACGGAGGGCCTGTCTTTCTCAGATACCGTGATCAGCACGGTACCTTGAGAAGGGAGGGCCAGCTGGGTAGCCTCCTGGGCCTTGAAGTAGGCCAGGCCAAAGGACTCTGCCATTCCCAGCACCTCTCCAGTGGACCGCATCTCCGGTCCCAGAAGGGGATCCACTTCTGGAAACATATTGAACGGAAATACCGATTCCTTGACCCCGTAATGAGGGATGTTTTTGGGCTTGATGTCCAGATCAGCCAGTTTTTTCCCCAACATCAACCGGGTCGCCAGCGGGGCCATGGAAATATTGCAGACCTTTGAAACCAGGGGAACGGTACGGGATGCGCGGGGATTGGCCTCCAGAATATACACCGTGTCATCGGAAATGGCGTACTGAATGTTCATCAAACCCACCACATTCATCTCCACGGCAATTCGCTTGGTGTATTCATAAATGGTATCGAGATGCTTTGCGGGTATGCTGATGGGGGGAATGACACAGGCGGAATCTCCGGAATGGATACCTGCCAGCTCGATGTGTTCCATGACAGCCGGGACAAAGGCATCCGTACCGTCAGAAATGGCATCGGCCTCGGCCTCAATGGCGTTTTCCAAAAACTTATCGATCAAGATGGGACGTTCGGGGCTCACGTCCACGGCAACGGCCACGTAACGCCTGAGCATCTCTTCATCATGAACCACCTCCATGGCCCGGCCTCCCAATACGTAAGAGGGCCTCACCATAAGGGGATAGCCGATCTGTGCTGCAATGGTCAGTGCCTCTTCAAGGGTGCTGGCCATGCCCGATTCGGGCTGGGCAATGCCCAACTTGCGCATGATCCGGCGAAAGCGATCTCGGTCTTCTGCCAGATCAATGGTTTCCGGCGAGGTGCCGATGATGTTTACCCCGGCCTCTGCCAGTTCATTGGCGATATTGAGCGGGGTCTGGCCTCCGAATTGAACGATTACCCCCTCGGGCTTTTCTTTTTCGTAAACGCTTAAGACATCCTCCACGGTGAGGGGTTCGAAGTAGAGTTTGTCAGAGGTGTCATAATCCGTGGAAACGGTTTCCGGATTGCAGTTGATCATAATGGTCTCGAATCCCTCGTTTTTGAGGGTGAACGCGGCATGAACACAGCAGTAATCAAACTCGATTCCCTGACCGATACGGTTGGGTCCCCCGCCCAAGACCATCATTTTCCGTTTATCACTGGCGGGGACCTGATCCGTCGCGTTGTAGGTGGAGTAGTAATAGGCCGCATCTTTGACCCCGCTTACCGGTACCGGATGCCACCCCTGCACGATGCCCATACTTTGCCGATCGGCCCGGATCTCCTTTTCAGGGATAAGAAGGATTTCGGAGAGATACCGGTCTGAAAACCCGTCCTTCTTGGCCTGTTCCAGCAGCTTTTCGGGGAGTTTTGCGTTCTTATATTTTAGGATCTCCTCCTCAAGATCCACCAGTTCCTTCATCTGCTCAATGAACCAGCGTTTGATATGGGTCTTTTCATGCAGTGTGTTCAGGTCGATGCCTTTTCTGAGCGCCTCATACAGGACAAACTGCCGCTCACTGGTCGGTTCCGCCAACAGATCCAGGAGTTCCTCCGGCGACTTCAAGTGGAAATCCTTGGCAAACCCCAGGCCGTGCCGGCCGTTTTCCAGGGATCTGATAGCCTTTTGAAGGGCCTCCTTATAGGTTTTGCCGATGCTCATCACCTCGCCCACAGCGCGCATCTGGGTCCCTAATTTGTCCATGGATCCCTGAAACTTCTCAAAGGCCCAGCGGGCGAATTTGACCACCACATAATCCCCCCAGGGGGTATATTTGTCCAATGTGCCCTTTCGCCAATAGGGGATTTCGTCCAGGGTCATGCCGCCGGCCAGCATGGCCGAGATCAGGGCAATGGGAAATCCGGTGGCCTTGGACGCCAGGGCTGAGGAGCGAGATGTCCTGGGATTGATTTCGATGACCACCACCCGGCCCGTATCCGGATTGTGGGCGAACTGAATATTGGTGCCCCCGATGACTTTGATGGCCTCGACAATGGCATAAGCGTATTTCTGAAGCCGGGTCTGGAGTTCCGGGTCAATGGTCAGCATGGGGGCCGTGCAGTAGGAATCACCAGTGTGAACCCCCATGGCATCCACATTTTCGATAAAGCAGACCGTAATGATTTGATTTTTGACGTCCCGGACCACTTCAAGCTCCAGTTCTTCCCATCCTTCCACTGATTCTTCCACCAGTACCTGGCCCACCATGCTTGCGGATATGCCCCGGCTCACGATGGTTCGAAGTTCTTCCACATTATACACATGGCCGCCCCCGGTGCCCCCCATGGTGTACGCGGGCCTGATGACCACCGGATATCCCAGCTTTTCGGCAATTTTTTCAGCTTCTTCCACGCCATAGGCCGGTTCACTCTTGGGCATTTCGATGCCGAGCTTATCCATGGTCTCTTTAAAGGCGATTCGATCTTCCCCCCGTCTTATGGCGTCTATCTCTACCCCGATAACCTTGACCCCGTATTTTTCCAATACCCCTGTCCCGGCCAATTCAGAAGAGAGGTTCAGCCCGGATTGGCCGCCCAGGTTAGGGAGCAACGCATCCGGCCGTTCTTTTTCGATGATCTCCGTCATGGCTTCAACATTGAGCGGTTCGATGTAGGTGGCCTCGGCCATACCTGGATCGGTCATGATGGTGGCGGGATTTGAATTGGCCAGTACGATTTCGTATCCCAATTTTCTCAAAGCCTTGCAAGCCTGAGTGCCGGAATAGTCGAATTCACAGGCCTGGCCGATGACAATGGGTCCGGAACTGATAATCATTACTTTATTAATATCATCTCGCTTCGGCATAAAAGTTTCCTTTCGGCATCGTAAAATGGCGGGCGATTCAAGCGCAGTGTCCGCCCTCGGACCGGACTTTGTGGACTATAGGGAAGACGGGATTCTGTGTCAAGGTGAAAAGCCGGGGGTGTGCTGACAGCTTTCGGGTGGGGGTTTTCATTTCTCTTCTTGTTCATGGTTGAACATCCGGCCGATAAGGGGTCAAAACTCGTGTGGATCCACGGGGACCCGGGTGGTATACCTCTTGATTGCTGATAATGTCTTGACAACGTATGAGCTTTGGTCGATTTTTAAGGACGGTGAAACCACATCATCTGAAGCATAACTTTTCTACTGGTTTCACTGTTCAGCAGGGCCATCGAGGCTGTCTGAGAGCGAGGAAAACTCGACACCTGAAACCGAGTGCAAGCGGGGACACGGAGGTGCTGATGGAAAACAGTATGGTAAAACAGTTACGTAAAGAGGCCGAGGAGATATTCAGGGCCTCGTTGTCGCCTGTTGATCCCTATGCTGCGGTGAAAAATTTCGTTCACATGGACGGGAATACATTGATCCTGGGAAGAGAGGACCGGGACCGGATCGAACTGGATCTGGACGAATTCGACCGGATATCCCTGGTGGGCGGGGGAAAGGCCACGGCCCCCATGGCAAAGGCCATGGAGGAATTGCTGGGGGAAAAAATCCACACCGGCCTCATTACAGTGAAATACGGGTTCACCGAGGAGCTTCACCGCATCCGGATCAGGGAAGCCGATCATCCGGTGCCCGACGATCAGGGAGTGGAGGGAACGCGAGCCATCCTCGAATGGCTGGAAAAGGCGGGTCCTGAAGACCTGATTTTTTCACTCATATCCGGGGGGGGATCCGCCCTGTTATGTCAGCCCGCAGCAGGTATTACCCTTTCCCAAAAGCAGGCCCTGACCCGGGCGCTTCTAAAATGCGGGGCCAGTATTGATGAGATAAACAGTGTCAGAAAACACATATCCGCTTCAAAGGGGGGACAGATGGCCAGGGCCGCCTCCCCGGCCACGGTGGCAAACCTCATGTTGTCGGATGTGGTGGGAGACCGAATGGATGTGATTGCATCCGGACCCTTTGTCCCGGATACCTCCACCTTTGAGCAGGCTCTGGACATCATCGGGAAATATGATCTCATGGCGGTTTCTTCTGCCGTTTATGACCATTTAAAGGCGGGGACCCGCGGTGAGGTCAATGAAACGCCCAAGGCCGGCGACCCCATTTTCAAGCGTGTCTTCAATTTCATCATCGGCAGCAATATCATGGCCCTGGAGGCGGCAGGGAAAAGGGCGGAAGCCCTTGGATACACCCCTCTGATCCTCTCCTCCCTGATAGAAGGGGAAACCCGGGATGTGGCCCGGTTTCACACGGCCGTGGCCAAAGAAATCTGCCGGACCGGCAAACCCGTCCCTCCGCCCGCATGTGTAATATCCGGTGGAGAGACCACCGTGACCATAAGAGGGAAGGGTTTAGGCGGGAGAAACCAGGAGTTCAGCCTGGCCGCAGCCGTGGATATGGTTGATCTCGACCCCAGAGTAGTGGTGCTCAGTGGGGGTACGGACGGGAATGACGGCCCCACGGACGCTGCCGGGGCCATTGTAGATCCGCTTACGGTGTCCAGGGGAAACCAGATGGGGCTGGACGCCGAGGCCTTCCTGAATCACAATGATGCCTACCATTTTTTCCAGAAAACCGGCGAACTTTTGATTACCGGGCCCACCAATACCAATGTCATGGATGTGCGGTTGATGCTGGTGCGGTAGACCCGTACACCTCAATGCTCCCGGTGCATCAGGAATCCCATGTATTAAAAACAATACGTGGATTGTTAACCTCTGGTCTCGTTCCACCGTTGAAGGAGGTAGGGTTTTGTGGTCTCAAATGTCATACAGTCGTCCTCGATGGCCTCCTCGGCCTGCTTGATGGACATTTTTTGGGTCCGTATGACAAAGGAGAGGGTCCTTCCGAAATAAAGCGGTATCAATGAATCCATCATCTGGTCAGTGTCGATGGCGCTCGTCCCGTAAGCCACCGCAGTATCAAACAGGATTCTGGCCCAGAGATCTGTGGGGAAATTGAATTCCTTTTCCTTCATCCCTTTGATTTCCAGGAGTTTTTGATGGATGTCCTTGGTCAGGAATGTTTCCCATATTTCCCCATAGGTGTTAAATCCTTCATGAAATTGGTGGAGGAGATTCTGCGTATCCACGTTGACCTTGGGAGGCACCTCCACTTCACCCAGCCCAAAGCCGTATATGGCAGTGGGCCGGCTGTATTTGACTTTTTGCCACAAGGATTCAAACTGGCCCATCATTGAAAAGATGGTGCCCACTACCTGCCTGAACATGGGGCCTAAGGAGGCGCCGGGGTCTTTGGTTCGATGGATCTTGGGCCTCCCCATGAATGCCTGGCAGACCTGGACCTTATGGGCCAGTGCAATGGTGGTCATCCAGATATCGATTCCGAAGTTGGCCACGGCTTCATCCCATATGGAACTCTCCATGTAGATTTTTCCCAACTTGCCGCTGAAACCGAAGTCTCCGCCGATGGGCTGCCGCACTCTTCTGCCGTACAGGGTCCGGGTCATGGGATAGGCAATGCCGTTGGTGATGGTGCCGTCATACTTATGTCTTACATATAAAGGCGCAATATAAGAAAACCCATTGAAAAGCGGTTCTCCGAGGTGTTTTATCCATTCGGGGGTAATGCTTTTGAGGTCTGCATCCACCACCACCACCGCCTTGGCTTTCAGCTCCACCACTTTTTGGAACAGGTTTTTGAAATTGTTTCCTTTTCCCTTGAGGCCCGGTTCGGTGGAGAGGTAGATCTTCGGGGTCTGAGTCGGGGTATTTAGAAAGACCTGCCCGGTATTGTCGGGAGAGTTATTGTCGCAGTTGATAATAACGGCGTCCTGGCCTTTGAAATATTGCACTATCCCCTTATCGGCCTGTGTGGTCGGATAGCTGATGGTATCGGCTTCCTTGTAGGAAGGGATGCAAACCACCATTTCAGCCCGTTTGATGTTTTCCGGGTTAATCTCCTTTTCAAACATTTCTGGTTATTACCTCCTCGTTTTTGCGCAATAGGCGTGATACTGCCCAATTCCAGCCCGCCGGACCTGCCTCTTGAGTGATGGTCAGCCCGGGGATTTTGTCCACCAGGGACGGGAAATCCTGGCTTGATCTCACCAACACCGGAAAATCCGCCTGTTGGAGCATGCTGAAGTCGTTCTGGCTGTCACCCAGGGCCATAGACCGGACACTACCATAGCGCGTTGTGTATAAGGCAAGAATGCGTGTCATGGCCTCACCCTTGTCATTGTTGCCTTGAAGATGATAAAATCGTCCCCCACGGGTTACCTTGAGTCCTTTCTCCTCTGCAGCCCTGACCAGGGGGGACAAGGCCGTGGGGTCGTCGGTCACCATAAACGGCTCATCATATTCCCGCAACTGGGCCAGGCGGGCCTCCTCCAGATTCAGGCCCGTCAGCTGGGAAATCTCCTCAATCCCCATGTCCGAAAACCCCTTGACAGGGCATGCCAGCACTTTTCGCATTTCCCTTAAGGCCTTTACCAGATCCTTGTACGGCACCCCCAGGGGGATTTCCCATAAATCCGATATGCCCGCCCCATCATGGGGTTTAGTGAGCGCAAGCGCTTTCGCGTCAGCGGCGCCTTCAGGCGGTAGTGTAAAGGTTTCCTTGGGGAGAAATACCCCCCCGCCATTTTCAGAGACAAAGGGCCCTGAAAGGCCA
>JAWLET010000062.1:0-11634 GCA_041685955.1 Desulfobacteraceae bacterium | reverse complement strand
CAGGATCTTTTAAAAGGATTTTGTTATAAAGGCCCCCTTTCCAGTCCCCGGGCAGCCGGCATTGTCCCCAAAGTGGTGGAACTTTTTCAGCAGGCCCACAACCTGGGGCTTCAGCATTTTCTGCTCCTTCAGGATACTCATGAACCGGACGCCTTGGAGTTTTCCGCCTATCCTCCCCACTGCATTGCCGGAACCGAGGAAAGCGAGACCATCGATGAACTGACCCAGCTCCCCTTTTCCGATCGCTTCACCATTTTCCCCAAGAACTCCATCAGTTCTCACGAGGGGACGGGGCTCGGTCCTTGGCTGGAAGCACACCCGGAAGTCACCACGTTCATCAATGTAGGGGTTTGTACTGACATATGTATCTACCATCTGGCCATCTATTTCCGGGTCCGAGCCAATATCTTAAAGCAGCACAGAGCCCGCATTGTTGTGCCTGCGAACTGTGTACAAACCTACGACTTATCTGTGGAGACGGCCAGAGAAACAGGCGGAATGCCCCACGACGGCGATCTGTTACACCGCATTTTCCTCTACCATATGGCCCTAAACGGGGTTGAGGTCGTGGCCGGTTTGACGTAGAGTTACGCCTCTTCCAGTTCAATCTTGGTGGAAAGAAAACTGAGCAAATCCTTTAAAGCGATGATCCCCTTCAATCGACCGTTTTCCACCACCATCAGGCGGCTCACCCCGGTTTTCCGCATAGTTGCAAGCGCTTCTACTGCATCCGTATCCGGTGCAACCGTATTTTCCGAGGAACAGTTCTCAGCAATCTGGCGCACAGGGGTATTGGGCCAGTCTTCTTGAGAAATCTCTTTGACCTGACGCGTGCTGACACAACCGATAAGCTGGTCTCCGTCCACCACCGGGTAGAACTTATAGTGAAATCTGTAGATGTAATCCTCCACCAGTTGGTCTAAGGTCGTGGAGGGGGATACGGTAATCGGCTCCTGGTTCATGAATCGACTCACCGGCTCTCCTTCCAGGGCCCGCCGGGTGAGCAGTTGCTGGTAGGAGCTGCGGGCCGCCGTCCGGATAAACAACCCGATCACAAAAAACCACATCCCGCCGATAAAATGTCCGTAAACCACCCGGACTACCCCGAGCGCAATCAAGGCGATTCCGAATCCGGAGCCGATTTGAGATGAGACGCGGGTGGCCCATCGAAGGTCTTGCTTCCAATACCATAGGGCCGATCGCAAAATCCGCCCCCCATCCAGAGGGTAGGCGGGAAGGAGATTGAAGATGGCCAGGATCAAATTGATGACTGCCAGGTATCCCACCACCGCGGTCATATAAACGGGCCAGCCGGCCATATGCCCCAGTCCTCCCACACCGTAAAACGCTCCGGCAAGGACCACACTGGCAGCCGGACCCGCTACAGCCATCCAAAATTCATCCCGGGCGCTGGGCGGTTCTTCGTGCATCTCTGCCACTCCCCCGAAGATAAACAGGGTAATTCCTTTCATGGGCATGCCGCTTTGCCGAGCCACCAGCGAATGGGAAAACTCGTGGACGATAATGGAGAAAAACAACCCCGCAGTGCCGACTATCCCCATGATCCAGTAGGCCTGATTAGAAAGATTTTTATAATAAAATGGAAAATAGCCGGCGGACAAGGACCATGCCACCAGCACCGCCAGGATGATCCAGGTGGGATCAATGCTCACTTCAAACCCCATCAGCCGGAACACTTTAAATTTTTTTCCGAACATAATCGTTTCAACCTTTCTTCTATGTCTTGAAAATGCTCAGCGAGCGCATTCCCCGCTGCTTGCAGCGGGGTTAGCGAGCGAACTAAAAACTGGTCAAGTTTCCTTACATTTGGGAGATTCCCTGCAGCTCGCTGCAGGGTTCTTCAATTTAGTATTTTCCTGTACCATCCGCAATATCTGGCCCCCCAAAAACGGCACAAGGCTCATTCCCACGACCACCGCCCACCCATGTGGACCGGGGGCCTGGGTCCTGAGCAGATGGGATAGTCCGGGCACATAAACGGCAGCCAGCAGCAACGCAATGCAAAAGACGATGGATCCCCCCACATAGGGATTCCGGGTAATTTCATTGTGCAACAGGGTGCTTCCGGGACTGCGGAGGTTGAGCACAAACCACAGCTTTCCAAAGGCCAGGGTGAGAAAAGAGACCGTAACGGCCTGCTTATGCCCGAACCCCATTCCGTAAACGGCAATGGAAAGGCTTGTGAGTACACAAACAGCCATAAGTGCGGCCCAGCCGCCCACCGCAGCCCAGTGGGCTTGGGTGAGTATGGATTCATGACGGGGTCGGGGGTTGCGTTTCATCACATCCGCCTCCCCCCGTCCCATGCCCAGGGCCAGGGCCGGAAAAACATCGGTGATGACATTCAAATACAAGATCTGCAGGGGCAGCAATGGTATGGGCAGTTTGGAAAAACCGCCTGCGGCAGCCGCCACAGCCACGGCAATGACTTCTGCTACGTTAGTGCACAGCATGAACATCACGGATTGACGGATATTTCCGAAAATAATGCGTCCCTGGCGGACCGCGGCCACAATGGAGGGAAACGCATCATCCTGAAGTACCATATCCGCTGCCTGGCGGGCCACGTCCGTACCCCGCTGGCCCATGGCCACTCCGATGTCGGCCTTTTTCAAGGCAGGGGCGTCGTTCACGCCGTCTCCGGTCATGGCCACGGTCTGCCCGCCGGACTGGGCCAATTTGACCAGATGAAGTTTCTGTTCAGGAGAGACGCGGGCAAACACCCCGGCCCCGGCAATCCTTTGACGTTGCGCATCAGACATCCGGTCAGGATCCGTGAGGTCACTGCCGGGCAGGACCTCTACTTGTTTTTCATCGGCGATACCGGTCTGCCTCGCTATGGCAACGGCCGTACCCGGTTTGTCACCGGTAACCATGACCACCCGGATACCGGCTTTCCGACACTCGTCTACGGCCTGGCCAACATCCCCTCTCGGCGGATCCAACAGCCCGCATATCCCTAAAAAGCGCAGGTTCACATAAGGTTTTTCCTGAATGCCATCCACAGTCTTATCCGCAAATGCCAAGACCCGCAACCCTTGTCCGGCCAATACATCTGAACGGTCGATCCAGTTCCGCCGCGTATCATCATCCATGGGGCTATCTTTCTGTTCATCCTGAGCAATGGAATCGCACACATCCAGTACGGCCTCCGGCGCCCCTTTCACCGCAACCGTCAATCCTTCCTCACCCTGATGATAAGTGGCCATCATCATCAGGTCCGCATCAAAGGCCACCTCCCGTTCTTCCGGCATTTCATCCAGCAATTCGTCTCTTTTTAGATCCAGCATGAATCCGACCCGCAACAAAGCCACTTCAGTGGGGTCTCCCTGTTCCTGCTCGGGGATCCGGTCATGGTCTCTATCCTGGAGTGACGCGTTATTGCACAAAACTCCCGCTTGAATGATGTGTCTCAACACCGGATTTTCAGCCCCGCCATCACCATCCACCCGGCCATCCTCTTCATAAACCTCAAAGTTGGCCGTGGCCGTGCTCACATGGCTCACTGTCATCCGGTTTTCAGTCAGGGTCCCTGTTTTGTCCGTAAAAATGATTTGAGTAGCTCCCAAGGTTTCCACTGCCGGCAGTTTTTTGATCAGCACATGTCGCTGCGCCATCAAATGCATGCCCCGGGCCAGGGCGATGGTGGCCACAATGGGCAATCCCTCCGGAATGGCGGCCACACCGAGGGCAATGGCGGTTTCAATCATCTTGCGCGTTTCCTGTCCGGCCAAAAGCCCTACACCGGCAATCAGTACTGCAATGCCTATGGTGATCCATGCCAGACGACGTCCTAACAGATCCAGGCGCTTCTGGAGCGGCGTGGCCTCCTTTTCCGCACTCTCGGCCAGCGCCGAAATCCTGCCCAACTCCGTCTCCATTCCCGTATGCACCACCACCGCCTCTCCGGACCCCTCGGTGATGGTGGTGCCTTTAAAGAGTATGGGATATTGTTCAGCCAGCGGGGCATCCTCGGACACCGTCTCGATTCCTTTACGAACCGGAACGGATTCACCGGTCAGGGCTGCTTCACTGACCCGCAGATTGTTGGACTCAATTAAGCGACTGTCCGCCGGAACCATATCTCCGGCTTCCACAATGATGATATCTCCAGGCACCAGTTTTTCCGCATTGATTTCTCGATCCGCCCCGTCCCGGCGTACCCGTATGGCATCCCCGCCCATCTTTCTCAAGGCTTCCATGGACTGCAGGGCCTTCCATTCGGTGGTGAATCCGATGGCCGCATTCACCACGAGTACGGCCACGATGGCAATCCCTTCAACCCAATGCTGAAAAGAAAAGGCCACGGCGCCGGCCAATACCAGCACCATGATGACCATGCTTTTAAACTGTTCGACCGCAATCTCCCACACCGAATGGCGTTGGGCTTCCTGTAACTTATTGGGGCCCTGTTGCTGGAGGCGACGGCGCACCTCTCCTTCAGTGAGGCCCTGGGTTCCCTCTACCTCCAGGGCATCGAGGACCTGATCTGCGGGGAGGCTATGATAGGATGTCTCTTCCATTTACCCTCTTGTAGGGCGGGTAACATGACCCGCCGTATATGGTCGATGCAAATATCGGCCCCATTTGGGGTTTCAGGTGTCAGGTTTCAGGTGTCAGGTTTCAGGTTTGGAAAACCTCTGTACCTCTGAACCTTGTCGAAGATCCCGCTGCAAGCGGGAAACCTCTGAACCTTTCAACCTTTGAACCTTTGAACCTCTGAACCCCTGAACCTTTGAACCTATTTTTCCGGCGCCCTTCCATAGGTCCGGGTCATCTCTGCCAGACGGCCCGCCACTGCTTCCGGCAGCAGGCTTTCCGGGGCCCGCCATTGCCAGTTGCCTTCCGCACCGGCCGGACAGTTCATCCGGGCGTGTTCGTCCAGGCCCAGCAGGTCCTGCAGGGGAATAATGGCCGTGTCCGCCACCGAGGCCATGGTTAAGCGGATCATTTCCCAGTGGACCTCCTGTGCCTTTGGTCTATGGCCGAGGTAGCGAGACAGATTGCTGCGCTCCTGGTTTCCGGCCTCGGAGGCAAACCAGCCCTGCACCGTGTTATTGTCGTGGGTGCCGGTGTATACCACACAGTTGTGAACATGGTTGTGGGGGAGAAAGGCCCCGTGAGGAAAGTCCTCCCCAAAGGCGAACAGGAGGACCCGCATACCCGGCAGATGGAATCGCGTCATGGTTTCCCGGACATCCGCCGTAATGGTTCCCAGGTCCTCGGCAATCAGGGGGAGGCACCCGAACCTGCGGAACAGGGTATCCAAAAGCCGGTCTCCGGGCACCGGCGCCCATGTCCCATCCACTGCGGTCTGTGCATTGCCCGGCACCTCCCAGCAGGCCACCCATCCCCGAAAATGGTCGATGCGGATCCGGTCGAACAGTCTCAAGTTGTGCGCCATTCGTTGGATCCACCAGTCAAAGCCTGTTTTTGAAAGCGCTTCCCAGTCATATACCGGATGACCCCACAGCTGCCCGGCAGCGCTGAAATAGTCCGGCGGCACCCCGGATACACGAATGGGTAAGCGATCTTCGGTCAGCTTATACAGGTACGGATTGGCCCATACCTCTGCACTGTGAAACGGCAGATAGATAGGCATGTCCCCGATGAACTGGACCCCCTGACGATTGCAATACCGCTTCAGGGCCTCCCATTGCTGAAAAAAAAGATACTGGAAAAAGGCCTCCCGCCAAAGCAACCTATCAAAGCGCTGCCTCACTGTTTTCAAGGCTTCGGACCGCCGGTCCCGCACCGTAATGGGCCAGTCGGACCAGGGCCTGCCAAAATGTCGGGTCAGGACCCGAAACAGGGCAAAATCAGACAGCCAGGGCGTTTTACGGGCGAATCGGATCACGGCCTCTTTTTCCTTGCCGGCTTCAAACCGTGCAAACGCCTTTTCCAGCAAGGGCATCTTGAAAGCCCGCACCTGGGAGAAATCGACCCGGTCTTTGGGGAACTCCGGCGCATCCCTCAGGGCTGACGGCTTGAGCCATCCTCCTTTGACCAGCAACCGGGGACTGATCCATAATGGGTCCCCGGCAAAGGCGGAGAGACTGTGGTAGGGGGAGTGGCCGTGATCCGCATCGGTGAAGGTGATGGGCAGGATCTGCCAGTATTGCTGATTGGTTTCAGCCAGCAGATCTGCAAACCGGTAGGCCCCAGGCCCCAGGTCCCCGATGCCAAAAGCGCCCGGCAGGCAGGTAGGGTGAAGCAAGATGCCGCTGGTCCGAATTCCCATCAATGAAACTCCCCCATGAGCAAGGCTACTGGAAACTGCCTAAAGAGTTTTCCTATCGGCAAAAAAGAATCCGCCGCATACTGTTCTCCGGAAATCGCGCTGGTCCAGGTCCCAGGGTACTTGTCCGGAAGCCTCAGCACCGCATCCTTCCAAATATCCCCTGAGGGGGCCCGGATATGAGGGACCATTTCGGTCAAAAACCGGGGAACCACGGTCAAACAGTACTGACCCTCATGGACCCGGGCATAGGCCATAACATGTTCTGTAAATCCTGCCGGGACAGCCTTCAGGGGCTCATAGGTTCCCCAGTGGAAAAGCGCCGGTCGCTGCCGGCGGGTTTGCAGGGCCCGGGTGATGAGGTAAAGCTTCATCCGGTCAAAGCCCTCCTGTACAGGGTTTCCTTCCGGGATCTGAGGCGGATTCCTTTGTCCCCCCTGTATCGCTTTGAGCAGCCGGGCGCGGTATTTGAAATCCACCGGCCGTCGATTATCGGGGTCCACCAGGGAAAAGTCGAACACTTCAGTGCCCTGGTAGAAATCGGGAACTCCGGGCGCAGTCATCTTGATCAGGGTTTGGGCCAGGGAATTACAAGCCCCCCACCGGGAAATTTTCTCCACAAAGGGGATGAAATCGGCCATGAAGGCCTCCTCTTCTGTACCCGGAAAAAGCAACCCGTGGATGAACCGGCACAGGGCCTGTTCATAGCCCGCATCCGGAGATTGCCAGGAGGTATGCTCCTTGGCCTCCCGCACTGCCTTCACCATGTAGTTCTGAATGCGTTCCTCGTAGTTTTCCAGGGCCGCGGGTTCAAAAGGGAATGTGCCCACCAGGGTCTGATACAGCAGGTACTCCACATTGCCATCCGGGACTGGCGTCCCCTGATGAACCGGTTTTTCCCTGTGGTTTGATTCCTTCCAGGCACTACAGTGAAGCCGCCACTCATCAGGGATTTCAGAGAGCACATTGATTCGGGCCCGCACATCTTCGGATCGCTTGGAATCATGCGTAGACAGCGTATTCATGGTATGGGGCCATAATTTTTGGCGCTCCGCCAAAAATGCATGAAAGCATGAGGGGGATATCCCCATCTGATCCGGATGTCCGCCCACGTCATTCAAAGAAAGCAGCCGGACGAATCGATACAACGCAGTGTCCTCGATCCCCTTGGCCGCCAAGGGCGCACAAAGGTTCTGGAATCGGGATACGGCCTGAAACCGGGCCGTAGACCCGCCTTCCAGGTTCCACGCGTCACTCAAAAAGCAATCCCGGATCATGCTCAAGGCCGGGATTAGATCGGGTTGCTGACTGCCGACCGCTTGGATAGCCTCCTCAGTGATCCCATGGATCAGCCTGGCATCCTCTTTGGTGAATTCGGCCCGGGTGGCATAGGTTCGGTACACCGGAAAACGTGTCAGCAATTCCACGGCCGCAGCCCTCAAGACCTCGGGGTCTGTTTCCGCTGCATGTCCTGCCTGATCGGCTGCCATTTGTATGGCATGTACCAGATTGTTTAGATCCCCTGCGAACGATTCCTGAAGCACTTGCCGCTTGGCCATCCGGCACACCCGGGCAAAAGACGCCTTTCTTCCCGAAAACGCCTGATAAAAGGCATGAAGTGCTTCCTGTCCGGCCCGGCGACAGAACAACCGGGTCACCCGGTCCGAAAACTCATATCCGCTGGTCCCTTCCACAGGCCAGGAGAGGGATAACGCCTCGTCCTTGGCCAGAATTTTTTCCACCACCACATAAATATCCCCGCAGGTCTGGCGCAGGCGGTGCAGGTACTGGGCCGGGTCGTTCAACCCGTCGATATGATCCACCCGAATCCCGTTCACTTTGCCTTCTTCAATGAGCCGTATAAGGCCCTGATGGGTACGGTCGAACACCTGCCGGCGTTCCTGTCGCAGGCAGATCAGTTCGTTGATGTCAAAAAACCGCCGGTAGTTGATCTCCTGACTGGCGCTCCGCCAATGGCGAAGTGCATACACCTGCTTTGAAAGTAAACTTCTTAGGCCTGCAATGGCATCTGGTTTACCGCTTTGGGGATCAAGGCCTTTGAGCCGGCTGTCTACAAATCGGCGCACTTCGGGATATTGATCCATCATTCGGGCAATGCCTTGCTTTGCTTCCAAAATACGGGAATCCCGCCCGGTGGAAGGCGGGGCCTGGGCATTGTCCACGATACGCCGGATGATCCGCAGCCATGAATGGTGGAATTCCCGGGGCAATCCAGGTTCCATACCCGGCGAGGTGGGATCAAGCATGCTGTAATGGGAAAGCCGCAGGGGGAAAAAATGCTCGAAATAGACCACACCAAGGGTGCCGTTTCGTAATGTTGGACGGATTTCACCCCTCTCTAAGCACTGCTCCAGCCAGTCGCCCAGTAAAGGGGCCGCCACCCGGCCTGAGAGGGCCTTAGCCGGATGGTCCCACGAGATGTCGAAATAACGGGTAAATTCGGACTTTTCCCCCCATGCAAATAAATCGGCCAGCATGGGATTCTCTCCGCTGTAGGCCATGTGATTGGGGACCGCATCCTGTAGCCAGCCCATCTCTTTGTCCCCAAGCCGGGCCACCAATTCATTGAAATCCGCTTCATTCCCCAGTTCCGGATTTAACCGGTCCGGATCAACGACATCATAGCCATGGGCGGTCCCCCGGCGGGCGGCAAATATGGGCGATGCATAAATCCACACGCCGCCCAATTCCGAGAGGTAATCGACAATGCCTGAAGCGGACTTAAATCCGAACTCAGGGGTAAACTGAATGCGGTAAGTGGCAGGGGGAATCATGACCATCAGCCCAACTGGAGATTCAGCTTTTTGCACAGAGTTTCAAAAAGACTCACCCAGGAGGCCAGGCCTTTGTCGCCCGCCTCCACCTTACGCTGAAATTCCGGATAGACCCGGTGCTTCAGTTCATAGTAGACATTCTGAAGCTGGCGCAGGTTTACGTCAAAGGGCAGCGCATAAACCAGATCCACCCCTTTTGCAATATCCTGGAGGAGATTTTGACTTTCCGGGTCATGATGAAAGGCATCGGCCTTTTGTTCCAGGTTTTTGCGCAGGGTGTATTCCAGGATACCCGTATCCAGTGTAATGCCGGCCAGCTCGGCCTCTCGAAGCAGGCTGGTGATCCGCTCGTGATCCATATCCTGACGGGCCAGTTCCGTTTTGAGTTCGTGATTGATGACGAATTGTCCCGATGCATACAAAGGCGGCGGGATTGGAGTGTCGGAATCCTGTAAAAAGCGGATCAGGGGAACATTGGGCTCATACACATGACGATACACAGTCAAGGCGTCATCGATCTTTTTTTTCAAAATGGCATGCAGAATCTTTCGTTGACCGTCTTTAAAAAGTGATTTCAAGGAATACAGCGAACCGCTGAATGCCTCGTCCATCATCTGCATAATCCGGGTGAAGTCGGCGTGATCAAAGGTTTCGAACAGCTGCTGAACCCAATCTCCGAAATCCCGCTCCTGCAAATCCCGGGAAAGTCCACAGGCCAATTGATGATCCCCCATGTAAAACACCCCGAATTGGATATTTTCCGATTCCTGGGTAATATCGGATGTAATTTCCACCCGTCCGGCCGCCAGTTTGGTGCTTCCCGCTGCGCTATGGTGATATTCTTTCTGAGATACGCAACAACAGAATATGGACGATTTTTCCCCAAAATCTTCAAACAGAGAACTGATGGCATAATGGGCGGCCACCCGTTTCAGATCCACCATGGCCGGCTTGACGAATTTTTCGTACACCCGCTGTCCGTTTTCAAATTCAGGAATATTGCTCTCGGCCAGGGATAACCTCTCCAGAAACCCCGACTCCAGATCCGCACCCAGCACGTCCTGGTGAAGCTGAAGAGCACGACCGGCATACTGAATGATCTGCACGGTCTCAATGCCGGAAATTTCATCAAAAAACCACCCGCAACTGGTATACATGAGCATGGCGTGACGCTGAATCTCCAGGAGCTTCAGAATGCGTACATTATCCGCAGGGCTGCGGGCTCGCCTGCAGTGCTCGGTCATAAATCCTTCAATGGATTCAGGGGATCGATCCAGAATCACTGAAATGTAATGGTCCCGGGCTTTCCAGGGGTCTTTCAGGTATTCACCCGCAGCCTTTTCATACCCTTGGGCCAGTTCATCCCGCAGCCAGTCCAGGGCCTCTCTGAGCGGACCTCTCCAGCGCTGATGCCAGCCCGGGTGGGCGCCGGAGTTGCACCCGCAGTCGCTGTACCATCGCCCTACGCCGTGCGGACAGCTCCAGGACGTATCCTCCTTGATCTGAACCTCGTGGGTAGGCGGGTGCTTCTCCAGAAATTCGCCATAATTGGTGAGTTGAGCCAGGTCCCGGGATTCAATGAAATGAAGTGCATAAGCCAGGGCCATGTCCCCGTGGGGGAAGTGATGACCGTAACTCTCCCCGTCGGTGGCAATATGCAACAACTGAGGAGTCTTTGGGTCCACAAAGCCGCTTGCCAATCGCTCTGCAAAGCCCTCCCCGTTTTTGAGCAGTCCCTCAAAGGCCACGGCTCGAGAGATGGGTCCATCATAAAAAAAGAGGGTCATGCCGGCGCCCCCCTCAAGCTTTTGGACATAAGGGACTTTTGGGTCGATGGTACCGTCCGAGACATCCTTCCAATCCGTGTCGTCCTGGCTTCGGGCGCGGGCCGCCTGGTAGGGGCTCAGGATGGTAAATGAGATCCCCAGTTCGGCCAGGATCTTCAGGGTTTCCAGATCCACCGCCGTTTCCGGCAGCCACATGCCCTCCGGCGCTCTACCGAAGCGATGCGTAAAATCCTCGATACCCCACCGGATTTGGGTGTACTTGTCTCTTGAATTGGCCAGGGGCATGATCATGTGATTGTAGGCCTGGGCCAGGGCGGAACCGTGTCCTGAATACCGCTCCACACTTCGTTTATCCGCTTCTAAGATGGCCTCATATACGCCCGGCGCATGGCTTTGCATCCAGGCCAAAAGGGTGGGACCGAAGTTGAAAGAAATTTTTTCGTAATTGTTCACGATTTTTTCAATTCGACCGGCATGGTCCAGGATCCGTGAATACACATTGGTGGCATAGCACTCCACGGTAATCCGCCGGTTCCAGTCGTGATAGGGGTGGGCTGAATCCTGAACCTCAACCGCCTCCAGCCAGGCGTTTTCCCGGGGCGGCTGATAAAAGTGGCCGTGTATACAGATGTATTTTGGTTCCATCAAGATTCCTTTTCACGGCCCCCATTGTGGTAAGATCGGTTTTGCCTTCAAAGCCGGATACTGAGGTGAAACGATCCGGCCTCTTCTCCCTGAGACACCTGAAACCCCAGCTCCCGTCCCAGGTTCAGCATGTGCCGGTTTTCTGCCA
>JAWLET010000061.1:8545-11652 GCA_041685955.1 Desulfobacteraceae bacterium | reverse complement strand
GTGGCGATTGAAACCCGAATCCATTCTGAGTCGTTTTATTGGTATACGTACGGGTGCTGCTTTGGGCCACTGCCGTTCCTCGGGATTCTGCAATACCATAGAAATTCCAGTAACCGCCATGTCCCCGCTCTCTTTGCACTGACTACGTTCGAATCAAATCCCAAAGATCGGCTTATCAAGCTTCTTAGATAGCCCGAGGCGCTTATGACCGAGCAGGTTTCAGAAACAGAGATAACAATGATCCCAAAAGAATCAGACCTCCGGTCAGGGCGATCCCCGCACCGAAAGACCCGGCATCGCCCATGGCGCCGATGCCGATGGGGATGGCCCCCCCGCCGATGACAAAGGCCAGGGGAACGGTGAGGGAAACGGCGATGTTCCGGGCACTGGGGGGAGTGATGGCGGAGAGGGCTGCAAAGCCGGGGGGGAAAAAACAGACCGCCATTATGGGTTGAAGGAAGACAATGACCACTATCCAGGCAGTGGGGACCATTCCCAAGAAAACAGTGGCCAGCCCGGTCAGGAAAAATACGGTACTGATGGTGCGGTTGGGGCCGAACCGGTCCGAGGCCCATCCTGCAAAAAAGGCCATAAACAGTCCTGAAATTCGGGACAGTGCGATCAGGGTGTTGGCCCAATTCCGATGGAGCCCGTGTTCGGTCACCAGGTAGAGGGGGAGCATGGTATAAATGCCTAAGGTGGCGGAGATACCGATACTGAACAAGAGCGCCATGATCCAGAAGGACGGCTCACTCAACAGGGCCTTGACCGAAGTGAAGCCGGGGGCCTCCCCGCCGAATCGGGCTCCTCCCCCGAACCGGGTAAAGACCAACCCAACCAGGAGACTGCAGATCCCGAGGAAAAGCACCACCCCCCGCCAGGAAACCCACAACAGCAGGGCCTCTGCCAGCAAAGGGGCGGCCACAAAACTCATGTTGGGCGCCAGTTCATGAATGGCAATGGCCTTCCCCCAGTGTTGGGCCTGGATCACAGAGGTGAGGGTGGCAATCCCTGAGGGCAAATAGAGTCCTGCGGCCATACCCAGCACCAGGAGGGATATTCGGATGGTCCAGAGCCCATTGCTCAGGCTTATCCCTATGAGGACCCCGCCCATGGCCAGGGCGGAAAGGATGATAGTCCCCCGGTGGGTGAGCCGACAGGAGACAAATCCGGAGCCCAGAAGGGCCATAAAATACCCCACACCGATCAATAAGAACAGGGACGCCGCCTCTGCGTGGGCCAGGCCCAGATCGGTTTCAATGCCCGGCATGAGGGGGGCGAACACAATCCTGGAGAGAAAATTCAGAAAAAAAATAGCGGTCAGAAAGAGGATCAACCCCAGCTGCGAACGGAATGTGGACCCATCCCCCTCGCCCCTGCCGCCAGCCCCGGGTCCCTGTCCGGGGGAGACGGATTCCTTCTGTGCTTTCAGATTGTCATGCACCGGCGCCATTCCTTGTGTGTTTGACGATTGAATTTGAGCGCTTGAAATAACACGGCTGATCTGGTAAATCAATACCCAACTCCCACTCCCTAACCCTGCATGAGGAGATCCGGTACATGATTGAACGATATACCCGGCCTGAAATGGGCCGCATTTGGACGGAGGAAAATCGCTACCAGAAATGGCTGGATGTGGAAATCGCCGCGTGTGAAGCCATGGCCCACGAGGGAATGATCCCGAAAGAGGCCTTTGAGCAGATCAAAAAACGGGCCGGCTTTTCAGTGGAGCGGATACTGGAGATCGAGGCCGAAACCCGACACGATGTCATCGCCTTTCTGACCAATGTGGAAGAGCATGTGGGCCCGGCATCGCGGTATATTCATCTGGGTCTGACCTCCTCCGACGTCCTGGATACCAGCCTGGCCCTCCTGCTGAAAGAGGCCGTGGACCTGATCATGGCCGGGGTGACGGAATTTATGAACACCCTGAAAGCAAGAGCCATGGAACATAAACATACCCCCATGATCGGAAGGTCCCACGGCATCCACGCGGAACCCATCACCTTCGGGTTCAAACTGGCGGTGTGGTACTCTGAAATGGAGCGGAATCTCACCCGACTGGGACAGGCCCGTGAGGGGATCAGTTACGGAAAGCTTTCAGGGGCAGTGGGGACATTTGCCAATATTCCCCCCAAAGTCGAGGCCCTGACCTGTCAAAAGCTGGGACTGAAACCGGCCCGTATCTCCACCCAGATCATCCAGCGGGATCGCCATGCCCAGTATTTTACCGCCCTCGCCATCCTGGCCGGGACCTTGGAGAAGATCGCCGTGGAAATCAGACACCTGCAGCGGACAGAGGTCCTGGAGGCCGAAGAGCCGTTCGCCAAGGGGCAGAAGGGCTCCTCGGCCATGCCCCATAAGAAAAACCCCATCGGGTCGGAAAACATCTCCGGACTGGCCCGCCTGATACGCTCCAACTCCCTGGCGGCCATGGAAAATATGCCCCTCTGGCACGAAAGGGACATCAGCCACTCTTCGGTGGAACGGGTGATCGCCCCGGACAGCACCATTCTGACAGATTTTATTCTCCATCGCCTCAACCGGATCATGTCCGGTCTGCTGGTCCATGCAGAGCAGATGATGGACAACCTCAACAAGACAAAAGGACTCATCTTTTCCCAGCAGGTCCTCATAAAACTGGCGGAAAAGGGCCTGGAACGACAAAAGGCGTACGTCATGGTCCAAAAAAATGCGCTCAAGGTATGGGACACGGGCCGGGACTTCAAGGCTGTCCTCATGGAAGATGAGGAACTCTGTCAACATTTAGACCGCACTGAAATCGAAGCCATATTCGATGTGGAATATCATCTCAAACATGTCGATGACGTATTTCAACGGGTTTTCACATGATTGCCATAAACACCGGGTCAACCCCGCCCGAGTATTTCACATATCCCACATTGGCGCTTAAAGATGGGCTTCCCGTGAACGTGGAAGACGGAGAGTATTTCAGAATAAGGAATTACCGAACAATTCGTGGACAATATTCCCTTGAAAGTGAGGCCGTGGCCCCCGACGCCCTCAAGATACTGGCTTATGACGACTCCGGTCGGCTGATCATGAAAAAGGAAATGGCGTTGGATGGAAAAACCTGATTCAGGATT
>JAWLET010000061.1:0-8445 GCA_041685955.1 Desulfobacteraceae bacterium | reverse complement strand
TTCAGGAGACCTCTTCCACATATTCCAGGACCAGGGTATCTTCCCACGGATCCGCCTTTTTAATTCGCACCTGGATCTTTTGTCCCTGCCCCAAAATAATACCGTTCTGCCGCTTCAAATCCACTATCATCAAGAAATCTTCCAATAAAATACGGTACTTGCGCTTGAGTTCATCCAGCACCAGTGCCTTGAACTGCTCTCCTTGATGCTGACTTAAGTACTTAAGGGTCCAGTATCGGAGCCGGTTTCGTTTGATCAAGGCCACATTCCTGACAACAGGCTCCACACAAAGTCGAAGCGCTTCCAGCCCTTTCTCATCCCAGGGAGGGCCTTGTCCTGACAGGAATCCATTCAACTGATGCTGGGTCACCAAGTCCAGATACCGCCGGATAGGGGAAGTGGCTTGGGTATACACCGGCACCCCAAGCCCGCTGTGAGGAGAGGGGGTGGTCTGAATCTGGAGCGGGCTCAATTTCCGGCGTTGCTGAAACACGTAATATAAATAGCCCTTTTCATCCAAGGGTAACTTCTCGCTGGGTTCTGACTGAGTCCTGAAAAGGACAGGGATCTGGTGGTCATGACAAAATTTGGCAATAAGCCAGTTATAGAGGATCATCATTTCCGCCACCATTATTCTCGCCGGGGTGTCTTGCTCAATAAGTTCCAAAGAGAGCGTTTGGTCCGGGTTGAATCTGATTTCCGACTCCGGGAGTGAAAGACTAATGGCCCCCTGATTTATCCGCTGTTGACGAAGGCTCTGGCTCAGATCAAACATCTGTCTCAGCGCTTCTTCCCTTTCATAGGCCTCATCCACCTCTGCATAGGACAGTTGTCGCCTGATCCTGATGATGCTCGGGGCAAACCGATGCTCCAACAGCACCCCTTTTCGGTCAAAGGTAGCCATCAGAGAAACCGCCGGCCGGTCATATCCTTGTTTCAGGCTGAGTGCATCCTGGGAAAGCGCTTCCGGAATCATGGGGATCTGCCTTTGCGGAAGGTATTGAGACGACGCCCTGTCCTTAGCCACACGGTCCATCAGGCTGCCCGGTGCAATGACAGCGGCCACATCGGCGATGTGGACCCCAAGATGGACCTCATCCCCTTTCACCTCCAGACTCAGGGCATCGTCATAATCGCGGGTAAGAGTCCCATCTATGGTGATAGAGGGAAGGTCTCTTAAATCTTCGCGCCCCGTCCGGTTGAATTCCAGGGCTGCCAACCGGTGCGCTTCAGCCATTTGGTCAGGGGTGAAAACGGTATCGATCCCGAATCGTAACAGGTCCCGGTTTTCATCTTCCTCCCACACCCCCAACTGAACCAGCACCTCTCTTACCTCTCGAATGTCCTGCATATCGGCGTTTGCCAGGAGTTCTTTTTTATATTTCAAGTCGGATGCAGCGTTTTCGTAAAGTGCCAACTCGATTAAATCCTGAATAATGGCATCCCTGCATGAGGGGTCTTCAGGCCGATTGCCCTTACGGACTTCCTTGAGCCAGAGTCCCCCCTGTTTGAGCCTTTCCGCCCGGAGGGCCTCGGCTTCCTGCTGCTTTAAAATCTGTTCCACTTTATCTTCAGAGTGGGGGAGAAAATGCCCGTCTTTCATCTTGAAATACAGCCGGTTTTCGAAAAGGGCCCGCACCACGGCAGAGCGATGGTCTTCTGAAACGGTGTCTCCAAACGCCAGATGGGCAAGATACCGATTATCAAAAATCTCATTTTCGTCCTTGACCAGTTCCCATATCTCCCGGGCATCCACTTGGGCCTTCAAATGCGTCCGGATCTGCTCTTTTGCCTTGAGCCGACTCAGCAGTTCCTCTCGCGGCCAGGTGGCATCCATATCTGATGCTGAGATAAGCACCGCCCTTTTGGGCGCCAGACTGATCTCGCGATTCAAGGATGTGAGCAGGTGAAATCGGTTCCCCTTGTCCTCCAGACAAAAGGCACAGATGAATCGTCCCTGCTCCACGTATTCAACGATGTTTCCCTGGGTCATGTATTCAAGTGTCCTTTCCGTTACCAATTACATAAGTTAAGTAACAGCTGTCAGGGATTCTGTCAACAAGGCCCGCCCATTGCAATCACCCCGTGCTTCTGCTAAACTGTTTTATGAGCCGGTGTAACTGAATGGCATGCACAGAAAATGGTGGAGGACAATGTGACCCGCCCCACACCCAGAACAAAAATCTTCGACAGACGCCTGAGCGCCCTCCGAAAAAGGATGGCCCTGTATCCGGATGCCCATCTGGATACGGCATGGATCATTCAACCGGAAAATCGACGTTATCTTTCCAAGTTCAAGGCAACGGACACCCAATTTACCGAGTCATCCGGGTCTTTACTCATTACTCAAAGCAGGTCTGTTCTGGTTACGGATTCCAGGTATATCACCCAGGCCCAAAAGGAAGCCCCCGATTTTGAGGTCCTGACGTTAACACGCGATCTCGTGGAGGAATTACCGAATATCCTGGAAACCTTCGGCACCCGCCACCTTGGTGTGGAAGAGCACCACCTGACATGGGGCATGCACCAGCGGCTCAGGCAGGCGTTTGATGCAATGCCAAGGAATGTGGGACTTCTCCCCCTGAACCGTATGGTGGAGGACATGCGGGAGATAAAGGATGAAGCAGAACTGCAGGCCCTGGCGGATGCCGCCCGTCTGATATCCGAGATCATCGGGACGGTGACCGCCAACCTTCAACCCGGCATGACTGAAAAAGAGGTGGCCTATGGTATTGAATCCCTGGTCAGAAAAGGGGGCGCTGAGGGACTCTCTTTTCCGTCCATTGTCGCTTCCGGCCCCAACAGCGCCCTACCCCATGCCGTCCCCACCGACAGAAAACTCCAGGAGGGTGAGCCCGTCATTGTAGATGCAGGGGTACGGCTGAACGGCTACTGCTCCGACATGACAAGGACCCTGTTTATGGGAACGCCTCGAGAAGAGTTCCGCCATATCTATAAGACAGTCCGAAAGGCCCAGTCAGCCGCCATCAAGGCCATAAAACCTTCGGTACTGTCTACCCATGTGGATCGCGTGGCCAGACAGATCATTCAAGAGGCCGGCTATGGAGAATATTTTGGACACGGTCTGGGACACGGCGTGGGTCTGGCCACGCACGAGGCCCCAAAGCTGGGTCCACGGCGGCCTGTCTTGCTTAAGGAAGGCATGGTGGCCACCGTGGAACCGGGCATCTATATCCCGGAAAAGGGAGGGGTCAGGCTGGAAGAAATGGTGGTGGTCACGGAAAGCGGG
Source organism: Desulfobacteraceae bacterium (assembly GCA_041685955.1). GTDB lineage: Bacteria > Desulfobacterota > DSM-4660 > Desulfatiglandales > Desulfatiglandaceae > JAIPDZ01. The sequence goes on along the minus strand of JAWLET010000061.1, from coordinate 5,195 downwards.
ACCCAAATCCTGACCCCAAACCCGAACATCTATGACTTTTAATGAGAAGGTGTGATTTGCAATGAATGAGCTGGTGGATCAATTCGTGGATTATCTGAAGGTGGAACGAGGCCTTGCGGATAATACCGTTTTTGCGTACAGCACAGATCTTATACGCCTAACAGGGTTTCTAAAAGCAAGGCAGATCCCCCTGCTTGACGTCTCACAGGATCATATTACCGAATATATCGCTTTTCTTAGAAAGCGGCTTTCTGCCAGGTCAGTGGCGCGAAATATATCTTCAGCAAAGCAGTTTTTTCGTTTCTTAGTGTCTGAACAACATATGAAGGTAAATCCTGCAAAACTTCTGGAAACCCCGCGGCTGGCCCAACACCTGCCTGAATTTTTAAGCAAAGAACAGGTGGAACTGCTCTTAAGACAGCCCGATGCTTCCAAACCCACAGGGAAAAGGGACCTGGCCATGCTGGAGCTGCTCTATGCCACGGGCCTGAGGGTCTCCGAGCTCATGGGCCTTCGCGTTCAAGATCTGAACCTGGAATCCGGATTTGTCAGAACCGTGGGAAAAGGGGCCAAAGAGCGATTGGTCCCCATGGGTGAAAAGGCGCAATGCGCGGTAAGGGAATACATCCACTCCGGGCGTATGAATCTATTGAAAACCGGAAATTCTCCGTATTTGTTTTTGAACTTCAGGGGAACCCCTTTGACCCGGCAGGGATTCTGGAAAATTATCAAAAAATATGCCAAAGCTGCGGGGGTCAAAAAAACCATTACGCCCCATAGTCTGAGACATTCCTTTGCCAGTCACCTCCTGGAAGCAGGTGCGGATTTAAGATCGGTCCAGGTAATGCTGGGACACTCGGACATCTCCACCACTCAGATTTACACCCATGTGTCCAGGGAAAGGCTGAAGACACTTCACGAGGCATGCCATCCAAGGCCATGATCCTGGACGGGGAAAGTATAAGGTATTGAAAGGGTAACATGGGTAAGGTGATAGACCTTCACAAAAAAGGGAAGTCCAGATCCGATCACATTATTACCTCCACGCCATGGGAGTTTCGGACAGCAACCTGGAAAACCGTCTATTTTTCCCAGCTGCTGCGTTCTCAGGCCGAAAAGGTAGACGGGCAGGCAGAAAACACCCACACACTGCCCCCCCACTTCATCTTGAAGGGGGGGATGGCGACCACCATACATGCCATGTTTACCCATCGCGATGATGAAAAAAAGATGCGGAAAATCTATTATTTGGTGGGACTCATGGATTGCATGATCAATCAGGTGAATCCGATCCTGAGGACGGATTTGTTGCGCGACATGTACAAAAAGGTCTTTGCCATGAAAGCGGAATTGAACATACACTGGCACGGAACCGTGGACCAGGTTTTGCTTCCCATTGACCCCGCGTATTTCAATAATCCGGCCTATGGCCTGTCTCTTAAAACCGCAAAAACGCTGAAGGCACTCTATGATGCCATTGGGGAGGGCACGGCTGAAATGTTTGATATCCTTTCTTCGGAATATGTTTTTTACTGTCCATGGACCGGAGGGTAATTATGGAAAAAAAGACAATGGACCGTCATACCCACACCAGTCCCTCAACAGACCCCTCGATTTCAATGAATTCGGGGTGGCAGGGGTCAGTCCGATTCAGGGGAGACAAACCATTTCTGGAAGCCCTTTTCGATGGAATCAGTGAAGAAATCATGGTCCTGGATGGGAATGGGATTATTCAGGATGTGAATCGGGTATTCCTGGAAGAATGCGGCCTTAACAAGGAGGATGTCCTGGGAAGGCAATGTTTTGATATCAGACGACTGACTGGAATCCACTGCCATATCACAAGCCCATCCTGCCCCCTTCAGAAGGCAAAGGAAACAGGAGCGCGGGTGGAGGTGGTCCAGCGCCATGATGCCCACGGGTACGAGGAGATTGAATTAAGCCGGATCCTGTATCCTGTACCTGCCGGGGAAAAGCCTCCCCAATATTTCGTGGAGATCTCCAGAGACGTGACCGAATACCGGAATCTGATCAGAAAACTCAAGGCCTCAGAAAAACGGTTCAGGACCATTCTCGATACCGCCACTGATGCCATCATCAGCATAAACAGTGAACAGAAAATCCTGCTCTTTAACGACGCGGCCGAGCGGACCTTCGGTTATTCCAGGGAGGAGGTGTTGAACAGAGACCTGAAAATTCTCATCCCCCCCCAGTATGATGACCATTATCGATTTGTCAGAGGGTTTCTCGATACCAAGACGCCGAAAGCCATAGGTCAGACATTATCCCTCACGGGTTTGAGGAAAGGCGGGGAGGAAATCCCCATCGAAATGGGGTTGTCTTATCACGAACTGGAAAGGGACATCACCTTTACCGCCATCATAAGAGACGTCTCCCAGCAGAAGCAATTGGAAAAAAAACTCCTGCAATCCGAGCGCCTGGCCGCGGTGGGGCAGACAGTGGCCCATGTGGCCCACGAACTCAAGAACCCGCTGATGATCATTGGGGGATTTTCCAACCAGATACGAAGCAGCCTCTCAGACGATAAAATCGGGCAGAAACTGGACATGATCCTTGATGAAGTCAGCCGATTGGAAAAGCTGGTCGCTGATTTAGGAGATTTCACCAAGGTATACAACCTGGTCAAACGGCCTACTGACATTAACTCCGTCATAAAGGATGTTTTGAAGATCGTCAGGGGTTTTTATCCTACGGATAAATACGCCTTTATCGTTGACTTGACACCGTTGGACGAAATTAACTGTGATCCGGATAAACTCAAACAGGTCTTCATCAATCTCCTTGTAAACGGTATCGAGGCCATGGATGACGGGGGAAGCATCAGCATTACCACGGAAAAATGGGTCGGAAGTGTCGGAATTCGAATCACTGATGAAGGCTCGGGTATCGGAGAAGAAGACCTGCTTCGCATATTCGAACCCTTCTACACCACCCGAGACCGGGGCTCCGGTCTCGGTCTGGCCATCTCTTACCGGGTCGTAGAGGCCCACCAGGGTGAAATATGGGCGGACAGTATACCGGGGAAAGGGACCACTTTTGTGGTGAAACTCCCTCGATAGGCCCCCTTTTACAAATCCCAAAGATAAATGGATAGGAGGATAAAACGTTTCTATTCAAGGGCAAACAAAAAATCGTAAAGGACAACCATGCTTTTGGACGCACCCCCTCCGGAAAATGAGCGGATGAGCCGGGAGGACATTTTCGCTTTTTCATGCCATTCCGGCCTGGATTGTTTCAATACCTGCTGTCGCAACAAGTACTTACCCCTGACTCCCTATGATGTGCTGAGGATGCGTCAGGCCCTCCAGCTTCACTCCGATGAATTTCTGGCCCGATATGTGCTTTACAGGACAGACCCGGATACAGGATTTCCCGTTCTTTCCCTCAAAATGAACGGCGAGGATAACCTCTGTCCCTTCGTGAGGGTGGACGGGTGCGGGATCTACGGACACCGACCCATGGCCTGCCGCCTTTATCCTCTGGGGAGATCCTCCACGACCGGCGGCGATTTTCTGGGTCCCAAGGAATTCTTCTATCTGCTGGATTCCCCGGGCTGTCAGGGGATATACGAAAACAAGATCCAACAGGTCCAACAGTGGGAGGAAAGTCAGGGGCTTTCACCTTATATTGATATGAACGACCAGATGCTCAGCATCCTTTTTCACGCCAAACGAAACCGATCCAAACCCCTGGACCAGAAACAGCAACAAAAGATTCTGGTGGCCTGCTACAACATTGATACCTTCAGGGACCTGGTCGCTACCCCCAGGTTTATTGAGACCTTCCATATCGATCCAGAGACATCGGACAAAGTCGCTCAAGACGACATCGCCCTGCTCCGTTTGGGATTCGCCTATCTCAATATCGCCCTTTTCCCCTGATCCACGGACTCAGGATGCGGCGGTAGGATCAAACTCCAGTTCCACCCCGCCGGCTTGATCCAAAGGCCGGATTTTCACGTGACCAAGCCAGCGTGGATCATCCTGTTCCGGGAAATCGTCCCGGTAGTGGGCACCTCGACTCTCTTCTCTTTTGAGGGCGGCCTGAAGGATCAATGCGGCCGTTCGAATGCCTGAACACAGTTCCATTGATGCGCTCACGGTGGAGGGGTCCCCTTCAATGGGGAGGAACCGGGCCATGTCCTCCAATTCGGTTACCTCCTTTACGGCTGAGGCAAGGCCCTGGCGGTCTCGGATAATCCCCCCCTTTTCCCACATGAGTTGCCTGAGGTTTTGCTTGAGTTGAGATGGATCGGCAATTCCCTGCCGGGCACCGGCCTTCCCTGAAGGGGGAAAAAATTTTTCCACGGAAGCCTCCGCCTTGTTGCGGCCCTGTTTTTTGGCCCACGCACCAGCCGCCGCCCCGGCCCTTGCCCCGAACACCAAGGTCTCTGTCAGGGCATTTCCTCCCAACCGGTTGGCGCCGTGTAGGCCCCCTGTGGCCTCGCCCGCTGCAAAAAACCCCGGCACAGCGGTCGCCCCCTGAGCGTCAATACATACGCCCCCCATGACATGATGGGCCATGGGCATCACCCGTACCGGTCGATTCCTGGCCCCATATTTTTCCCCCAGAGTCTCCCATGAAGAGGCGGAAAAAGGGTCGCTGCACCACTGTCTTTCGGATACCCGGGTTACATCGAGCCGAATTTCATGCCCTTCCCGGGAGATCTCCCTAAAAAGGACCTGGGAGAGGTGGTCTCGGGCACGTTCTGCGGCCGGCCTTTCTTCTATCCCATACTTGCTCAGGAGATCTTCTCCCCGGCTGTTGTACAGGCGCCCCTGATCCGCCAGTCTGGGCGGAATCAGATATCTGGGGAGGCCGGGCTCGGCCAGTCCCAGGGGATAGAATTGCACAAACTCCATGTCCTGCAGCACGGCCCCGGCATCCAGGGCCAATGCATAGGCCTCACCCATCATCCTTTGAGGATTGTCATGTTGAAGATAAAGACCGCCGGCACCGCCGGTGGCCAGTACCAGGGCGTTGGCAGCCAGCCCGATCCATTTTTCCTGTACCGTGGAATAGGCCACGGCACCGCCTGAGCCCTCATGAAACTGAAGCGAACCGACAGATAAGCCCCCCTTGAAACGCACCCCCAAAGACCTGGCCCTTTCCAGCAGGCATCGGATAATCTCCTGCCCCCCCCAAGAGGGAATCGCCTCCGCATAGAGATTGCC
>JAWLET010000060.1:0-11672 GCA_041685955.1 Desulfobacteraceae bacterium | reverse complement strand
TTGATGGCATTCATCTTCAACACCGTCCCCGCGTGCATCCATTTACTGATGGTCATCTTGAACTCTCCTCCCGTTGTCTGTTCCTTTTATCCTTTACCAGAAGTCGTATACCGACAGCCGGTCAGGTCCGGCACACCGTCATCCGGCAATCTTGGCTTGAGTCCACATCATGTTCCCCGGTCTTTTATGGCAAAGAGCGCCGCCCCCACCGCACCGGTCAGTTGAGGGTGATCCGGGACCAGTACTTCCCGGGACGTAATCTCTTGCACCATGGTCACCAGCATGGGGTTATGGGCCACCACGCCGCCGGTCATGGCCACCTTGTCGGTGAGCGAATCCATCTCCAGGACCCGCTTGATGACCGAGTAGAAAAGGCCTTTGACGATGGCGGGCACCTGTTCCCCCTGCCGGATCTTTTCCAGCACCTCGGTCCCTGAAAAGACCGTGCAGTAACTCCCCAACTCCACCATATGATCGGATTGACGGGCCAGACCGTCCATCTCTTCCAGGGGGATATCGAGCCGCATGGCCATCTCTTCCAAAAAGGCGCCGGTTCCGGCCGCACATTTGCGGTTCATCTTGAAACTGATGCGGCGGCCCGCTTCATCCACCTTGATAATCTTATTGTCCTGTCCCCCGATATCCACAATGGTCATGGCCACGGGAAAATAGTGAAAACACCCCCGGGCATGACACGCGATCTCCGTCTTGGTCCCCCCGCTGAACCGGACATTTTTTCGACCATAGCCCGTGGACACAGCACGAACCACATCCGCCTTTGAAGCATGGGCCATTTTGAGAGCCACATCCATGCACTGGTCAGCGGTTTTAGCGAAGTCCACTCCGGATTTTTGAATCCCGTAGCCCTTAAGTTGCTTTTGGCCATCCAGAAGGGCCACTTTGGTGCGGGAGGCCCCCACATCTATCCCTGCATACAGGCTGTCCGTGGTTGAACCCTCATCATTCATGATGCTTGTACCCCGGCCATTTTCATTCTTCCTCCAACTGCTCGATAAAGGCCTCGATATTGGTTTTGGCCTGTTCCTCGGAATAGCATCTGAGATCGCACAGATCTCCGTTGATGGTCAGGACCGGAATCCTTAGTTTCCGGCTCAGCCGCTCCGGCATCCCATAGCGGTTGTTGGAGTTGTTGGGACAGGTCTTGGCATCATGAAACAGGATCCCATCGAATTTGAATTTCTCGTAACAATCCGCAATATAGGCCTCTTTGTGAGGTTCATCCCGGACAATGAAAAGCTCGGTATAGGCCACGGCCATGCTCTCAAAGGGCCTTTGGGGATCCAGCTGGTCAAATATCCAGCTGTTACAATAGGTAGAGGCGACCACACAGGTTTTGAGGGAATTAAACTGCTCTGAAAGCGCCCTGAGTTTGCCCCAGATGGGCATGCCCTCCCAGTACAGCCGGTGTTTTTCCCCCTCCACCGCAGCCACCCCGTCCTTGACCCGCTGCTGGAGTTCGGGCAGGAGCAGTTCATAATAGTCCACCGCCTCCTGGGTGCCCCGGGCCACCACCGCCGGTCCCATGTGAATGGTGGCGTCAAAAAAGGTCCACGGAGAAGGGATGGCGGCCGCGGACTCCAAACAGGCCCGCCAGAGTTCCGAGGTCCGTCTGGAATACCCCACCGCCTCCTTGAACCGGTCCATATCGAACTTCTCACCGCTCACCGCCTCCAACTGGGGCACCAGTTGCTCCATCTGAATGGCGATATCCTTGATCTGGGCCTGACCCACATCCCCGATATCCCGATGGGTGTACACCCCCACCAGGGGTACATTGAGTTCCCGGGCGTACCAGGCAAACCAGTCCTGTACGTCCCGACACTGGTTGGTATTAAAGACCAGCACATCGGGCCTGGGCACCGACTCAATCCCATAGGCCATGGTGAGGGGGGTTTTTTTCTGCAGATAGGATCCCACGTCACAGGTCAGATAGGAACAGATATCCGGCGAATACCCCAGGGCGTTGGCATAGGGGATCAGGTCGGTGGCCATGCGGGTGGCCCCCAGCATGGCGCCGTGATTTTCCGGAAAATAAACCAGAAATCCCATCCCCCGAAGCAGTTCCGCAGGGCCCACACTGGTGCACCAGGCGATTTTCTTGGAACCGGTCTTGACGGCCTCGTCCATTTCATAGAAATGGTCGGCCATGAGCTTTTTACACACCTTGGTGGCTGCAATTTTTTTTCTGGTGGTCTTTTTTTCTTCGGGCATATCCCTCCCCATTCATCGGAAAAATAAGGTTACAGGTGTCCCCGCTGAAGCGGAATCTGCGACAGGTGTCAGGGGTCAGCCGCTAAGTCGCCAGTTGTTTGGCCACGATCTCCGTAATATCCATGATCTTTATCTTGCCTCTCTCATCCTTGGGTATGGCCTTGACCCCTTTCCGAAGGTTATCCTTGCAGGCCGCACACCCGGACACCATAATTTCGGCCCCCACTGCCAGGGCGTCTCTTACCCGCTCTGCGGCCATATCCACCGCCAATCCCGGGTTGTTGGCCATGACCCCGCCGCCGCCGCCGCAGCACCGGGCCAGAAGACGGTTTCGCTCCATTTCCACCAGTTCCAGACCGGGGATTGCCTGGAGGATATTTCTGGGTTCTTCAAAGATCTGAAAGGATCTGCCCAAATCGCAGGGATCATGGTAGGTGACTTTCTTTCCCAACTCCCCTTTGAAGGTTATCTTGTTTTCATTGATCAGTCTATCCAGGTAATGAACCGAATGATAGACCTCCACCCCGAGGTCTCCGATTTCCGGGTAGAGCTTTTTAAACGTCTTGTAACATCCGGCACAGGGGGTGACCAACTCTTTTGCCCCCGTGGCCTTGATCCGTTCGATCACCTTCTCGGCATGGGGTTCGAATTCGTCCGTGCCCATCAGAAACAGCGGAAATCCGCAACACCCCTCTTCGGTGGCCAGGGTGGTGTAATCCACCTGGGCCGCGTCCAGGGGTTTGATCAGGCTGGGCACCATTTTCATATCCAGATAGCTGGGAACACATCCCATGAACAGGAGGGTTTCGGCCTTGCTTTTCAGGCTCCCTTCCTGAATTTTCTCTTTCAGAGCAGGGGGATAAATATCAATCCGGTCCGCCTTGGCGCTGGCGTACACATTCCCGGTTTTCAGAATATTTTCCCGAATGCCCTGCACCGGTTCGGGCACAAAACCGGACTCATACAGCTTTTTCCGGACCCCTTCCACAATCTCATCCACCTTGACCCGGGCCGGGCAGAAATAGGTGCAGGCCTGACAGGTGGTACAGCTGTAAAAGGCCTCGGCCAGCTCTTCCGAGGGTTCCAGGGTCCCGTTTAACAGGTTAAAGGCCAGGGCGTTTCTGCCCCGGGCGTTCCGGGATTCCCGGTGGGTGACACTGAAGGTGGGGCATCCCAGGCGGCAGAAACCGCAGAAGATGCAGGCCAAAAGTTCATTGTCCACGGCCTCCCCGAAAGAATGGACCCCTTCCGGATGTTCTAAGAAGGTTTTGAACGCAAAATAATCGTAGATGTCGTATTTTTTCTTTTCGATCCCCATCTTGCCGGGATTGAGGATGTGGTTGGGATCCAGGGCCGTTTTGATGGACCGCATGACCTCCAGGGCCGGTCCCAGCTGTTTTTCAATATAGGGGTTTCGGGCCAGCCCGGTACCGTGCTCGGCCGTCACCGTCCCTCCCATTTCCAGGGCCAGCTCGGCCAATTCATCCGCAGCCGGTCTGAGTCTGTCCCACTCCTCCCGGCTCCGCATGTCGGTCACAAACGTGGTGTGCACATTGCCGTCTCCGATGTGCCCGAAGGTGGTGATCAGAAGGTTGTACTTGTCCGATATCTCCTGGGCACGCTTGATCACTTCCGGAATCTTGGTGGGCGGAATCCCCAGGTCCTCGGATATAGCCACCAGCCGGTTGCCCGGCTTGATCCTGGAGAGGGTGGGGACCAGCTTGCCCCGGGCCTCCATGATTTCCCCGGCCTTGGCCGGATCATCGCTCCAGGTGAATTCCTCCACCCCATGCTTTTTACATATTTCGCCGATTTGTTCCATGTCCCGGGTAACGGTTTCTTTGGCCCCGTCGGATTCGATGATCAACATGGCCTCTATCTTGCTGACATCCTTGTTAATGGCCTCTTCCACCACCTTGAGGCTGTAGTTGTCCAGGATCTCGCACGCGGTTAACTGGATACCGGAACCGATAATCTCGGTCACCGCATTCCCGGCCGCAAACAGGTCATGAAAGATGGCCAGGGCCAGGGCGTTATATTCCGGAATGGCCTGAATTTTTACCGTGATCTCGGTGATTACCCCTAAGGTTCCTTCCGAGCTGGTAAAAACCCGGTTCAGGTCATATCCAAAGGATGACTTGGGGGTCTTAAACCCGGTCTCAATCATAGTGCCGTCCGCCAGCACCACTTTGAGATCCTTCACATAGTCCCTGGCGGTCCCGTATTTAACGGCCCGGTGACCGCTGGAGTTGGTGGACATCATCCCCCCGATGGTGGCGATGGCCTCGCTGCCGGGGTTGGGGGGAAACATGAGCCCCTCTTTTGCCAGACGGGCATTCAGCTGGTTGCAGATAACCCCCGGCTCGACAGTGGCATAAAAATTGTCCTTGTCCACCGCCAGTATTTTATTCATGGTATGGACATCCAGCAATATGCCGCCCTCTACGGGTAAAGAGGCCCCGGTGGTGGCGGTCCCTGAACCCTGGACCGTTACCGGAATCTTTTCCGTGTTGGCCAGTTTCATGATGGCGGAAATCTGCTCTGCATTGTGGGCAAAAACCACCCAGTCCGGCACCCCTTCATGCACGGAAAGATCCCGCGAATAGCTCAGGCACTCCACTCGATCATCATACACATTCTCCGGCCCGACAATTTCAGCTATTTTAGCCGTGATATCCATATATTAACCTCCTGTCATTTCATGGGGGCAAAGCGGCCTCCATCCAAGCCGGATATGGCCTGGATGGTGTGGCTACTATTTAGCTACAAAGTAACTATTTATCAATGCAACCTTTAGGTTGTCAAGACGAAAACAAAAGCGCGCATAAGTCCTGATGCAGGCCTTTTAGACCTCACACCAAGACAAAAACCCACAAAGATTTGAAAAATACATCTTCGCATCCCTACACCCCTTGTGCCTTCTGCTCAAGGCGATATCGCTTCTCGCTCTTTCTGCACTTCTCCCATATGATACACTGGGACCTGAACTGGCAGTATCCGCATGGGTCCGTACAGGCCTCACAGTCTTCTAAGCATTCCAGGCAGTAGCCCACATTCATTTTCTGGCAGGTAAACCGGGCCTCCCGATCGGGATGATTTCTGCATTGCATATTCACACCTTTGTGGCCCCCATCCCTCCTGGATCTCCTCAACACGCATCCATGGCCGGTATGAAGACGGTTTGGCCTTTCCTATCTTTTGGGTTCAGGGGCTTAAAAGTTCAGGATTTAAAAAGCCGCAACCCCCAGAACCGGTAACGCTTGCGAATGTTCGATTCATTCCAGTATAGCATCCGCAGGGGGAAGGGGCAAGGGCAATTGGCGCTGCCCGGCCGCTTTACAAACCGTTCCGGATCTGATAAATTGATTATATAATTGATAAATTCCGTTATTCGCCCTGTGCTTTATCGGTTCACCTTTAAGGAGCATTCCATATGACAATCCAAGTAAAAGTTCCCCACCTGGCCTGGTATGGGGATACGGATATGGATCTGACATTCCCTGACCCCTGGCATGTGCAGGTCTTGAATATGAACGGCAGAAAGGCGGTCCCCCTAACCCCTCAGGCGTTTGAAGCAGCCTTTGAACACCCCATCGGGGCCCCCAGGATTCGGGATCTGGCAAAGGGCAAAAGGGACGTGGCCATTGTGTTTGATGATATCACCCGGCCCACCAGGGTGGACCAGATTGCAGGGTATGTCCTGGAGGAGCTGCAAAAAGCCGGAATTCCCGATGGCCACATCAGGTTTATCGTGGCCCTGGGGGCCCACGGGGCCCACTCTCTGATTGATTTCAGGAAAAAGCTGGGCCATGATATTTTGGCCCGGTTTCCGGTCTTCAATCACAACCCCTATGAATGCTGCCAGTATCTCGGGGAAACCTCCCGGGGGACCCCGGTGGAAATAAACGCGGAGTTCATGAAATGTGATGTGAAAATCGGCATCGGACTGATCGTACCCCATGTGTCTTACGGGTATGGGGGAGGGGGGAAGATCGTGCTCCCGGGTCTGGCGTCCATGAACAGCATGTGGCACAACCACTGCCGGGTGGGGGGCCGCAGTGCACCCACCGAGAATCACCCCTTGGGAAAGCTAAACCCCACCGTGGGCCTGGCCAAACACCACGGCAACGTGCTTCGCCTGGATATGGAGGAAGCCACCCGCATGTCAGGTCTGGATATCAAGATCGATGCCATCGTCAACTACCAGCGCCAGACCGTGGCCCTGTTCGCAGGCGATCCCATAGCGGCCCACCGGGCGGGCGTCCGGTATGCCCAAAGGCATTATGCCACCCCTCGGGGAGGGGATGCAGACATTGTCATGGTCAACGCCTTTTCTAAGGCCAATGAAGGACATGTGGCCATTGTGGGGTGTGCAGGTCTTTTGAAGGAGACCGGGGGCGACATGGTGTGCATTATCAATGCGCCTGACGGCCAGATCCCCCACTATCTGCTCAGAAGCGGAGGGAAATTCGTCGGGGGAAGACTCTGGGGCAGAAAAGACAGTTTTCCTCCCAGAGTCAACCGGCTTTTTCTCGTCAGTGAGCATCCGGATTGGGCCGGCTGGGAATGGTTCGGCCCTGTGAATGACATTCAGTGGTACAAGACCTGGCAGGAAACCTGCGAGGTTTTGATGCGGGACCATGGGGCCGGTACCCGGGTGGCGGTGGTTCCTGACGGGACCATTCAGTATTTTGTGTAGTGCTGGAGACCCCCTTCACTTCAAGGCGCGGAATCGAACGGCCCGAAGCCGATTGAGGGCCGCGGCCATTTCAAACCGACGGGGTCTGGCAAGGCTGCCCGGGTGTTTCCCGGATCCATGATAGGGGTCCAGGGTGTCCAGACCTTCTGCATGTAGATGGCGATCCACCTGAACCAGGACCTCCTTTAAGGTGCTGTTTCCATCCATGAACCGCCGGGCGGCCAGGTGGAGGGCCAGCCCCACTGCCCGGGTCTGGCTGAAATCCACCAGTTGTTCCACCCCCCTCAGATCGATGGGATGGGTGCCGAAAAGAATCAGATCCAGGGCCTTGGCATCAATCTTCACCCCTTTTTTTCCTCTGGAAGGATCAATGCTTTCAGGCAGGGGGGACCGCTTCAGTCTCCACTTTTCACAAGGCCCGGTTTCCTTCCGCCGTCTCGTGGCATGGGCCTTTGCCACCTGACGGGCCTTGGGGGTGACATCCTGAGGCGCATACTCCTGCATCATGATGACCTGGTCCGCCACCTCAAAATAATCGCCGCACCCTCCCATAACCAGGATGGTGGACACCCCGAATCTCTGATGCATCTCCCGGACCCGGTCGATAAACGGGGTAATGGGCTCCAATGTTTTGTGCACCAGCTCCTGCATGCGCACGTCTCGAATCATAAAATTGGTGGCCGAGGTATCCTCATCCAAGAGAAGGGCCTCGGCTCCCATCTCCAGGGCCTCAATGATATTGGCTGCCTGGCTGGTGCTTCCGCTGGCGTTGTCGGTGGAAAACTCGCGCGTATCCAGACCGAAAGGGAGATTGCTGATAAAGGGGCTGATATCCACCTGTTCAATGGAGCGCCCGTCTTCGGCCCGGATTTTTACGGCCTGATCAGAGGTAATCACATATTCCCTGCCGTCATTGGGGATATGGGGGTATATCCCCTGTTCAAGGGCCCTGAGCAGCGTGGACTTGCCGTGATACCCGCCCCCTGCGATCAGGGTGATCCCCCGGGGAATACCCATTCCGGTCACGGTGCGACCCGGGCCGAAGGGTTCAGGAACCGGATGGGGAAGATCCATGGTCACCCGCAACGATTGGGGGCTCTTGAATAATACCGCATCCTTTGATGGGAGGGGCCGGGGGCTGTTCCCGCTCTCGCGGGGCAACAGCGACCCGTCAGCCACAAATGCCACCAGGCCCAGGGAACTCAGCCGGCTGCGAATGGATTCCTGGTTTTCCACACAGGCCACAAAGCCTTCGGCTTCTCTCTTTACATAGCTCTGCCACAAAAGCCCTTGTTCCACTGCCCGGGGTATTTGATCAAAAAAGATCTTCTCTGCCTCGCGTCCCAGAATCCGTCTGCCGGCAGCAGGCAAACCCGCATATATGCGCGCCTCCACCCAGTGGGGCGTTATTTTGCAGGCAGTGCGCGCCAGGACCTCCTGTCCCCCTGCATCTATGGAAAGGAGCCCGCTTTTGCCGCTCCCCCGACCCTTTCCCTTACCCGTGTTCAGGGATCTAATGACCTGCCTCGCCACATAATCCGCCAGGGCCTGCCGCCGCACCCCTTCCTCAAACAGGGCCGGGGGAAACGCGGCCCGTTCCATGGGGACCCGGAGCCGAATCTTTGAGGGCGCGGCAAACGGGTCTCCCTGAACATGATCCACGTACAGATGGAATGTCCCGAAATCGTATGGCCCCAGGATGTCTTTATAGGCCTTGTATCCCTTGCCGTCGATCCTGGACAGGATACGCTTTAGTCGGTCCGGCGTATTCATCATACGCTGCTTAATCGCCAAAGGTTTTCTGATGCCTTCAGTTCACTGACGGCCTCCCGCTCAATGGCGAGACAACTCAACTTGCCCAGGCTGTATAAAAATTCCATTTCGTCCTGGGACGGGACCTTTTTTTGGGCATAATAGGTCCTCAGGATGGCATAAGTGGTGTCATTCACCGTAAAGGGAATGCCGATCACCGCACTGACCCCTTCTCGTTTTGCTGCTTCCAGGTTTTGAATCCGGGAATCATGTTCAAAATCATTGACAATCATGACATCGCCCTGCATGATCTCCGTGACGCTTTTGCCGTAGTCGATGGCCCCTGAATGAAGATACTTTTTGGTGAGCCCGTAGGAGGAGACCACCTTCAGATTGAAGGTCCCCTGTTCCAGGACCCGGAGCGTACTTCCCACCGCGCCGGTGATCTCCGCGGCCAGGGAGATGATGAAATACAAGATATCGCTCAACTGCTCCTCCTCCCTGTAGATTAAATCTATCACCCGGCCCAGGGAAAAAAAGGCCGTGTCAGGAAAGCTCTCTTTCATTTGGGACCACCCCCCTCCTATATTATTGATTGCTGATTGTCGATTTGCGATTGAAAGATCCGAAAAACGCCGCCATGTGAGCCGTCTAACCCCAGTCTTCTATAAGATTCAGCTTTTCATATTTCAGACTTCCATGCAACTGTAAACTACTCCGAAAGGTTCGGTAAAAAAATATAATGACAGGATGTGGGTTTGCGTGTATAATTTAATTTTGGCCATTTGAGGTTGGGGAGCAGGTTAGATGTACGTAAGTCAATCATCCATTATCTCTCTATGCCAGAGGTGTCACACAAATTCTGAGCCATAACCTCATCGTATCGAACACAAACACCTAAAGGACCCATTGGGCCGCATATCGATCCAAACACCCGTGTTTCCTGTCAAGCTGGCTTATAAAAAACATTTTTCGAGCTGCCTTTTCTGTTCCCTCCTCTTTTTTCTGTTATGGGCCACTTTCTGTCCCGTACACGCCGAAAGGCCCATTCCCGAAGCCCAAGGGCTGGTCAATGATTTTGCCGGGGTCATTTCTGACGCCTATGCACAAAAGATAGCCGCTGTCAGCGCCACGCTTTTAAAAAAGACCGGTATTCCCATTGTGGTGGTCACCATGCCGGATATCGGCGGTGCTGAATACAATGATTATGCCAACCGGCTTTACAGCGCCTGGGGTATCGGCAAAAAGGGGGAAGACAAGGGAGTTCTCATATTCGTCACCGTCAAAGAGCGGAAGATGCGTATTGAAACCGGGTACGGCGTGGAGGGGATGCTCCCTGACGGACTGGTGGGGGAAATCCGCGATCGCTATATGCTCCCGTATCTAAAAGAAGATCGGTTCGCAGAGGGGTTGCTGGCCGGTACTCTGGCCGTGGCCAAAATCATTGCCGAAGATTCCGGGGTTGAACTTACCGGAGAACCTCAGGTCGCCCCCCCGAAGGAACAGGAGCAGGGGTCTTTGCTCTCCTTTTTACCCATTTTACTCATCATTTTGGTATTTGTGATGATGTCCAGAAGGCGGGGCGGTTCCTGGTTCTTGTTCCTCCCCCTGCTCTTTGGGCTGGGCGGGGGTGGCTCCAGGTACTCCAGCAGGGGGATGGGAAGCGGTTTCGGCGGTTTCGGCGGTGGATTCGGGGGGTTCGGCGGCGGCATGAGCGGCGGCGGGGGCGCAGGCGGCGGCTTTTAAATCAGGAGTGACCAAATGGCGAAAATAAGTGATCCAAAGACCATATTCTCGGACATCATCTCCGACTACCAGGACATATTCGAGGCGGATCTCGTGAGTATCATCCTTTACGGGAGTGCCACGGGTCCGGACTTTATCCCTGGAAAATCCGACATCAATTTTATGATTGTTCTAACGGAAGAGGGCATCGATCATTTGGATCGGGCCTTTGACGTGGTAGGAAGATGGCGGAAGAAGGGGGTCGCCGTCCCCCTGTTTCTGACCGAAAGCTATGTGCAGACCTCCTTAGATGTCTACCCCATCGAATACCTCAATTTTCAACGAAACCACCAACTGGTATTTGGAAAAGATATTCTTAAAGACCTGACCGTGGACCCTGAATTCCTGCGTCTTCAGTGTGAACGGGAAGTCAAGGGAAAACTCCTTTTGCTGAGAGAGGCCTTTCTGGAAACATCCGGCAGGCCGGGACCCCTGAAAGCACTTGCCGGACAGGTCCTCCCCGCCATCATTGCCCTGTTTGAGGCCCTGCTGTACCTCAAAGGTGAGGCCCTGCCCCAAAAAAAGCATGAGGTCATTACGGCCGCGTCCAAGGTCCTGGGCATTGACCCGGGCGTTTTTGAAATCTTGCTTCATATTCGGGAAGGACAGGTAAAGCCGGACCGGGAAAAAGGGGTGTTGGTGTTCAAGGCATGCCTGCGGGAAATGCGAAAATTATCACAGATCGTGGATGCATCAGGAGAATAAGATGAGCAAGGGACTCAAGACACTACTGATTATTCTGGGAATCGTGGTCTTATTGATCATTATTCCCTATTCCTATCTCAAGGGGACCTATAACACCCTGGTGACCATGGATGAAAACGTAAAGGGGGCATGGGCTCAGGTGGAGAACCAGCTTCAAAGACGGTATGATCTGATCCCCAATTATGTGGAAACCGTAAAGGGATACGCCGAACACGAAAGGGAGGTCTTTGTAAAGGTGACCGAGGCCCGTTCCAAGGTGGGAAATGCGGACACGGTCAATGAAAAAATCGAGGCCAACAAACAGCTCACCTCGGCCCTGTCCCGCTTAATGGTGGTAGTGGAGCAATACCCCGAGCTCAAGGCCAACACCAACTTCATACGACTCCAGGATGAATTGGCGGGCACGGAGAACCGCATCGCAGTAGAGCGCAGACGGTTCAATGAAGCGGTAAAGGCCTACAATACCATGATACGCACCTTTCCCACCAATCTCGTGGCC
>JAWLET010000352.1:0-2692 GCA_041685955.1 Desulfobacteraceae bacterium | reverse complement strand
CCGATGAGGAATATCAGCCCGTCCAGCTTGCCTGAGACCGCGGCCACCACCGAGGTGGTGGGGCAGTACCCTCCCATCACAAACCCCACCCCCAGGATCAGTCCGCCCGCGATCTGGGGCCAGATGTAGGTGGGCAGGATATAGACACCGCCCATATGAATCCAGCCCAGGGTGGAAAAATACAAAAGGCCCATCATGCATACCACAATGGCCGTGAACATCACCTTTAACACGGCGAAGTCTCTTAAATAAAACACAGCCACCAGTTTACGGGCGTTTCCAAAACCGGCCCTTTCCAGCACAAACCCGAACAGAAAGCCGATCAAAAGGGCCATCTGCAAACTGTAGCCGAAATCAAACCATCCCAATTTATACAGAGGACCCATTATGACCACTCCTTTCTGAAGAAATAGGCGGTGAGATAGGCGCCTGCAAAGATACTGAACATGAATACCCAGCTCCCCACGGCCAGCTCCGAGGCGCCGGTCAGGGCCTGGCCGCTGGTACATCCCCTGGCCAGTCTGGCGGCAAATCCGGAAAGGATCCCGCCTGCCAGGGCCAGCCACAGCCTGGGGAAGGGGGCTATGTGGGGTCCGCGGGTCACTTCCCCTTGAATCCGGTTGGCGATAAAGGCGGAAAAAAGTCCGCCCAGGCCCGCACCCAGGGTCAGGAACACCAGCCATTCCATGAGTATGGGCCGTTCGGTTTGAAGATATTTGGACAGATAGGGGTGTTGTTGCACGTGATCAGGCGCCATCAGTTCCACGCCGGCGGCCGTGATCCTGGCAAAGGTGGATGAGGAACCTAAACCCCTGCCCATGGTGTAAAAGGAAAACAGCAAGACCAAACCGAGCAGAACGCCGATGACGTACGGATTGGAATAGCGTTGCTCTAACCCTTTGGTTTCCATTTTTTGCCTCCTTGTGCCTACGGTTTTGGGTTTTTAAAGGATCCGTTTCACGCGGACATGGGAAAGTCCTCCAAAAAGCGGTACAAGGTGGCCCGCCCCACCCCCAATATCCTGGCGGCCTTTGCCTTGTTCCCCCCGCTCTGAGTCAAAGCGGCCTTCACACTTTCCGTGTTGAGTTTCCGCCTGCCGCCCCGAACCGTTGATTTTTTTGGATGCTCCCACAATTCCTGGGGCAGGTGCTCCGGCTGGATCATTTTCCCTTTGGATTTGACCAGGGCGAAACGGATGGCGCTCTGAAGTTCGCGCACGTTGCCCGGCCAGGAATATGCCTTCATCATATCCAGGGCCGCTTGGGAGATGCCGAAGTGTTCATGCCCCTCAGCCGTGGACATTTCAAACAGGTGCTCCGCCAGGAGGGGAATATCACTCTTTCGCTCCCGCAAAGGGGGAAGATGCATGGGTACCACGTTGATCCGGTAAAAGAGATCATCCCGGAAATTTCCCTTTCTCACTTCGCGTCTCAGGTCTTTATTGGTGGCGCAGATGAGGCGGACATCCACCGATTTCTGGACCTCGCCCCCCACCGGCTCGATCTTATGTTCCTGCAGCACGCGCAGGAGTTTGGCCTGCAGAGCCCTGGGCAGATCGCCGATTTCGTCCAGGAAGATGGTCCCGGTGTCCGCCAGCTCAAATCGGCCCTTCTTATCCCGGACAGCGCCGGTAAACGCCCCTTTTACGTGCCCGAACAGCTCGCTCTCCAGGATGCCGTCCGGAAGGGCGGCACAGTTGACCGGGACAAAGGGCCGTCCGCCCCGTCTGCTCTCATTGTGGATGGCGGTGGCCACCAATTCCTTGCCCGTCCCGGTTTCCCCGGTGATACACACCGGGTAGGCATTGCCGCCCAGGTCCCGGATCTGCCGGTAGATTTCGATCATTTTGGGATGATGGCCCACGATTCCGGCAAACCCGTTTAGGCCCCCTGCCTCTATCTTGAGCCCGATCAATTCGGTCACGTCCCTGAAGGAGGCGATCACTCCCGCGGATGCGTCTCTGGCACTCTCCATCATGATGAGGGTCATCTCCAGGCGCCGATATTGGCCGTCCCTGGTCTGGATGTTCAATGGATAATGAGTCTGCTCCGGCAGGTGGACCTCATTTTCCTGAAATGAACAGCGGCCCCCGCAAAAAGGCCTGCCAAAGGCCTCATGACAGTCCCTGCCCAGGACCTGCTCCCGTTTGAAGCCGGTAATCCTCTCCGCCGCCCGGTTGAAAAAAAGAATCCTTCTGGACATGTCATGGGCGATGATGCCGTCGGAAAGATTGTCGAGGATCTGTTCCAGGAATCTATTGTCGGAAACCAGGCGATGAAATGCTTTGTATGTCATGGATCTATCCTTATTGAGTAAAAGCCGCGGCGGTTTTTCAGGCATACCCCTGTCACGAGTCGTCCCATTAAGGTCTGATGGATTGAGGTGGGAAAGGTAAATCCCACAAGGAAAAATACCATAATGCTCCAGCCAAATCAAATATTTGCTTGATTTTGAGGCCTTGAATGGCTAAGATAACCAAAATGAAGCAAAAGACGGGGCGTGGCGCAGCCTGGCAGCGCACCTGCTTTGGGAGCAGGATGTCGGAGGTTCAAATCCTCTCGCCCCGACCACCACAAAATCCGATCTGCCAAAGATGGTCACTTTATATGTGCTTAAGGGAGCGTCAGGCAAAAGGTACATAGGTATCACAAAGGACCTTACAAGGCGGCTTCGCGAACACCGCTCAAAAAAA
>JAWLET010000059.1:0-11806 GCA_041685955.1 Desulfobacteraceae bacterium | reverse complement strand
TCGCTTTTGGAATAATGGTAGGCGAGTATCTCATAGAACTCTTCCAGTCTTTCCGGATAGATCTGTTCGATGGCCCTTCCGATCTTGCCGTGGATTTCTCTTCTCCTTTTGTGAAGCAGGCTATTGTAAGCCACCTCCTGGGTGATGGCATGTTTGAAGATGTATTCCAGCTCAGGAAAGAGGCTTTTCTCGTGGATGAATTCAAGACCCTGAAGATTGAGGAGATGGGACTTAAGCCCTTCTTTCATTTCCGTAATGGCCTGAAGAATGCGGAAGGCAAATTCCCTTCCGATCACCGAAGCCACCTGCATGATCTGCTTCAGGGTCTCGTCCAAGCGGTCGATCCGGGCGGCAATGATCCCCTGAATGGTATCCGGGACCTGAATCTGGGAAGGCCGCCGGTTCAGCACATATTGTCTGTCTCTCTGCTCGATGACGCCGTTCTCCAGCAATGCGTGGGTGAGCTCTTCCATAAAGAGCGGATTGCCGGCGGCCCGCTGGAGAATGAGATCTTTCAGTTCCGGAACGATCTCGCCGCCCTCCAGAATCCCCTGGACCAGCTCTGCGCTCGATTTCAAGGTCAGTTGATCCAGACCGATGTGGTCGTAATAGGATTTTCCCGCCCACTGGTGGGTATATTCGGGTCGGTAGAGAAGTATCAACAGGATCCGGGAATGGGTCAAGAACCCGATGAAGTAATTCAGAAACTCCTCTGAAGTCGTATCAATCCAGTGCAAATCCTCTATGGCCACAATGACGGTCTTTTTCCGGCCCTCCTGAATCAGCAGGTTCCGAATCGCCTCAAAGTTTCTCTCTTTTTTCTCTTTCGGCTCCAGGTTCAGATATTCCCTGTTCTCTACCGGAAGGGACAAGAGATCCTGAAAAGACGGCAGGTCGCTTTTGAGGTTTTCATCCAGCTGGAGGAGTCCTTGCTTCAGCTTTTTTTGAAGCACGAATTCCCGGTCTTCCTCCCTCAGCTCGAAGTACGATCTCAGGATGTCCAATATGGGGAGGTACGGCATGGAGGCGCCGTAATGAAGACAGCGGCCTTCAAGATACGTCACTTTATCTTGAGCCAGCCGGCTCCTGAATTCCCAGAGGAGCCGCGATTTCCCCACACCGGCTTCCCCCACCATTCCCACCACCTTTCCGGATCCTGCCTCCGCCCGTTCATAAGCGTCCATAAGGGAAGCCATGGAGTTTTTTCTGCCCACAAATTTGGTGAAACCTCTTGCTGCAGCCGCCTCGAGCCTGGTCTCGGCTCTCCCAGCCTTGAGAAGTTCAAAGACTTCCTGGGGCTCATCCTTCCCCTTGACCTTCAGTCTGCCGAGGAATCGCAACTCGAAATAACCCTTCACCAGGCGTTGGGTGTTTTTGGAGAGCATAATACTGCCTGGCCGAGCCATTCCCTCCATCCTCGAGGCCAGATTCGTGGTGTCCCCCACAGCCGTATAATCCATTCTAAGATCATCCCCGATAGCTCCCACCATCACCGGTCCGGAGTTAAGCCCAACACGCATCTTGAACGCTATCCCCGTGTCCTTTTCAATTTTGTCACCATACTGCCCCAGGGCTTTTTGAATGGCTAAGGCGGAATAACAGGCCCGTTGGGCATGATCTTCATGGGCAACCGGAGCGCCGAAAAGCGCCATGACCCCATCCCCGGTGAACTGGTTGATGGTGCCCTCATACCGGTGGATCTCATCCATGAGGATCTTAAAGACGCCGTCCATGATCTGGTGAACTTCTTCCGGGTCGAGCTTTTCAGACATGGAAGTATAGTCGACCACATCCGTGAACATGACGGTAACCACCTTGCGCTCCCCTTCCATGGAACTGCGTACGGTGAGGATCTTGTCGGCCAGGTGTTTGGGCGTGTAGGAGTCGGGTTGGGAATAGTCGATGGGCGCGGTTTCTCCGGGGCTTCTCAGGTCGTAACCGCATTCATCACAAAAAAGGCTGTCCGGTTCATAAGCATGGCCGCAAGACGGGCATATAACTTCCAATTTGTTGCCGCATTTCTTGCAGAACTTGGCCCCTTCTCGGTTGTCAAACTGGCATTTCGGGCATCTCATTTTTTGATCTCCACGAACGGACTTCCAGCTGATCTAAACGTGAGTGTGATAGCGGGAGCCATATAAGCCGTCTGCGAGCTCATTTTGACCACCTTAGCCTGAGAGGGTAAAGAGAACGGAGAAAATAGCAGAATGACATTGAGGCGTCAATAAGGAACGAAATATGGCGGCGAGACGCCGCTCTCACAGATCTTGTGCCAAATAAAGCCCCCCCAATTAGAACTGCTGTCCTCGCGGGCATTTCCTTGACCCCCTCGAAAATCTGCGGTATGGTTCTTATGAAAGTTTACCATTTGTCTTCACTGCGTTTAGCCCGTACTGCTTTGACCTTTTGAAAGGAGGACCATAATGGATAAAAAAGCCACCGTCATCGGGGCTGGAAATGTGGGCGCCACCGCGGCCATGCGGCTGGCGGAAAAGGAACTGGCCGATGTGGTGTTAGTGGACGTCCTGGAAGGCGTGCCTTCAGGCAAGGCCCTGGACCTCACGGAGGCCGCGCCCATCGAGGCCCATGATTCGAGAATTATGGGCAGCACCAACGACTATGCTCCGGCCAAGGATTCGGACGTGGTCATCATTACCGCGGGGATTCCCAGAAAACCGGGCATGAGCCGGGATGACCTGTTGTCCACCAACATGGGCATTATGGAAACCGTGACCAGGGAAGTGGCCGGCGTCGCCCCTGAGGCGGTGCTCATCATCGTCAGCAATCCTCTGGATGCCATGTGTCATGTGGCCCACACCGCCAGCGGCTTTCCCAAGAACCGGGTTATGGGCATGGCAGGGGTCCTGGATTCGGCCCGGTTCCGCGCCTTCATCGCCATGGAATTGAATGTCTCCGTGGAAAACACCCATGCATTCGTGTTGGGAGGACACGGCGATACCATGGTGCCGCTCCCCCGATACTCCACTGTGGCCGGCATTCCCATCACCGAACTGATTTCCCCTGAAAGAATCGAGGCCCTGGTGGACAGGACCCGAAACGGCGGGGCCGAGATCGTGGGCCTACTGAAAACAGGGAGCGCCTATTATGCGCCTGCCTCCGCGGCCGTGGAGATGGCTGAGGCCGTCCTGAAAGACAAGAAGAAGATCCTCCCCTGCGCAGCGTTTCTCGAGGGCGAGTACGGGATACACGATCTGTTCATCGGGGTACCTGCAAAACTGGGGAAAGAAGGTGTGGAAGCGGTTATTGAAATTGAGCTCAAGGACGCGGAAAAAGAGGCCCTTAACCGGTCCGCCGATGCGGTCAGAACCCTGGTGGCGGATATGAAACGACTGGGCTGATCAGCATGAATCGGCTCCCGCTCAAAGAGCGGGAATCTTGGACGGATGCGGTGACCCGTCCCACAGTGAAACCCTCTTCGCTTAATCAGGATAAAGACAGGGGATCCGGCTTGGACGACAAGACTGTGCTGGGAGAGTTGGAGGCCCTTGCCCATCAATTGGGAGTGGAAATCCGCTATGAAGCGCTTACCGGCGAGATCTTCTCCCCAGGGGGAATGTGCCGCATACGGGGCAGGCAGGTGATCATGGTGAATAAGCATGGATCTGTCCGGGAAAAAACCACCATCCTGACCCGGGCGCTCAGGCGGTTTGATCTCAGTGGCATCTACCTAAAACCCGCACTCAGGGAATTACTGGAAAAGCCCCGGGCCGAGGACAGCGAGGGATAGTCGGCGGCCCTTGTCGCCGGTGGGATCACGGCCCCATATCCTCTTCAGATTGCAGGTTGTTGGGGAGCGGGAGCCCTTTTCGTTTGAAATCGCGTTGTCTGTCGGATATGTTTTTGAACAGTCGGCCAGGCGACAAAAACAGGCGTTGGATAAAGCCTATGGTACCGCTGCCCAGGCTTTTGAAGGGGATGTATCGAACATGCGGTTCGGTGAGTGGTCCTTCGACCTTGAAGTAATCCACATACAGGGCCTTTTTATCGCCGGTCAACAGGTGGCCTATGACGGGCAGGTGACTGATCACCAGATCAATGGTGCCCAAAGGCTCCACCCCCACTTCCCCGTCCACGGTTTTTTCAATCAGATCTACCTTCCCCCGCCCGACGGCATTGAGGACCGGTCCCCTCAGACGCATTTGTTCCACCTGGGCGATCCCGTTTTCCACATCCACCGGCCCCTCGATCTTGTCAAACTTCAGTCCCTTTGAAGCCCCGGCCTTATCCTTGGTAAACATCCCCTTAATACTCAAAAAATCAAGGATTTTTATAAAAATATTGGATCTTTTGATGACGCCGTTTTCAAGGAGGACGTTCGTCCCCCCGGTGAGACTGGACAGCCATGCCTCCCGGTTTGAGCCCTTGATGTACAGTAAACCCTCCAGGCTCAGGTCCCCTTCCACGTATTTCTTTACCGGGTCCAACATCCGCGGGAGATTCTTCACAGGCATCCGGGTGATATTTATGTAGGTGGACACGGCCAATTGGGGTTTCCGACCTGTTTTGAGATGGCCTTTGAACCGGATCCTTCCATATTCAAGGCCGACTTCGGCCCGGTTCACGTAAAGGTCACCCCCTCGAATGGTACAGACCGCTTGAATGGGCTCGAAACCCACCTTCCCCCATTGAGCCTTTTCGACATCCACCCTGACCTCTACGTTGGAACGCTCCATGAACTGCGAACGGGCATCTGCCCTTTTTTGGGACCGTTCCCGGGGCGGGAACCCGTCCTTGGACCCCCAAAAAGGGCGATCACCTATCAGTTCAGAGAGGTCCAGGTGATTGGCGGTCACTGCCAGGTCTCCTTTCAGGCCTTCCCACCCATGAAGCGTTCCTTCGACCCGATACGCATTGGGGCCCATATTCATTTTCAAAGATTCCACCGCACAGGTCTGTCCCCTACATTGCACCTTAAAGCTCAAATCCGTCACAGGCATGGACAGGGCCTTTGACCTCAAGGTAATCTGTTCTCCCCGAAGGATCCCGGTGACAGCCGTTTTCAGGGGATCTGATCCCGGGACCTGCACCCGGGCATCGCACGAAAAGGAGCCTTTGGCCGACATATCGCCATTTTTGAACCTAACCCCCAGATCCTGCAATTTCAGGCCCCGGGTCTTTATCTCCATATCCATACCTTTACCGCCTTCAAGGGCGTAGGTCCCGCTGAGCGTAAACCAAGGCGTCCCTTGGGAGGACTTCAATTCCTTGAGCGCCACCTGTTTTCCCGGTATAAACCGCCCGTCAAAAAAGAGGGTTTTCATATGCTCAAAAGGAGACACCGTCATCTTCTCCCCCTCCATGAACACCCCCTTGGGATTGACCGTTCCCTGGTATGCCCAATGGCCCTTTTCCCGGGTAAGGGTCAATTGGGCCGCGACCAAATCGGGGGCGTGAATAGTCCCTGTCAGTGAGGGATAAAACCGGTGGAGCAGTTCCTCAAGATCCGCCTCAGCCTCCACACGGGCCCGGCCGGTTCTCCACGATTCCCCCATAGACCCGGAGGCTTTGATTCGAGACCGGCCCCAGCGACCCGCAGCACTGAATTCCCTGCCCCCTTTTCCATCCATCTTGAGGGTTCCGGTATCCAGGGCAACCGGAAAGATCAATTCCTTCATGTTCAGTCTGCAGGCTTTGAACTCAAAGGCGCCGTTTGAAATCCTTGGGAAATCCCACCCGTTCTGATAAACAACCCCTACTTGCGCATCCAGCCGCCCGCTCACCGAGCGGGTCTGTAAAAGTGAGCCCGCATTCCAGCGATTCAGGGCCCGGGTGACCTCCGGGGGAATAAAATGGAGGCCCTGCTGCCTCAGCAGGTCCTCAATCTCAAACGATCCTGAAAGAGAAGCCTCATAGGCGGGGGTATCGGAATACAGGGTATCCACTGTAAGTGTACCCTCCTTGATCTCTGAATCCCCGAACCCGGCCTCCATCCCTGTAACCAGAAGGACACCGTTTTTTACGGCCACATGCCCGGAGACATCCTGCATGGGCGGGACATCCTCCCCCTTAAAGGCCGTCATCCCTTCGCAGGTCAGCCCCAATGACAGGGCCTGTGCATTTTCATATCGATCCAGGCCCTCAATTTCCTGCACAGTCCCGTTCAAAGCAAAATCATCCACGCGTACCTTTCCGTCGGAAAAGCAGGGAAAAAGACGGGCCTCCAGCCATCCCGGCAGAAGGGAGGACGGAAATATCTTTTTAAACACAGCGAGCGGCATGAAGGGGCTGGTGACCTTGAGGGAAATCCCTGGGTTTGAGGTATCCTTGAGGTCGATGCCGGCGGTGCCGTTCAGGGAAAACCCCTCTGCCTTGACCTCGAAGGACGGGAGTTCAAGCACCTCTGCCGAATAACGGGCCTCAAACGGGATGGACAGCCTGTCAAGGACAAAACGCTTTTTGTCCCCCTCATCCAGAATGAGAAAATCGACGTTATTGGCATTCAAAACCCCATCGACCGTGATCCCGGCCTTGAGCGATCCCTTGGCCTTTAGCCGGATTTTGGCATCACCCCCTTTGAACCGCAGATCCCTGGGCCATGGCAAAACAGCCAGGGGAATGGCATCCGAATTGAGGGTAACCTCTCCTGAAAGACCCTGCCCGGCCTTTTGCGTCACCCTTCCACTGACGGAAAGCGGGATCTGTTGGTCCCTGTACACCATCTTTGCTTTGGAAAAAAGGGTGAAGGCCAACGGATCTTGGTGGGTTCGGGAAAGATCCATATTGAAATCCGCCACATCAACGGAAACCCCTTTCAGCTTTACGCGGCCTTTCTCCACACCGAGAGCGGAAAAGGCCGCCAGGGCGCCTAAGATATTTTCGTCGCCCGCCGTGGTTTCCATGGGCCCATACACGCCCCTGTCCAAGCCCAGTTCAAGCTCCGGTTCAACCAATACCAGTCGGGTGGGGGCTATCCGGCCCCGTATCAAGGCCCGAGGGTCTAAGCGGATCCGGATCCTGGAGGCCGAGATGATGGACGCTCCCTGAGGCGATTTGATGTCCAGATCCCGGGCGCTGATCCCGATGCCCTTCCACAGGTTCAACTCGATATGGGTCGCCCGGAGGTCATATCCAACCCTTCCGGACAATTCCCGCATGAGGTAGCGCTGAACCGAAGGCCGCTGTATGAGTTCATTGGCAAAGATGAGGCATGCTGCAAAAAGAAGGAAGAACAGAAACAGGGGAAACAGGACAGCCTTTATCTTTTTTGAAAACATTTTTCAAAGTAATCCTGAAGAATCTGATCATGATCAAAGGCCAGTGGACGAGGCAGGGAATCCGGATGGAAAAGCCCGATGTCAACCGCATCATCGGCAGCCTCGGGCGCCCCGCTCCCCCGGGCCACAAAAACCACTGAAATGGTATGGTGCCGAGGATCTCTTGTCGGGTCTGAATAAGCCCCCAATTGATACAAAAGCGTCACCTTCAATGAAGTTTCCTCATCCGCTTCTCTGATCGCGGCTGTTTCCAGACTTTCCCCATAGTCCACAAACCCTCCGGGCAGGGCCCAGCCAAAGGGGGGATTTTTTCTTTTGATCAGCACCACCCCGAGATGCTGGGGACCGTGGTTCCGGCTCGGCGTGGTTCCTGAATCGGGCAGGGGCATCTCGATGATAATATCCACAGTGGGAAAAGGATTTTGGTAGGTGGTTACGGTACCGCCGCAATGGGGGCAGGTGAGCTGGCTTTTCAATGGCGCCTCCTTTCATTGCACCTAGTGTTGTGTCACGTATCAAGTGTCTGATCTGAAAGAAAGTGAAGCATCACCTACGTACCATACCACTGACCATGAACCAAGTTCAAACACAAAACCCCTCAGCAAGTGATTGACATTTCCGGTCTCCCTTGGGTATTGCTTTTTCCATGAAATACGTGAGGGTTCCATTTAAAGACACGCTGAAACCGTTTCAACCGCTGAAAGGCTACTTTGTACAAAACCGGGTGGCCCTCATCTTAGGATTATTAAGCCTCCTCCTGGTGGATTTTCTGCAACTTCTCATCCCCCTGATCATCAAGCAGGCCATAGATCTACTCACCGTCCAGACCGTGCCGCATCTAAAGGCCGAACTCCTTAAACAGGCCTTGACCATTGTGGGGCTGGCCTTGGTCATTGCCCTCTTCCGCTACATCTGGCGACACCTTCTGCTGGGACATTCCAGGAAAGTGGAGCAAAAACTCAGGAATCGACTGTACCAACACCTTCAGACCCTCTCCCTCTCCTTTTTCCAACGCACCCCCACCGGCGACATCATGGCCCGGGCCATCAACGACATCAATGCGGTCCGCATGGCCAGCGGCATGGGCCTGGTGGCCCTGGTGGACGGGGCCGTACTCGGTATGGCGGCCATCGGGTTCATGATGTCCATCAACCTCAAACTGACCCTGATCTCCCTGATACCGGCCCCGGTGGTGGTTATCCTCACCCGCAAGCTCACCCGGCGCATGTCAGGAGGGTTTGAGGCCGTACAAAAGAAGTTCGCCGACCTCACCGAGCAGATACGGGAGATATTTGCCGGCATCCGGGTGATCAAGGCCTATGGGGGACAAGGTTGGGAATACGAAAACGTGGAGGCCCAGAGTGAGGGCTATGTGGCGGAAAACATGACTTTGGCACGGACCCTGGCCGTGTTTTTCCCTATAATGACCCTCTTTACCAACACAGGGTTGGCCATCGTCATCCTTCTGGGCGGCCGCTACGCCATTTTGGGCAGCATCACGCCGGGCGACTTTGTGGCCTTTATCAGTTACTTGAACCTGCTCACCTGGCCCATGATGGCCATGGGCTGGGTCACCAATCTATTCCAACGGGGATCGGCCGCCATGCGCCGGATCAACCGGATCCTGGCCGAGGCGCCGGAGATACAAGATCCCCAACCGCCTGAGGCCCTTTCCCGGGACGTAAAAGCGGATATACCCCCTCTGCGGGGGGCGTCCATTGCCGTAAGAGGCCTTAGCTTCCGTTATCCCGGTCAGGAGTCCTATGCGCTCAAAGATATCTGTTTCACCATTTTATCCGGAAAGACCGTGGCACTGGTGGGGGGCGTGGGATCGGGGAAATCGACCCTGCTGAGGACCCTGCCCCGCATGCTGGATGTCCCCTTACATACCGTGTTTGTGGGCGGCGAAGACATCCGAAAGGTCCCCTTACGCTGGTTGAGACAACAGATGGGTGTTGTCTCTCAGGAAGTTTTTCTGTTTTCAGACACCATCCGGAACAACGTGGTCTTCGGCAGGGAAGGCATCTCCGAGGCATCTCTTCAACAGACATTACACGTGGCTGACGTACTCGAAGACGTTCAAGCCCTTGAAAAGGGAATGGATACCATGCTGGGAGAGCGGGGAGTGAGCCTTTCAGGAGGACAGCGGCAGCGCCTGACCATTGCACGGGCCTTGGTGGCGGACCCGCCCGTTCTGATCCTGGACGACGCCCTCTCCATGGTGGATACCCGCACTGAAGCGCGCATCTTAAGCCGCATTTTGGGCCTGCCGGGCGAGCGAACCACATTGATCGTATCCCACCGGGTGGCCACCATCAGAAAAGCCGATTGGATTTTGGTGCTCCATGAGGGCAGACTGGTGGAAGAAGGCGATCATCACCAGCTCATTCGCGCGGGGGGACGATATGCGGCCCTGTATGAAAAGCAAGTCTTAGAAGAGAAATCCCAGACGGAGGCCTGATCCAATGGTGTTCGGCGATTATGGCTATATGCAGGAAGGGCAGCTGGGGAAGCCGTATAACATCCGACTGTTGAAACGGCTTATCCCCTATGCCCTGGTGTATAAAAAGCGGATGGCCGCAGGGCTCCTATTCACCCTTTTGATCACCCTCTTTGACCTGGCCGCCCCTTACATGAGCAAGATCGCCATTGACCGCTACATTCTCTCTTCCTGGTACCGGGTGGATCTTACGCCACTGCCGGATCACCGGGCACAGGAGGCGACGCGCAAGTACGGGGACTTATTTCAAAAAGGTCAAGACCCGGACATCTATTACATCTCCAACGTCCATCTCAAAAAAATAGATCCCGTGGATGTTCAGCGCTTCAGGGATCAGGGGGCCCTCACCTCCAAGCGCCTTTATCGGGTGGCTCCTGAAGCGGACAAAGCAACTCTGAAACCCGGTTGGGCGACAGATGAGATGGCCGACGGGACCCGTCTGATCCTCTATGACCGGCTCAACACCCTCCCCAAACAGACCCTGATGGACATTCGGGGGAAGGATATTCGAGGCGTCACCCTGGTGGCGGCGGTCTTTTTCGCCATGCTGCTGTTATCTCTGGTTTTCGGGTACATAGAGCATATGGTGTTGGAGTTCACCGGCCAGCAGATCATGCGGGATATCCGCATGGCGCTGTTTCAAAAGATGCAGTCCCATGGGCTTCGTTTTTTTGATCATAATCCCGTAGGCCGGCTGGTCACCCGGCTCACCAATGACGTGGAAAACCTCAACGAGATGTTCAAGTCGGTCTTTATCACCCTGTTCAAGGACCTGTTTATCCTGGTGGGGGCCTTTATCATTATTATGTATCTCAACTGGCGGCTGGCCCTGGTGTGCTTCATTCTGATTCCCTTTATCTTCGCCTTGACGTTTC
Organism: Desulfobacteraceae bacterium; assembly: GCA_041685955.1. Lineage (GTDB taxonomy): Bacteria > Desulfobacterota > DSM-4660 > Desulfatiglandales > Desulfatiglandaceae > JAIPDZ01. The sequence goes on along the minus strand of JAWLET010000059.1, from coordinate 1,196 downwards.
TGTTCAGCTCCATGGCGAGAGAGGCCTTCCGGGAGTTGCGGTCCACGGTGGCCAAGATCAATGCCTTTTTACAGGAACGCATCAGCGGCATTCAGGTCATCCAGCTCTTTGTGCGGGAAAAATTTCAGTCCAGGGTGTTTGAAACAGTCAATGAGGAGAATTACCTGGCGGGCATGAAACAGATCAGGGTCTTTGCCCTGTTCATGCCGGTTATGGAGCTCTTTTCTTCCCTTGCCGTGGCCTTGCTCATCTGGCACGGGGGCGGGAAAGTGATTCAGGAGACCTTGAGCCTGGGGGCCCTGGTGGCCTTTATCGGGTACATCCAGATGTTTTTTAAACCCATCCGGGATATCTCTGAAAAATACAACATCATGCAACTCGCCATGGCCTCCACCGAACGCATCTTCGAATACATGGACCTCGAACCCCAGATCCCGGAACCCAAGGCTTCCAAGGTCCCGGCCTCTATTGACGGTCGACTTGTATTTGAGGACGTCATCTTTGGATATGATCCGGACAAACCCGTATTAAAGGACATCTCCTTTGAAGTAAGACCGGCCCAGACCACGGCCATTGTGGGAGCCACCGGGGCGGGAAAGACCACGGTGGTGAACCTGGCCGAGCGGTTCTATGACCCGGACCAGGGGGCCGTCCTGCTGGATGGGATGGACCTGAGACAATGGCCTGAAAAGGGCCTCAGGCAGACGGTGGGCCTGTGCCTGCAGGATGTCTTTATTTTCTCCGGGAGCGTCAGGGAAAATATTGCCCTGGGCCGAAAACACGTGGACCCGGAAATGGTCCTACAGGCCGCCCGAACCGCCAATGCCCATGGATTTATCGAGCGGCTCCCCAAGGGTTTCGACACCGAGATGGGGGAAGGCGGGGCCTCGCTTTCGGCCGGGGAGCGCCAGCTCTTGTCCTTTGCCCGGGCCCTGGCCGGAAACCCCCGCCTGCTCATCCTGGACGAGGCCACCTCCAATATCGACCCCGAATCCGAGCGCCTCATCCAGGAGGCCATATCGCGCATGGCCCAGACCCGGACCACGCTGATCATCGCCCATCGGCTTTCCACCATCCGCAACGCCCATCACATCCTGGTCATGCATCAGGGCCGAATCCGGGAGAAGGGTACCCATGAGACCCTGATGGCGCGTAAAGACATGTATTTCAGGCTCAACCGCCAGTGGGAGATGGGG
>JAWLET010000058.1:8487-11892 GCA_041685955.1 Desulfobacteraceae bacterium | reverse complement strand
CAACCCCTGGTTCGTTTATCTATCATTCCACTTGGAGAGACCAATCTTTACAATTATATTGACGTAAACTTCCCGATTTTTGTGATCTTGGTTTTACTCCCAAAAGGACAAACAACACCTGTCAGGAGCTGGGTGGGCAGTATTTGAGGGGTGCTCCATGAATTGAGGGCTCCAGGTTCAGAGGTTCAGGGGTTCAGGGGTTACTGCCGTGGTGGATATTACCGTTTGAAAGGGAAGGCCGTGTGAAATATTCTATTGAAAATTGAGGTTAAGTCAAGTAGAAATGGGCGATCGGGAGCGGGCCGAATACTATATTTGAAAACCGGCATGAAGGCCAAGCGTATCAGCGTCTTGACCCGGAGCAGAATGTCTGTTACAGAGTCACACAGTTCCAGGGCGATGGCTCAAAGCAGGCGATTTTCATGCACCGGATGCCCGGCATACAAAGTGCCGATGAGGAGAGACGACCAATGCATATCACGAGGAAATTGATCAAAGACCGGGTGGCCGATTCCCCTGCCATCTATCAGCGGGGAATAGGCCTTTATGAAAACGGCTCTTTTTTTCTGAAGGAATCCGATCCTGAACAGGGTTATTTTACCTATCATGTGGACGGCAATTACGGGGATTATCAAACCGAGATCCGGATCCACAACGGCGACCTGACCTATGCCTGTACATGCCCTTACCCCGGAGAAGGGTGCAAACATACGGTGGCCGCACTGCTCCATGCGCGAGATGTTCTCGACCGCTGGAACACGCCGGTTGAAACGCCAAAAGCCGGTGAGGATCCCGATACTGAGAAATATCTTACGGGTGACGAAATCCGGGCCCAGGCCATTGAAGACAGAAAAAAGCGGGCCCAAAGTGAGAACTTCACGGTTCACGAAGGGGACACCTATAAGGGGGAGCACCTCCTGGAAACGGCGTTGGGAAAGCAATATACGGTCACACTTCACGATCCGGTCCAAGGCAAAGGGCACTGCAGCTGTCCGGATTATGCCGTAAACCGGATGGGTATATGCAAGCACCTGATCTATATGAAAAACCACTTGAAACGGAAAAAAGATCTCAAGAAAAGGATGTTAAAGGAACGGTTTCCGTTTGTGGATATTTACTGGGACTCTGTGTCCGATCAACCGGGTCTGTATTATCAGAAACCGCTTCCCAAAATTACCGGATTGAAGACAAATCTGTCGGAATTCTTTACTGAACAGGGTCATTTTATGGACCGGCCTTTACAGGATTTGCTGGGGCTTATCAAAAATGTGGATGGATTCAAACAAGTCCGGATTCAGCCCCTGATCTTCACCAAGCTTGAAAAAGCGCTTCAGGATGAAGAGATAAAGCAGATGACCCGATCCACACATATACCTGAGCTGAACCTCAGGGCCTCCCTTTACCCCTACCAGGAAGAAGGCGTCAAGTTTTCCCTGTTTAAACCGGCGGCCCTGATCGGCGATGAGATGGGACTGGGAAAGACGCTTCAGGCCATTGCCCTGGCCATCCTGAAGCAGGAGGTCTTTGACTTCAAAAAAGTCCTGGTGGTCACCCTGGCCTCTTTGAAAGAGCAGTGGAAACGGGAAATTGAGCGGTTTTCAGAACAAGAAGCCGTGATTGTGGAGGGTCCGCCTCAGAAACGCCAGGGCATTTACGAGGGAAACGGGGGCTATTTCAAGATCACCAATTATGAGGCAGTGCTTCGTGATACGATGGTCCTGTCCAGGTTCAAACCGGATCTGATCATCCTGGACGAGGCCCAGCGGATCAAAAATTTTTCCACCAAAACCGCGGACGCGGTCAAGTCCATTCCCCGGAAACATGCCGTGGTCCTGACAGGCACCCCCCTGGAAAACAAACTGGAAGATGTCTATTCCATTGTTCAGTTTCTGGACCCGGAGCTTCTGACCCCCCTGTGGCAATTTGCAGCCGATCACTTCATGCTCAGCAGAAATAAGCGGGGAAAGATCCTGGGGTATCGCAACTTGGATAAACTGCACGATCGACTCAGCCCTTTGGTGATCCGTCGCAAAAAAGAAGAGGTCCTGAAGGACCTGCCCCGGGAAGTGGAAAACAACTATTACCTGGATCTGCATCACAAACAACAGAAGATCCACAACGGCTACATGCAGTCCCTGCTCCCCCTCATCAACAAGAAGTACCTGACCCCCATGGATCTCAGGCGCATCCAGGAATTGCTGCTTCGAATGCGGATGGTATGCAATTCCACTTATTTGATCGACCGCAAAACCCATCTCTCCCCCAAGCTGAATGAACTGGAAGGGATTTTAGATGAGCTGGTGGTTCAGAATCGGCGAAAGATGGTCATCTTCAGTGAATGGACCACCATGACCTATCTCATCGCCCGGCATCTGTCTGATGCGGGAATTCACTTTGTGGAACTCTCCGGCAAGGTGCCGGTCAAAAAACGACAGGCCCTGATCGACGAATTCACCCACAACGCCGACTGCCGGGTCTTTCTGTCCACGGATGCAGGCGGGACCGGCTTGAATCTGCAGGCCGCCGACTGTGTGGTCAATTTCGAACTGCCCTGGAATCCGGCCCGCATGCGCCAGCGCATCGGCCGGGTGAATCGGATCGGCCAGAAGAGCGGCTGCGTGAATGTCATCAACCTTATCGCCAAAAACAGCATAGAGGAGAAGATTCTGGCCGGCCTTCAACTGAAAACCGATCTCTTTAAAGGGGTGTTTGACGGCGGTCTGGATCAGGTGGAATTCACCCATGAAAAGCGTGTGGAACTCCTTAACCGTCTCAGGGAAATGATGGATGATGAACTCCTGATCCCTTCCCCGGAAAAGGCGGATTCAGAGGAAATTCCGGAAGACGCCCCCTACTACCTCAACCCGGAGGTCTTACAGCGGGAAGAAGAAGCGGCGGTAATAGATGTGGGGGCGGAAGAAACCGGTGCTCCGGCGGGCGGCGAAAGCGACATGGATACAGCCCGGCCCCAGGCGGAAGCTTCAGCAGCGGGTGAGACACAAACCGCCCAGACCGCCGAGTCTCCTGAAAAACTGGAGAATGTATTGAACCAGGGGATGGCCTTTATCGGTGGATTGATGGAGATGGCCACCGGAAAGCAGATGAAGCCGGCTTCAAAAGACGGCCGAATGCTTCACGTGGACAAGGACACGGGAGAGGTGACCATGAAATTCAAGTTGCCCGGGTTCTGAAACACAAGTGAACTTGTTCTCCCCGGCTTTACTTAGAATCCCCTGATTCCCCTTTAAGAAGGGGGAATAGGGGGGATGTTGAAAGCAGAGGACTGCAAATAAATCACGTTCATGGATTCATGAATCCGGCGTAAAATCGGTCAATGATATCCAGCAGATCCGGAGGGAGGATGGTTCGGACCTTTCTTTGAATCCAATCCGGCACCGGGCCGTA
>JAWLET010000058.1:0-8387 GCA_041685955.1 Desulfobacteraceae bacterium | reverse complement strand
GGTTCCGGGTTCCAGGTTCAAGGGTAAACACAAGGACACCCCGTAACCCTCTACGGTCCGGGGTCTTGACCCGGATCCTTATGGTGCAACATCCGGCAACACATCGGCCTGGTCCCGGGGCATCAGCAGATGATAGAGATCAAACAGTTCCATGGAAAAGGGGAGATACCCCAAAAATCCCAGGATGGGCATTTCAAATACGTGCAGAAAATCCACGAACGGTACCTGATAGGTCCATTTGGGAAAGGCATAAAAATTCCACATCTCCCAGAAAAACCCGCAGATGAGGCATCCCGTCCACAAGGCCGTCACCGGCCGCCAGTCCCCGTTTTTCACATGGCTGATGAGGGATCGTTTGCCCAGATAGACATTAACGGGATCCAGGATAAAACACACCGATATCCAGACCAAGGGGAAACAGTACCGGGGCCATAAAAGCAGGGCCGCCAGCATGAGCCACCCAATCCCCCATACCACCCGGACTTCCCCGGGCGTGCGGCCATAGGCCGGTCCGATTTTAAGCCGCTTCACCCAGCCCTGACTCCCCACCCACTCCGCGGTGCCGAACACCGCGGGCATGACCGTGCTGAAACTCAAACTCGAAAAAAAGGCGTACTGCCAGTCCGGGAACTGCTCCCGCCCGAGATAGAGCCAGTTCTGGGTGCGCAGGTTGATGAGTTCGAACAGCCACCAGGCGGGTATGGAGATCAAAAACAACAGGACATATTTTTTCCAGGATCTGCGCAGCAAAGAACTCCCCTTGGCACGAAACACCAGCCCGTCCACGGTGAGCGCATAACCGAGCCAAAGGGGAAAAAACAAGACATGGGTGCGCAGGCCTTCCAGTGACCAGTTGAGAGGCCAGAAAACGGCGATGAGCAGCAGACCCATCCAGCCGTGCAGGGGAAACCTATGGTTCACAATGGGCGGCATGGCTACGTTCAGTGCGCCGGCGTCAAGGGTCCTTCAACGCCTCGAAGTAGGCTATAGTGCTTTTCAACCCCTGGTCCAGCCCGATTTTGGGTTCCCAGTGCAGTTCCTCCCTGGCCAGGGAGATATCCGGCCTGCGCTGAAGGGGGTCGTCCTGGGGCAGGGGCTTGAACACGATTCTGGATTTGCTCTGGGTCAGCCTGATGATCATTTGGGCCAGCTCCAGGATGGTGAACTCTCCGGGGTTGCCCAGGTTCACCGGGCCCACGAACGTATCCGGGCTGTTCATCATCCGGATCATGCCGTCAATCATGTCATCCACATAACAAAAGGACCGGGTCTGGGACCCGTCCCCATACACGGTGATTTCCCGGTCTGCCAGGGCCTGAACAATGAAATTGCTCACCACCCGACCGTCGTTGGGATGCATTCTGGGCCCATAGGTATTGAAAATCCGGACCACCCGGATATTCACCCCGTTCTGCCGGTGATAGTCAAAAAAAAGGGTCTCGGCGCACCGCTTTCCCTCGTCGTAGCAGGACCGCAGTCCGATGGTATTGACATTGCCCCAGTATCCCTCGGGTTGGGGATGTACGGTGGGGTCGCCGTAAATCTCACTGGTGGAGGCCTGAAGGATCTTGGCCTGGACCCGTTTGGCCAGTCCCAGCATATGGATGGCGCCCATGACATTGGTCTTGATGGTCTTGACCGGGTTGTACTGATAATGGATGGGAGATGCGGGACAGGCCAGATTGTAGATTTGATCCACCTCGAGAAAAACAGGGTGGGCCAGGTCGTGACGGATCAGTTCAAAGTTGGATTTTTGCATCAGATGCCGGATATTGTTCTTGGTTCCGGTGAAAAAATTGTCCAGGCAGAGGACCTCGTGCCCCTCCCCCACCAGGCGGTCGCACAGATGAGATCCCAAAAAACCAGCCCCGCCCGTGATCAATATCCGTGTCTGATCGTGCTGCACTGGATGCTCCTTTTCAGAAAGGTTCCTTTCAAGTCCCCCTTTGAAAAAGGGGGGCTTCGGTCACACATTATACATTATCAGTGCCAAAATGGGTATATGCGGGCTTGCCTATGGGAAACACATTGAACCCCATATTAAACAATTTTTTGTGGTCCAGGATATTTCTGCCGTCAAATATAAAGGCCGGCTTGCGCATGGCGCTGAAGACCCGCTCAAAATCCAGGTGTGCATACTGGTCCCACTCGGTCATCACCGCAATGGCATTGCATCCCGTGGCCGCCTCATAGGGGTCTTCCGCATAGGTGATGCTCCCATCCAGCCCCTCCAGATCCAGCATGGCGTTTTTGAGGGCCTTGGGATCGGAAATGACCAGCTCCGCCTTCTCTTCGATCAACCGTTTGGCCGCCAGGATGGCGGGACTTTCCCGCGTATCCCCGGTATCGGCCTTAAAGGCAAAGCCCAGGATACAGACCCGTTTACCGGCCAGGGTATTGAACATGGTGTTCAACATGTTCAGAATGAACCGCTCCTTCTGGTACTCGTTGATTTTGATCACGCCTTCCCAGTAATCGGCCACCTCATGGAGCTGGTAGTACCGGCAGATATAAACCAGATTGAGGATATCCTTCTTGAAACAGGACCCCCCGAATCCTACGCTGGCGTTTAAAAACTTGTTCCCGATCCGGCTGTCCGTGCCCACGGCCCGGGCCACCTCTTCCACGTCGGCGTCCGCCTTTTCGCACAGGGCGGAGATGGAATTGATGGAGGAGATCCGCTGGGCCAAAAAGGCATTGGCCACCAGTTTGGAGAGCTCGCTGCTCCAGATATTGGAGGTGATGATCCGGTCCCCGGGCACCCAGTGGGCATAAACCTCAGCCAGGATCTCCCTGGCTTTGCGACCGCCGGCCGTCTCTTCGGATCCAATCAGCACCCGGTCCGGATCCTCCAGGTCCTTGATGGCGGTGCCCTCTGCCAGAAATTCCGGATTGGAGAGGACATCGAATTTCGCCCCCTGGTTTCCGGCGGATAAGATCCGCTGCATGGCCTGAGCCGTTTTTACCGGAAGGGTGCTCTTTTCCACAATGATCTTGTGGGTGTGGGCGTTTTCCCTGATCTGGGTCGCTGTCTTTTCCCAGTACTGAAGATCAGCGGCCATGCCGGCCCCGGCCCCGTATGTCTTGGTGGGAGTATTGACGCTCACAAAGATAATCTCCGCCTCTCTGATCTCCTTTTCGATCTCCGTACTGAAAAACAGGTTCTCTCCCCTGACCGACCTTACGATCTCGTCCAGACCCGGCTCATAGATGGGGAGTTCATCGGAATTCCACTGGTCAATGCGTGCGGGGTTCACATCCACCACCGTTACCTTGTACCGGGGACACTTGGAGGCGATCATGGCCATGGTGGGTCCCCCCACATACCCGGCGCCTATGCACAGGATATTTTTTTCAAAGGTCATCTGCTTTCATCTCCTGGGTCAGCCGCCGGACAGCAGTCCACGGGCCACCCGCCTGGTTGGGTCCTATTCCTGAGGTCTTACGATCACCTTGATGCAGTCGTGTCCCACGGGCGAGGCGACCATTTTAAACCCGTCAGGTCCCTCGGCCATGTTCAACCGGTGGGTAATTGTTTTTACAACCGGGACCGATTTTTCCCGGATGAGCTTGAGCGCGGTAAGGCAATCTGCGGGGGCCCCGGCATAGGTACTGGTCAGGGTAATCTCGGTCCTCCAGAACACATCATTCAGGGCGCCGGGGAGGGCGGCGCCCTCGGCGGCCCCGGCAAAGAACAAAACCGTGCCTCCTTTTTCCACACATTTGAGTGCCAGGGGAATAAACCCCTCAAAACAGATGATCACCACATCGGCCAGGCGGCCCTCGTTGGCCCGGCGCAGGCTGGAGACCAGGGTTCGGTCCGCAGCCAGGGCCGAATCCGCCCCCATTCTTTCCGCCATGTCCCGCCTGAAGGGGATGGTGTCCGCGGCCACCACCAGACCGGCCCCCAGGCCACGGGCCAGGCCGATATGCAGAAGGCCCGATATACCGCTCCCCAATACCAAAACGGTCTGTCCCGGGCGTATGCCGGCATTATGCTGGCCCCGTACCACACAGGCCAAGGGCTCCATGAACGAGGCCGCCTCATAAGACACGCCTTCAGGGATTTTGAAGACGCCCCGATCCACGTTGATGCCGGGCACCCGGATGAACTCTGAAAACCCGCCCGGGTGGAAACGGGTTTCCCGCAACAGGGTGTCGCACACCGTATGGTGCCCATTCAGACAATAATGGCAGGTATTGCAGGGCACATGATGGGTGACGGCCACCCGGTCCCCCTTCTGGAACCCCTCCACTCCATGGCCCACCTCCACCACTTCGCCGGCCACTTCGTGTCCCAGCACCAAGGGCACCTTGTCCCGCCGGTACCACTCCATAACATCACTGCCGCATATGCCGCTTGCCTTCACCTTCATCAGGAGCTCATCCGGACCGATCTTTGGCACAGGCATCTCCTCCACCCGAACATCCTGATTACTGTAGTACATCAACACCCGCATAAGCTCACGCTCGGAAACACTACGGCCTTTTGCCATTAAGGTTATGCCTTCCCCTGTTTGATGGTTTCAAACAGGTCCCCGGCCTGTTTGGGTGTGGCCTGGTGGTGAATCACCGCGTTCAAGGCCCGCATCATGGCCTCGGGATGGGGGTTCTGCCACACATTTCTACCCAAGTTTACACCGATGGCGCCCTGGTTCATGCCGTCATGGACAAACTCGAACACCTCCAGTTCGGTTTCACACTTGGGCCCCCCGGCCATAACCACAGGGACCGGACACCCAGTGGTCACCTTTTCAAAATCCTCATTGCAATAATAGGTCTTGACGATCTTGGCCCCGAGTTCCGCGGCAATGCGACAGGCCAGGGAGAGATACCGGGCCGTCCTCCGCTCAAGCTCCTTGCCCACCGCGGTCACCGCCATGACCGGAATGCCGTACGCCTCACATTCATCCACCAGCAGGCTCAGGTTCTCCAGGGTCTCTTTTTCATAGTCGCTCCCCACAAAGATGGAAAGCCCCACCGCCGCCACATTCAGCCGGGCCATCTCTTCCACGGACGTGGTGATCACCTCATTGGCCAGATCCTTGCCCACCACACTGGTCCCTCCGGAAACCCGCAGTATGATAGGGGTCTTGATCCCGGGGTCGATGGCGGCCCGCAACACCCCCCGGGTGACAAAGAGACCGTCCGCATAGGGACTAAGGGCCTGGATGGTTTCCCCAGGCCTTTCAAGACAGCGGGTCGGTCCCTGGAAATAACCGTGGTCAATGGGGAGGAATTGACAATGTCCGTCCGGCCGGATTAGACGGTAAAGTCTGTTTTTCATTCCCCAGTCCAGATGATCCAGCCCTTTGAGCCGCCTTGCGCTCCCCACGGTTTCTTCGGCCGGCATCTCACTCATATCTCTTGCATCCAGAAACCCTTGTGCATCTGCCATTTGGTTATCCTCCCCCAATTGCGCTTCTTGTGTTGTTGACATTTTCCTGCGGCAATCAGCTGATATTTCTAAGCCAAAGGGTGGGTGTTGTCAACCGGTTTACATCTTTGTCAATTGCGCAGACCCCGGAGATGGCCTTGAAATCCCCCTTCACCGGAAAAAGCGGCCTCTGTCCAATTTGAACATCATTCCATCATCTTAGCACCGCGGTGCAACATCGGTTCGTCTGAAAATTCTGTTGAAATTCATGTCGCATCCCGCTATTCTGAAAGGCATCGATATTACTTTTCACTGACAGCTGCCCCCGGAAACCGGCTCATAATCCAGATGAAAACTGTTTAGGAGGCTTACCCATAAAGGGTCAGGAGGATTTAAAACTTAAATGACGATCGAAGATGATATCCCTCCCTGCCTCATATTTATCGATAAGGAAGGACGGTGGTACCACAAGGGCGCCGAGATGATCCGCAGGGATTTTATTCGTCTGTTTTACCAGAGCATGGTCCTGGACCCCCAAGGCCGATACCTGATCAACTGGGCGGGGAAAACGTGCTATGTGGAGGTGGAGGATACGGCTTTCGTGGTCCGGCGGGTGGCCTATGAATCCGGCGAGCAACCCGATTCATCCCGGTTCCTGCTCACCCTCAGCGATGACACCCAAGAAGAACTGGCGCCCGACACCCTTTATGTAGGTGATGCCAACGTGCTGTACTGCAAGGTAAAAGAGAGGACTTTCCCGGCCCGGATCCTCAGGTCCGCCTATTACCAGTTGGCCGAGCATGTGAAAGAGGAGAACGGCGCCTACTTTCTTCGGCTCAATGGCCACCAGTACCCCATTTCAGGTTAGGCCGTCACATCATTAACGATCTCAATTTCCGCGTTCTTTCTCAGGCTGTTAAGCCAGTTCTCAAAAATTCGGCGGTGCTTGGTTTCTGTGAGCGAGCCACGATATTCCGCCTTTTTCTCCTGGAATTTTTCCTTATCAATCCCTTCCCTGCCCAGCCACCGGATCACCAGCGAGCCCTGGTCCGTCTCAAAGACCTGGTCCGGGTATCGCTTATCAGGGCCCAGTGCGAACGCCGTCTCTTTCAAATTCGGCGCATTCCCGATCTCGGGTATGGATTCCTCCCGATCGAAAAACCCTGTTTCCTCAGGGGTGAGATTCTCCGCTTTGGCCAGCAGGTCCCACGAATTGCCTGTCTTCAGTTCCTCCAGCAGTTTCGAGGCGGCAGAGGTGGCCGCTTTCTCGGCCGCACGGGCCTCGGCATCCGCCTTGACCGCCGCTTTCACCGCTTTCAACGGGGGGATGTACGAAGGCTTGGACTCAGCCACCTGAAAGATATAAAATTTGCCCTCCATTTCAACCAATTCACTGGTCTCCTTCTTCTCCAGGGCAAACAGGGATTGAGACAGCTTTTCACTTCCTTCGATACCGGGGATGGGCTCGTCTTGGGAAAAATAGGGGGAATACTTCGCCTCAAGCCCGTGCTGCTCGGCATAGACCGGAAGTTCGATGTCATAGGGCATCTGATCCATGAGCAACAGCCCCTTTTCATGGGCCATTTCCGTGGCCACATTACGGATTAATGTCTTTTCGATCTCTTCGCGCACCTCCTCCAGGGTCTCGGTTCTGGGCTCCCGGATATCCTCCACCTTGATAATGTGGTATCCGAAACGGGTTCGAACCGGGTCACTGATTTCTCCTGCCTTCAACCCAAAGGCCGCCTCCTCAAACGCGGGCGTCATCTGTCCCTTCTTAAAGTACCCCAGATCACCCCCTTCGGACCGTGTAGGGCCTTCGGAGTGTTGCTTTGCCAGCTCTGCAAAATCTTCTCCCTGGCGTGCCGCCTTCAATACCTTTTGTGCGGCCTTTTCGGCCTGCTTGACCCTGTCGTCTGCGGCCTCAGAATCTGCTTTGAACAGGATATGCCTGGCCTTCACCTCTTTGGGGTGTTTGTATTGATCCATGTTGTATTCATAAAAAGAAACCACCTCTTTTTCAGTAATCTCAACATCTTCAGCAAATGACTCCGGCCCAATTTCGATATAGGCCACCTTAATCTTTTTGGGGACGCGATAGGCTTCTTTGTGTTCCTGATAATAGGCTTCCATGTCGGTCTCATCCACTTGAACGGATGCCGCAAACTGATCGGGTCCAAACCTGACATACCCGATATTCACCTTTTCGTTCTTAAAAATATAATTTTCAAGGACCTCCCGGTCCGTCACATCCACAAAGGCAAAAAGAAACTGCTCCAGCTTTTTTTTGAGGAGCTCCTGGCTCATGGTTTGTTCAAAATCCTCGGGCTTCATGTGGTTGTGGCGCAGCAAAGACTGGTACTGTCTCATATCGAACCGGCCGTTTACCTGAAAGGCCGGGTAGCTCATGATGGCCTCTTGGGTTTCCTCCTCTGTTACATCCAGCCCCAAACGCCTGGCCGCCTGGGTCATCAATCGCTGATTGATTAACCCATCCAAGGCCCTTTTTTCCAGGTTGAACATCTTGGCCATTTGGTCATTCCACATGCCCTTATATCTTTCCCGTACCGCGGTCAGCATCTCCCGGTAGGCCTTCTGGTATTCGGGGCCGGTAATGAGTTCTCCGTTGACGTAGGCCACCTTCAGGGCCTTGTCGGACGTAAATGAGTACCCAAAGTAAAAGATAAAAACCACGGCAATAATGGCGATTAGAAACTTGATCAGCCAGGACTTGGCATGCTTTCGCATCAGACTCAATACCATGTTGAATACTCCCTCCCTTGTCAGATCCCTTCGTCATCCGGCTCTGTCAACAATAACAAAGGGTTCCTCGTCTTCATGAAAAACAAAAGATTTGATACCATGATCCACCATGGATGTCCATGAGAATCTTATGGTCACAGGATTTTAGAACTTGGATGATTGAACCGCTGAAATACGGGGACTTGGGTTAACCCCCACCAGTCTGAACCGGGTGCTAAAGGCCTGATTTCAGACCGCTGACATGGGA
>JAWLET010000057.1:0-11916 GCA_041685955.1 Desulfobacteraceae bacterium | reverse complement strand
GTTTGAAAAGGCTCTCCGGGTCATTCCGGGCGGGGTGAACAGCCCGGTGAGGGCCGGAAAGTCCGTGGGCGTGATCCCCCCTTTTATCGCTGAGGCCCAGGGAGCCCTGATCCGGGACGAAGATGGAAACGAATACATCGATTATGTAGGGTCCTGGGGGCCCATGATTCTCGGCCATGCCCATGCCGAGGTGGTGCGGGCCGTGGGCAAGGGGCTTGACAAGGGCATGAGTTACGGGGCGCCCACGGCGCTTGAGGTCACCATGGCCGAGACCATACGGCGGATGATGCCCTCCATGGAGATGGTCCGTATGGTCAATTCCGGTACAGAGGCCGCCATGAGCGCCATCCGGCTGGCCAGGGGATACACCAACCGGACCAAAATCATCAAATTCGACGGCTGCTATCACGGCCATGCAGACAGCCTTTTGGTATCTGCAGGCTCGGGAGTGGCCACCCTGGGCATCCCGGGAAGCCCGGGGGTGCCGGATGCCCTGGCCCGGCATACCCTTTCTCTCCCCTTCAACGACCTGGACGGGGTTCAGGCAGCCTTTGACCGATACGGGGACGATATTGCGTGCATTATCGTGGAGCCTGTGCCCGGGAATATGGGGGTTATTCTTCCCCGCAAATCCTTTTTAAGGGGATTGCGGAACATTGCCCTGGACCATGGCGCCCTTCTGATTTTTGACGAGGTCATCAGCGGATTCAGAGTAGCGGCCGGAGGGGCCCAGGAACGCTACCGTATCAGGCCTGATCTGACCTGCCTGGGTAAGATCATCGGCGGCGGGTTGCCGGTGGGGGCCTTTGGGGGCAGGGAAGAGGTCATGCGCCGAATGGCGCCCGAGGGCGACATATACCAGGCAGGCACCTTGTCCGGGAACCCGCTGGCCATGGCTGCGGGGCTGGCTACCCTCGATATCCTGATGACACAAGACCCTTATCCGGATCTGGACAAAAAGGGGGACCGATTGTTTTCCGGTCTTCAGGCGGCCGCAGAAGATGCGGGTCTATCGGTAACGGTGAATCGAGTGGGCTCCATGGGGACCCTGTTTTTTACGGCCGGACCGGTTACGGACTTTGCATCGGCTGCGCAGGCGGATCAGGAGCGGTATAAGGCCTATTATGGCCATATGCTGGAGCAGGGCATATACCTGGCTCCGTCCCCCTTTGAGGCCACCTTTGTGTCCACGGCTCACAGCGAAGACATGATCCGAAAGACCATTCAATGTGCAGCCCGGGCTTTTCAGGCCTTTTCATCATAAATAAGTTGACTTTTTCTCAATTCCTGTGATAGAGGTACCGGCGATTTAGGATAAGCGGTATAAAGCGCACCCATTGTGTTTAGGTAATATTCCCAGGTGGACGAAGAATTCAAGCAAATGATCAAGGATCTCGGCTATCTGAGCACCATGGGGATGGCCATGGCCTTATCCATCGCGTTGGGCGCGCTGTTGGGGTACTACTTGGATAAGAAACTGGGCACTCAGCCCTGGTTGTTTTTTGTTTGCCTAGGCTTAGGTATTGCTGCGGCCTTTAGAAATCTCTATATTTTTTATAAAAAAGCGAAAAAGATGTGATGGATCCGCACCGGCTGTTAAGAGACCTCAAAACATACAACTGGATGACCCTGATAGTCTTGGGCGCGTTGAGCTTCTTTTTTATGCGGCCTGCGTTTACCTTGGGCGTCATCGTCGGGGGCTTTGTCATCATTGCCAATTTTGGTGTGCTTCAGCACACCATTCGCCGGACTTTTTCAGATCAGGGGGAAATGAAGGCAAAAAAAATGGCGCTGGTCGGAAAATACTATTTTAGGCTTGCCATTATGGGTTTGATCATCTATATAGTGATCACCAAAGGGCTGGTAGATCCCTTGGGATTGACGATCGGGCTGTCCACGGTGGTCATCAGCATTGTGAATCTCGGGATCCGTGGTTTGTGGAGAACAACATCGAGGGGGGCAATATAGCTTATGGAGCATCCTATTTTTTTTATAGACGCAATCTTGTCTGCTTTGGGGGTGGCGCATGCGAGCGATTACTCTCATGTCACCTATACCTGGTTGGTCATGATCATACTCATTGCGAGCGCATTTTTTCTTATCAAAAGGGTAAAACTGGTACCTGAAAAGGGCCAGAATTTTTTTGAGGCGCTCGTCGATGGTCTTGAACGCTTTATGCTGGATATAACCGGTCCCGAGGGGCGGTTATTTTTTCCCTTTATCGCCACCGTCTTCCTGTTCATCCTGGTCTCCAACCTGATCGGTCTCATCCCGGGGTTTTTCTCTCCCACGGCCAATCTCAACACCACGCTGGCCCTCGCCCTGTGTACATTCATTTATACCCATGTGATCGGAATCAAATTCCACGGGGCCAAATATATCAAACATTTTGTCGGGCCGGTATGGTGGCTTATCCCACTCATGTTTCCCATTGAGCTGATTGGGCATTTGGCGCGAATCATGTCCCTGAGCGTCCGACTTTTTGGCAACATTTTCGGCAAGGAAATGGTCCTGGCGATCCTTTTCGGTCTGGCCGGACTCTATCTCGCCCCTCTGCCGATCATGTTCTTAGGGATACTGGTATGCTTTATTCAGGCGCTGGTGTTTATGCTGTTGGCCACCATGTATTTTGTGGGCGCCATGGAGCATGCCCATTAAGCGGGACTGTTTTTTAATCCGTTTCAAAAAACGTCAATGTTTTTGGAAGAAGGCCATAAAATTAGCGGAAAGGAGGTCCATATGTCTAAGAAATCTTTAATCGGTGTATTCACTGCGGTATTGGTACTGGGATTGGGCACAATGGCTTTTGCAGCCGAAGATGCTTCAGTTAAGGCTGCCAGCCTGTGGGTATTCTTCGGAATCGCCATAGCCTCTGGTGTGAGCATCGGCATGGCTGCGCTGGGTACCGGTCTTGGTATGGGTAATGCCATTAACGCAGCCCTCCAGGGAACAGCGAGAAACCCGGAAGCCGGTGGAAAGATCATGACCACCATGATTATCGGTCTGGCCCTGATCGAGTCCCTCTGTATTTATGCCCTGGTTATCTGTTTTATTCTTGTATTCAAGATTCCGGATCTGGGCGGAATGCATAACCTTGTTGTGAAATCATTAGGCGGTTAATTTAGCTTTTCATAAAAGAGGGTTTCACCATGAGGCCCTCTTTTGTTTTCGCTTTTCATGTGCAAAAATTCACAATGTCTTTCAATTCCTATACCCCATAACACATGACCAAGGTAGACAAAATACCCGAGCCCACCATCAAGCGATTGGCTTTTTATTCCAGACCCTTGGAGGATCTGCTGGAAAGCGGACCCCCGGTCATTTCTTCTGAAAGACTGGCCGATTTATGCGGGGTGCATCCGGCCCAGGTCAGAAAAGACCTGGCCTATTTCGGGGAGTTCGGCGTACGGGGGGTGGGGTACGACGTGCGGGACCTGCTTCATGAAATCAAGAGGATTCTGGCCACGGACAAGGCCATGCCCCTGTGTATTGTGGGAGTAGGGAACCTGGGGACCAGTCTGATAGAAAACGAAAATTTCAGGAAAAGGGGCTATGTTTTCAAGGCCGCTTTTGATTCAGATCCTGAAAAGCAGGGGCAGAAACTTTCTTGTGGCCTGATCATAGAGCCCAATCAGCGCATCCGGGAAGTGTGCAGAGAAAGGGATATTGAGATCGGGGTCATCGCCACCCCCCGTCATGGGGCACAACGGGTATGCAATCTCCTCCTGGACGCAGGTGTAAGGGGCATACTCAATTTGGCCCCCGTGCAGGTAAGGACTTCTGGAGCCTTCAAGGCCGAAAATGTGGATTTTACGGTGAAACTGGAGAACCTGGCCTATCATCTCCATAGACTCGACGAATCAGACGGGTAACACCTTTTTGAGAAACTGACCCGTGTATGACCCCTGAATGGCCGCAACCGCTTCGGGAGTTCCTTCTGCCACCACGTACCCTCCTTTGTCTCCCCCTTCCGGACCCAGATCGATAATATGGTCGGCCACCTTGATCACGTCCAGGTTATGTTCAATAACCACCACCGTATTTTTAAGCGCCACCAGATGATTGAGGACTTCCAGGAGTTTATGGATGTCAGCGAAATGGAGCCCGGTGGTGGGTTCGTCGAGCAGATACAGGGTCCGCCCCGTATTTCGCTTGCTCAGTTCTCGGGAGAGCTTGATCCGCTGGGCCTCGCCTCCGGAGAGTGTCGTGGCCTGCTGTCCCAGTTTAATATATCCCAGACCCACATCCAAAAGCGTGCGCAGCCGATTCCGGATAGCCGGGATGTTTTCAAAAAACACATGGGCCTGGTTGATGGTCATATTGAGAATATCGGCAATGGTATACCCTTTGTACTTGATCTCCAGGGTGTCGCGGTTGTACCGAAGCCCCTTGCAGGTTTCGCAGGTGACATAGACATCGGGTAGAAAATGCATTTCGATCTTGATGATGCCGTCTCCCTTACAGGCTTCGCACCTCCCCCCTTTGACATTGAAACTGAACCGTCCCGGTTTGTATCCCCTGGCCCTGGCCTCGGGCAACATGGAGAAAAGTTCCCGGATCGGGGTAAAGGCCCCTGTGTAGGTGGCGGGATTGGAGCGGGGGGTCCTGCCGATGGGACTCTGATCAATGTTGATGACCTTGTCCAGGTGATGAATTCCTTTGATGGACTGTACACGACCCACGGCGGCCTTGGATCGGTAAAGTTTTTGACTGAGCGCAGGGTATAAGATGCCGTTGATCAGGCTGCTCTTTCCTGAACCGGAAACCCCGGTGATACAGGTGAAAGTGCCCAGGGGGATGCGGACCTGTACCTCCTTCAGGTTGTTTTCCTGGGCCCCTTCCATCAGGATGCTTTGTCCGCTTCCCTTCCGTCTGGTGGACGGAACCGGGATCTGCATTTTACCGGAAAGGTAGGCCCCTGTGAGGGAGTCCTCATGAGCCATGAGCT
Organism: Desulfobacteraceae bacterium; assembly: GCA_041685955.1. Lineage (GTDB taxonomy): Bacteria > Desulfobacterota > DSM-4660 > Desulfatiglandales > Desulfatiglandaceae > JAIPDZ01. The sequence continues at coordinate 6,968 of JAWLET010000057.1, read as the reverse complement.
GGCGGGGTGTTCCCTGAAACACCACCTCTCCCCCTTTCATTCCGGCCCCCGGACCCATATCGATCACATGATCGGCCGACAGGATGGTTTCCGCATCATGTTCCACCACCAGGACGGTGTTCCCAAGGGTCTTCAACCGCTTCAGGTTCCTCAGAAGCCTTCGGTTATCCCGCTGATGAAGGCCGATGCTCGGTTCATCCAGCACATACAACACACCGGCGAGCCCGGAACTGATCTGAGTGGCCAGCCGAATTCGTTGGTCCTCTCCGCCTGACAGGGTCCCTGAGGAACGGTCCATGGTCAGGTAATTGAGGCCCACGCTTCTCATAAAACCGAGGCGGTCCCGGATTTCTTTTAAGACCCGGTCGGAGATGGCCCTATCCTTGGGTCCCAAGGTCAATTCATGAAAAAACCGATAGGCGTTTTCAATGGACAGGCCGGTGATTTCATGAATACATTTGCCGCCCACCCGCACGGTTAGGCTGATGGGCTTGAGCCGTCCACCCCTACAGGTGGGACAGGGCCTGACACTCATATAATTTTCAATGTCGTATCGCACATGATAGGAGTCGGTTTCATGATATCGACGTTCCAGGCTGGGAATTACCCCCTCGAAGGATCGCCTGTAGGAATATCTTCGATCGTTTCGCTCAAAATAAAAATCGATCTGTTCATCACCCGACCCATAGAGAAAAACCGCCTGGGTGGCCGGGGGCAGTTCCCTGAACGGGATATGCATATCAATGTGGTAGTGCTGGCACAGCGATTCCAGTATCTGGGAAAAATAGACTGAATGCCGATTGGCCCATGGTGCGATAGCGCCCTCTCGTAGAGAAAGGTCGGGGTCCGGCAGTATGAGTTGGGGATCAAAATGGCGCTTGGTCCCCAGGCCGCTGCATGCCTCACATGCGCCCTGGGGGTTGTTGAAGGAGAACATCTGAGGGGTCAGCTCAGGCACACTCAGGCCGCACTGGGGACAGGCGGCGTTCTGGTTGAAGAACCACTCCCCTGATCCCACCACGTCCACCACCGCTTTTCCGTCTGACAGGGAAAGGGTCAGTTCCATGGACTCGGTGAGGCGCCTGAGGATATCCGCTTTGATCACCAGCCGGTCCACCACCACGCTGATGTGGTGTTTTCTGTTTTTGTCCAGGCTCAGATCTTCGTCCAGGAGCCGGATGTCCCCATCGATTTTGACCCGGGTGAACCCGTCTTTCCTCAGTTTTTTGAAAAGCTGGATATATTCGCCCTTTCTCCCCTGGATCAACGGGGCCAGAATCTGGATTTTGGTCCCGGTGTCAAGGGCCGTCACCTGGTCCACGATCTGTTGAAGGGTCTGGGAGCTGATCTCCAGTCCGCAGTCCGGACAATGAGGTCGACCCACCCTGGCAAAAAGGATCCTCAAGTAGTCGTAAAGTTCCGTGACCGTGCCTACGGTGGACCGGGGATTTTTGCTTGAGGTCCGCTGTTCTATGGAGATGGCCGGAGACAGGCCTTCAATGGAATCTATGTCAGGTTTGTCCATCTGCTCTAAAAACTGGCGGGCATAGGCGGAAAGGGATTCCACGTACCGCCGCTGCCCTTCGGCGTAGATGGTGTCAAACGCCAGGGAGGATTTGCCCGACCCGGAGAGGCCGGTAATGATAACCAGGCGGTTCCTGGGGATATTCAGTGAGATATTTTGGAGGTTGTGCTGCCTGGCGCCTCTGATTTTGATGGTATCTATGGCCATTTATTTTAGACTCCGGCAGGGTCAGGCTGTCTCATCAGGGATATCGGGCAAGGTATGGGACTTGAAACGGCATCTGTTTTCAGCCAGTTCAGCGGCCATTTTTATCGCTGCCTTCAGGCTTGACGGATCAGCCGTCCCCTGTCCGGCAATCTCATAGGCGGTCCCGTGGTCCACAGAGGTCCGGATGATGGGAAGTCCCAGGGTGACATTGACTGCATCGGAAAAATGCAAAAGCTTCAGCGGGATGAGCCCCTGATCGTGGTACATGGCGATTACCACGTCGTAGTGGCCCGAGGCGGCCCTGTAAAAAAGGGTGTCGGCAGGATATGGGCCTGCCGCATCGATCCCCTTCTCTTTGGCCAGTTGAATGGCCGGTGCAATGATGGTTTCCTCTTCAGAACCAAAAAGACCGGCCTCCCCCCCATGCGGGTTCAAGGCGGCCACGGCAATGCGCGGGGCCTTGAGTCCGAAGTCCTCCCTGAGGGCTTTGTGGGTCAAGAGAATGGTCTGGTGGATCATTGCTTTGTTCAGGATTCGGGCCACGTCCCTGAGCCCGCAGTGGATGGTGACCAGGGCCACGCGAAGGCGTTGTCCAGCCAACATCATCACATAATCGGTGGTTTGGGTCAGATGGGCCAGCAGTTGGGTGTGTCCCTCAAAATGGTGGCCGGCCTGATGCATCAGGGCCTTATGGATGGGGCAGGTCGCCATGGCCTCCATCTCTCCCTGTAGACACATCTCCACTGCCCCGAGAATATAGGCCACCATGGCCCTGCCCCCTGTCACCGTGGGCCTGCCGGGCCGGACCGATCCCCTCTCCAGATCGGATAAGGCCATCAGGTCAATGGTACCCGGCCGGCCTTGGGCCTGAGTGGGGGCGGATATGAGATTCAACGACAATTTCCGAGCCGCTCTGAAAGGGGTGTCGGCCATCGTATCAGAGAGAATCACCGGATCTCCCAACACCACGGGCCGGCAGTGGTCATACACGGTCCTGTCAGTCAGGGCCATGGCGATGATCTCCGGACCGATGCCGGCCGGATCGCCCATGGTGACGCCTATAATCGGTGGATGACGCAATGGTTTCCCCTTGTGTTCTTCTGCCTCAACCCCTCAAGGATTGAAGAACTTGAGGATATTTGATCTACAATCCCCAAAAAAAAGAGTCCGGCGCAAAAGGCCGGACCCCGGTTAATGCCCCTTTTGCTTCCATGTTATGAGTCCATTGAAGAAACAACCGCACACCCGTGTGGCGATCCGACGATCCTGAGGCGTTGAGGCACCATACGATATTTTTAACGCGTGAAATTAGCAGGTTTAGGACCCCATCTCAAGGGAAAAAAGACCGTTTCTATCCGGATGGCTTACCCCTCCAGAATTTCATCCACCACCTTCTTGATTCGGTCAAAATGGGTCCCTTTCCAATAGACCTGGTCGCAATGGGCGCAATAGACATACTCGTCACCCCACGTCCGCACCTTCGGGGGGATCCTGTCCATCACGCGTTGTTTTGGAACCTGCACAAGGGGGGTGTTGCACCTAAGGCACCGTGAAAAAGGATGAATGTGGGCTCGGAGTGAGAGAAAATCGATGATACGCCTTATCTGGTCGATGCGTGTTCCGGGCCGGATGAAAATCCCATGGGTAACGTCCCGGTATTTCAGCAGCTTTCTGCTTTTAGTCAGGATGGTTCGTTTCTCTTGTTTGGATACATGTATGATGCCCCGAGGGGAGAGGTTGGGATCGAAATACACATCCAGGCCCAGTGCCCGCATATATTTGACAATATCCCCTATGTTGATATCTGCAATGAACCGAGGCCTTCTGAGCGGGATCTGTCTTAAATGGGTGACATCTTCGATGTCCAAGGATTCAAAGACCGGGTACACGCTGATCCGGTCCCCGTCCTGGATCATATATCCGAAATCCACGGATATTCCGTTTACCAGAATAAGGTCGACTTCCGTATGAGGTACCCCCTGGGCCTCGATCATGTCCTTGGCCGATCCCTTTCCTCTGAAGTAGACCTCGAATTCAATTTTTTGTCGAGACCGGGGCAGAAGATCGTTCAATTCTTCATAAAATCGGAAAGTGGCGCGATTCACGGCTCAGTGGCAGGCAGCATTGAAAAAAAGGTATTACCTACCCTCCCCGGTTTTCCGGTTCTGCTTTATTTCCTCGATTTTTTTCAAAATGACTCTTGCCTTTTTGATCAGATTATCGGTCTTTTTGTAACCAGGGTCCAGGGAACATACCAATTCCCACTCCTCGATGGCCTTGTGCAATTCTTCCTTTTGAAAATACTGAATCCCTTTTCTGTAGTGGATTTCTTTGTAGCTGTCCTCGCTTTTCTGGATGTATGCATGGCATTTCCGGCAGTCTTTTCTGTATTGAAGGCAGGATCGGAACTGATCCCTGGCAGACATGTAATTTTTCTGTTCAAAAAGGGTCAATGCCAACTCATAATGAGACCGGTATGAGAATTCAAGCGCCATTTGGTCATCAGGATATGCTTTTAGGACCTTTTCAAATTCGATGATCGCTTCTTCGAAGTTCTTGTCCATGAACAGGCTGATTCCATGATCCCGATAGATGTCCACTTGATCAACGGGTTGTTCATCTGTGCCGCTTTCATGGTCCATTTTTTCCAAGGCCGTTTGATCCGCTGCCGAAGCCGTATCCATTGTGTTTCCGGCTGAGCTTTCAGCTGCCTGGAGGCTGGGGATCTTTATCTTCTGACCCGTGCGTAATTGAGTGGCATCGGTTAAGCGGTTATATTCGGCTATGAGGGGAAATTTTCTGAAATCGTCATAATAGATCTGGGCCAACCTGGACAGGCTTTCCCCTGGTTTGACCGTGTGCACGATGTGATCCTTGATGGTGGGTAGCTTATGGGCACTGACCCGCTTCAGTGCCTCCGGATGGTCAGGACGAAGGGCCAATGCCATCAGAAATTGATGCTGTGCCTGCTGGTACCTCCCTTCCCTGCTGAGGGTACCTCCCCTATTGTAGTGTGCTTCCGCAGCGGTCTGAATGGCTTTCTCCACCCTGGCCCGGCTCGTTTGGGCCTCCCTTTGCGCAGGGTTGACGGTCAGCGCCAGTTTGTACTGTTCAAGGGCGGAAACCAGATCTCCCTTCTTTTCCAACTGCTGACCTTTTAACAGGTACTCTGCAGCCAGTTTTTGCTCCAGACCCGAGCCCTTATCCGGACCCTTTTTGGCCGGGGTTACACAGCCGATCAGCGCCAGCCCGAGGATCGGCAGACAGAACAGGATCCATTTTTTCATAACGTGCTTTCCTATTTTTTAGAAAATTCATAAAAGGTTTTTAAGTTACTTTTGAAATATTGAAGGTCTCCTTGTAACAGCTGACTCCTTCTCAACCGCAGGGAAGGAGCGAAAAACGGGTTGCTCCCCCGCTTGACCGTTAACCCGAGCTTATATCCTGCCTTATCGCATATGGCCACCACCTTGGAATTATAGCATCCGTAGGGAAAGGCTATGGCCAAGGTCTCCTGGTTCAGCTCTTTGTCAATGAGTGCTTTCGATTCACGGAGCTCCCGGGTAATTCGCGCTAAAAAGTCCGAGTTCGTTTCACTCTCGTTTTTTTGGGTCAGATCACAATGGGTTATGGTATGGGAGCCGATGTCAAATCCGTGTGATTTCATCTCCCTGAGTTGATCCCAGGTGACTGCATTTCGACAACTTCCCACGAAATCCGTATACACAAACAGCGATGCCACGAACCCATATTTCTTGAGAATGGGATAGGCGATTTGGTATGCAGACCTGTATCCGTCATCAATGGTGATGATCACCGCCTTTTCAGGAATGGTTTTTTCATAGCGGAGAAACTCCGCCATATCCCTCAAGGTTATGGTGCGGTAGCCGTTATCTTTCAAGTACCTCATTTGCTCGTCAAAATTATTCGCTGTGATACACAGTGAAGAATTGCAGGCGTCTGCAAAGTGATGATAGCAGAATATGGGGACCTTTTGATATCCTTTAAGGGACAGTCCACCTTTGCGGTTGAAGTTTTTGGGAATAATGACGACCTGATCCTTTTCATAGGAAATATCCGGATTGGATTGCTCAATGATCCATGCCTTATTCCGGTCTCCCAGGAATCTTTCGGCCAGTGTGATCGGGTCCTCCTCCTGCTGCAGCACATAGATGATGTAGTCATCCGACTCAAATTGAGGCGTTTTTATGGCAGCTTTTTGGGGAACCGTACTTGGGGTGGCCCTGTCTGTGGGGGTAACGCAGGCGGACAGCAGGCATAAAAGGCTCCCAACGGCCAGCAAAATGATTGATCGGGCTGTCATCGTGTATGAAGGCTGGTTTCTTTTTTCCATAATTCCCTCTCTATGATAAATACTGACTTCTCACTGGAACGGCTGGATGACTTGGTAGACCACGATAGATTTGGAATAGCCTTTGACCATCACGGGAGATTTTTTCTCCATCTTCGGTTTTTGGCTTAATCTGTTTACGGTTTCTTCGGTGGCCAAGATATCACAGTGAAATTCCTTGGTGAGGCCTTGAACCCTTGATGCAATATTGACCACATTCCCGATCAAGGAGTAGGAGAGTTGATCATCACTCCCCGTATTGCCTGCCAGCACCTCTCCGGTATGAATACCCACCCCGTGGCTGAAGGGGGTCAGTCCTTTCCGGGTTCTTTCTCTGTTAAAGCGCTCCAGTTGATTCCTCATTTCAAGCGCGGCAGACACCGCCTTTTCGGCATGGTTTTCACTCTGAAGGGGCACTCCGAATACCACCATGATTTCATCTCCTGCATATTGGAGTATGAGTCCGTCATGCAATCTGATGGCGGTCTGCATGGCATTAAAATATGCCCGCATGCCCTGGATGACCTCTTTCGGCGAGTGCCCCTCCACATAAGGGGTAAATCCCCTCAAATCGGCAAAAAGGACCGTCGCCATCCGTATTTCACCATCAAGGGGTATCCTTCCGGAGAGAATTTCATCCCTGATCTGCGGGGTAACGTACTTGCCGAATGTTTCCCTAATCACTTCCCTCTCTGACAGGCCTTCGGCCATGTGATTAAAGGCTTCACCCAGGTCGCCGATTTCATCCTTACGCCGGATTTTTACCCTGTGCCCAAAATTGCCTGAGGCCAAGACCTTGGTGCTCTCCCGTAATGTGATGAGCGGTCTTGAAAAATAGAGGCCCAATCCAAAACTCAGGATGATTCCGATGATGGTGATGATGAC
>JAWLET010000351.1:0-2744 GCA_041685955.1 Desulfobacteraceae bacterium | reverse complement strand
TTTCGGACCACTTCATATGCGTCAGGGATTTCTTGGACCAGTCGATTCAGCCGGCTTACTGCATCCCGCTTTTTTTCTTTCAGATCAGAGTCCTTTAACAGCACGCTCTCCCACTGATCTCTCAGAAAGCCGAACTCTAACTTGATGAGCGAAAAAATCAAACCTGATTTTGTGATGGCGTTTCGTAATGCATCCGCAAGAATATTATAAGACTTGGATCGATCTTCCGCCAGAAGGCGTGTAGCCTCAAGACTTTGCTGTTTAAGCTCATAAGACAGAAGCTCCGTACCCAGGACACGGGAGAGCCGTTTGATGATTTTGGTCTCCGGACTTCCCACCTTTATGGAGTGGGGACGAAAATGGATCTTGATGACAGCGGCCACCACGTAGTCGCTATCCTGCCACAAGACCTCTCCAGCATAGTTCCGTGGATAGTTTGACAGCAGCCCTTCGGACAAATGCAGGTCTTCCTTTCGGATCAGGACCGGCTCCATATGGTGGAAATCAGTCATGACCCCTTCCACCTGGAGTCGAACACTTCTGGCGTCATTTCCCGGGTCTTCCGCAGTCCAACTCTTCTGCCGTTCCACGCACCACCCCATTGCCTCCAATGGCCGAACCGGTTCGTCCCGGTACGCCAGCCACGACTTTCCAGGGGGGTTGTAATCCGATTTCTCGGGAAGTCCCCAGATAATCATGTTGCTCTCCCTGTCAATCTCCCCTGAGGTGATCCGTTTGGCGATCATTTCAGGCGGCCGGCCTACCCTGTATACCGTACCTTTAAAGGCATTGGGAAGGCAGATGAGAATGCTTTCAATAATTTCCTTGCAGGCCTTTTCCAGGACCGCATTATCTATCTCGATAGCCAATCGTTTTCATCCCGTATTCAGATCGGTCCGCCGATGGACTTACCGATGGTTCTGCGTAGGACCCCGGAACGATTCCAGGGATAATCCGGCTAATTTAAACCTTTTTTTACTTTTGTCAACAAGGAATGACGCTCCTTTTCCCGGCCAACAGGTCAATGGGGGCCATAACTTCATAAGGCCCTGAACACGGGAGTCAATTCCGACCACGAAATCCTTGACAATCCCTGAGCCCGCTGCCACACTCCAGACCATAATGCAAAAAGGAATTCAAATACATTATCGTCCCCCTGTACACCATCCCACGCTCATTGCCGGTTTTGACGGGTGGGGAAATGCCTTAAACATCTCTGAGGGGATGGTTTCCTACCTGATTCGGAAATTGGATGCCGAAGCCTTTGCGGAGCTCAATCCTGATCTGTATTTTCACTACGATAAAAACCGACCCACGGTAGAGATTGAAGCGGGAGAGATAAAAGATATTTCTCTACCCGGTGGATCTTTTTACTGGGCCAGGGCCTCTGCTGTCCAGGGGCGAATTCTGGTTCTCCGGTCCCACGAACCCCAACTGAACTGGCGCCATTTTGTCCATGAATTAATGTCCTTTTGCCGAGATCTGGGCGTTAAAACCATCATTACCCTGGGCGGTATGTATGACAACGTGCTTCACTCAGACAGGATCATGTCAGGAATTGCATCCAGTGACATCCTTACGGCGAAGTTGAAAGAAAAACAACTGATACCGATTACCTACAAAGGGCCCAGCGCCATCCATTCCATCATCCTCGCCCAAGCCCGGAAAAGAGGCTATAATTGCCTCAGTATCTGGTGCCACTGCCCCTACTATCTTGAAGGGGTCACCCATTTCGGTCTTTTATCCCATCTCGGCTCTCTTCTGGCGTCTTTAGAGGACTTTGATCTGGATACCACAGATATGGAAAAGCAATGGAAGGAATTGAATCTCCAGATTCAGGAACTCGTCGAAAAAAACCCTGAATTGCAGCAAATGCTCAGCGAAATCCGGAAAGAAAAAATAAAGGGATCCTGGAAGCACATGAAAGAAGACTCCGCCAATGACCAAAAGATCATCAATCTGAAAGATTTCATTAAGCCGCGATAACCCTGTGGCCCGTGGCCTAACGGTCTGAGCCCTTCCGTTTCCTGACCGCCGCCACCAGTTGAGGGATAAGCTCCCCTGCACTTCCCTCAAAAAAGATATCGCTCATGGTGCTGGTCAGATGGGTCCTCTCCTTATTGATCTCAATGACTTTGGCCCTGTTTTTTTTCACCACCGAAGGAATGGTGTTCGCAGGGGATACCACGGCTGAGGTTCCCACCACCAACAGGGCCTGTGCCGAAGATGCCAGTTCAAAGGACCGACGCATGGCATATTCGGGTATGGCTTCACCAAAAAAAATCACATCCGGTTTCAACACCTTTTGACATTTACACCTGGGAGGAAATTCACTCCGTTTCTCTTCGGTCCGGTATTGTTTCCCGCACCACAGACAGGAAAGCGTGCTGGAGTTCCCATGATACTCGATAACCTCCCTGGAACCCCCGGCCTGGTGAAGATTATCCACATTCTGGGTAATGACACAATGAAGACATCCCATCTGCTCAAGTTCTCCCATGCCTTTATGGGCCTCGTTGGGCTTTGCCCGACCCACCACTTCATCCATTTCCCTGAGCATATTCCACACTTTCTCAGGATCGCTCCTGAACGCTTGGATAGTGGCATACTCGGCCGGGTCATATTTTGCCCACAGGCCATCGGCACTCCTGAAGTCCGGAATCCCCGATTCCACGGATATACCCGCACCGGTCAAAGCGATGGTCAGTTTTGAATCCACCAGGATTTCAGCAGCTTCATCCATT
>JAWLET010000350.1:0-2748 GCA_041685955.1 Desulfobacteraceae bacterium | reverse complement strand
GCCATTCGTCCCACTTCCGACAGGGTAAGAGAAGCCATCTTCAGCATCATGGGACAAAACCTGACCGGGTTAACCGTATTGGATCTGTTCTCAGGAACCGGCAGCCTTGGTCTGGAGGCCCTGAGCAGGGGAGCTGAATTCGCTGCGTTCATTGACCATACACAGGAAGCCATTGAATTGATCAATAAAAATCTCACCCGGTGTGGGTACCGTCATTCGGCCGAGATCCTGAAAAGGGATCTCAAACAGGGCATACCCCAGGGACAATCGATCAGCAGTAAACGGTTTGATCTGGTATTCCTTGACCCGCCCTACAAATGCGATGGAATTCCCTTCGTACTTAAACATCCCTCCATCGCAGAAATCCTTGCACCCGGGGTCCGGGTGGTGGCGGAAACCGCGAGAGAAGCGGTGCTACCGGAACATCTCCCTGGTTTACGATGTATTGATATCCGGTCGTACGGCGATACTCGAATAACCATATACATGCATGAGGAGACAACATGAGTGCAAGCACGGCAATTTACCCAGGTTTTTTCGACCCCATTACCAACGGGCATCTGAGCATCGTGAATCGTGCCTTGACCATATTTGACAAGGTGATCATAGCCATACTGAACAATCCCCATAAAGAACCGCTCTTCACCGTCGGGGAGAGGATCCATATGATCCAGGAAGCGACACGGAGAGAACCCAACACGGAAATAGACACCTTTGACGGCCTGCTGGTGGATTATGTAAAGGATCGCGGGGCGAACGCGATCCTCAGGGGGTTGAGGGCCCTTTCTGACTTTGAATATGAATTCCAAATGGCATTAATGAACCGGAAATTGGATCGGACCATTCAGTCGGTCTTTTTGATGACCGATTACAAATGGTTTTATACCAGTTCCACCATTATCAAAGAGGCTGCCAGTTTCGGGGGGGATGTGAGCGATCTTGTGCCTGATGCGGTGAACAAAAAACTGAAGGAAAAATTTTTACAGACAAAAAACACTTGACACCATTTCTCTCATAAGCCATATTTATTCCTTAATAAATTGAGAGGCATCGGCTTGTTTTCAAACAGTCGACGGCCCGTATACAGCCGGGCCCATGAGAAGGGAGAACTCCAGGAGCCTTGCATTCAGTTGTTTGAAAAGGAGGATCAAAGGTGGCCCTGACCAAAGAAAAAATTATCGACTCGATCTATCATCAGGTGGGACTCAGCAAGATTCAATCCCGAACTGTCACTGAGGGACTTCTTGAACTGATTAAGAAAAATCTGGAAAAAGGCGAAAACCTGCTGATAAGCGGATTCGGTAAGTTTGTGGTAAAAGAAAAGTCGGCAAGGCGGGGGAGAAATCCCCAGACCACACAAGACCTTCAATTACGAGAAAGACGGGTCATCGTGTTCAAGACCTCAGGCGTCCTCCGGGATAAAATAAACCAAAAGGGATGAAACCTTCCCAGCTTTTAAACGTCCGGACTCACGCTTCCCCCTTCATATGAGTGCGCTATCTCAGTATGTCCAGTATGGCGTATAATTCCTTTTTTATCATCTCCATCGAAGGGATCGGAGACCCGGGGCGCCGCATTTCTCCTTGACTGAGAAGCCGCCTGGCCCCTTCAATGGTCATCTTCTCCTCGTAGAGCAGCCTTTTGATATTCAGTAGTGTTTCAATCTCCTTTCGCTGATATGTCCGCTGGTTGGAATCCGCCCTTTTGGGCTTTACCTGTGGAAACTCGCTCTCCCAGTACCTCAAGACATACGGGGCCACCCCCACGATTCGGCTTGCCTCTCCGATGCGAAAATACCGCCTGTTCTCCGGGATCTGGAGCATGATATCACCTCTCCCTCAATCTGCCCTCCGTCTCTTGACAGATCTTACGGATAATGCGATCATGTAGTTGGTTAACAAATTCACCATCAAGGGTCTCGTGAGCAGACCTGTAGCTGATTCTGAAAGCGATAGCCTTCTCAGAATCACCGATCTGGCTCCCCTCGTAAATATCAAAAATGTGAACCGACTCCAGGAGATCTCCCCCCTCTTCCCTAATTAGCGCTACAATACTGCCGCTTTCCACCTGACGATCCACCACCAGGGAGATGTCCCGGTACACCGCAGGAAACTTAGGTAATGGACGAAATTGCTTTTCCTGACCCATCACCGACATAAGGCGCTGGATGTTCAGCTCAAAAAGGAAAACAGGCGCTTCCTTGAGATCATAAGCGGCCCTCATCTGTGAAGACGCCGCACCCACCTGCCCGATGTGTATTCCTGAACCGTAAATGCCGCACGAGAGCTCCGGGTCATAGCCGGGAAAAGCATTTCCCCGTTCAAAGCGGAGGTTCTCAATGTCTATCCCCTTCAAGAGCGCCTCCACCGAACCCTTCATGTCATAAAAATCCACAACCCGCTCAGTATTGTACCACTGTTTGGGTTGCGCCCTCCCCGTCATTACAGCGGCCAGGCAATTTTTCTCCAGGGGTTGGCGCTCCTCCTCTCTGTGATGGAAGGTTTTTCCCCATTCAAATAGCCTGAGGTCTTTTTCGTCATGAAGCCTGTTGGTCCTGACTGTGGTCATCAAGCCCGGAAGCAACGAAGTTCTGAGCACGGACTGGTCCACGGTAAGCGGATTCATTAACGGGGTAAACGCCCTGAGTTCACTCTGTGAGTCAGCCCCCAGTGTATCGGCTGACTCAGGCGAAATAAAGCTGTAGGTGATAATTTCGCTAAAACCGATGCCGACCATGGTGGACCTGAG
>JAWLET010000056.1:0-12003 GCA_041685955.1 Desulfobacteraceae bacterium | reverse complement strand
TCCTGTTTACCTTTGCCGCCTATAATGCGGGAGCGGCCCGTATTAATCAGCTTCGCAAAGTCGCCAAAAGTATGGGGTTGAATCCCGATATATGGTTCCGCAACGTGGAAGTGGCCGCGGCCCGGGAGATCGGCCGGGAGACAGTCCAGTATGTGGGCAATATCTTCAAGTACTACATCGCTTATAAGCAGATCGCAGCCAGCATGAAGGAACGCCGCCGGGTCAAAACACAGGGGATTGAAAAAGAACCATAACCGGTCATCCTTGTGTGGGAGGAGGTCAATATGAAGGTCATATTTCACGAGGACTTCTATCAGGTATATACGTCCGATCCTGCGGCTGCAGCCGGAAGGATGGAGGCGGTCATGGCGGTGATCGATTCTGCCCCCGGGGTGGAGATCATTCAGGCAAACCCTGCTTCAGAAGCGGATATCGCCCTGGCCCATACCGAGGCCCACATGGCCCATGTGGAGCGCCGCGGCCTCTATCCCATTGCCGCACTCGCTGCGGGCGGGGCGATCCAGGCGGCGACCCATGGTCTCGAAGCACCCGCATTTGGCCTCATCAGACCCCCCGGGCATCACGCCTCAGCCGATACATCCTGGGGATTTTGCTACTTCAACAATATGGCCGTCGCGCTTCAGCGGCTGAAGTCGGATGGAAAGATCCAGCGTGCCTATGTCCTGGATATTGATCTTCATTTTGGGGACGGTACGGTCAATATTCTGAAAGGAAAGGACTATGTCGCCATTCACAATTGCGTCTCGGCAAACCGGGAGGCCTATCTGGAAGAAGTGGCAGAGGAGATGGAGGCATGTGATGCGGATCTTATCGGGATATCGGCCGGATTTGACAACCATGAAGCGGACTGGGGCGGAACCCTGACCACGGATGATTACCGGGACATAGGAAGAATGGTCCGGGCCGCCTCAAGGCGGACCGGTGGCGGGTGTTTCGGGATCCTGGAGGGGGGCTACAACCACCAGGTTTTGGGCCATAATGTACTGGCCCTGTTGGAGGGGTTGGGTGCCTGAACACCAAAAAAGGCGCCAAATTGGTTTTCCCGCTGAAGACGGGATCTTCGACAGGTGTCGGTGTTCGGGTTTCAGTATGTGGACTTCCCTGACACCTGACACCCGACCCCTGATCTCTGAATGGCCCGCGGCATCTAAAGGGTCCACTGCAATATACTGGCGGCCCAGGTCAGGCCGGCCCCGAAACTCACCAAAAGCACATGGCCGTCTTTCATCAGACGTCCTTCCCGGTTGGCTTCGTCCAGGGCGATGGGAATGGTGGCGGATGAGGTGTTTCCATACTTGTGGATGTTGGTATAGACCTTTTCCATGGGAATTTTGATGTTTTTGGCAAGGGCTTCGATGATCCTCATGTTGGCCTGGTGAGGAACAACCAGGCTGATATCGTTTGTGTTGAGATTATTGTGAATCAGTGCGTCCTTGGCGATCTGGGACATGCAGTGGATGGCCCGCTTGAAAAGGGGGTTCCCCTGCATTTTCAGATGAAAGGGGCGTTTGGCCACATCCTTTAAAATGGCGGGGAGATAGGAATTTCCGTCCGAGGCGTGAAGAAATTCCCAGAACTTTCCATCTGATTTTAAATGGCTGGATAAAATTCCGCCCTGGGCTGGTTTGGCGGTGAGCACCACCGCACCTGCACCATCCGCCAGGAGGACGCATGTGCCCCGGTCCTGCCAATTGATGATGCTGGAAAGCCGTTCCACACCCACCACCAACGCGGTCCTGATGGTCCCGCATGAAATGGCGTTGTTGGCCACGGTCAGTGCGTACAAAAACCCCGAACACCCGGCTGAAACATCGAATGCCGCAGCTTTATCTGCATTTATGGCCTCCTGGACCATGCATGCGGTGGAAGGAAACTGCCTGTCCGGCGTCACCGTGCCGACCACGATCATGTCCAGGTCGGTGGGAGAGATTGCCGCCATTTCCAGCGCCTTTACAGAGGCCTTGGTGGCCAGATTGGTGGTGCTTTCTTCTTTTGCATTGGATGAGATGCGTCGTTCCCGGATACCGCTGCGGCGGAAGATCCATTCATTGGTGGTGTCCACGATGCCCTCGAGTTCCTTGTTGGACAAAATTCGCTCGGGCATGGCCGACCCGGTCCCTATGATATGCGAATGGTTGATCATTTCAGTGTCTTCTACTCCTTATTCTGGTGACAAATCAGTCGGTCCCGCCGGCTGTGCAAAACATGGGTTTCCTGTGAAAGGCCCGATCCTCTGGTAAAGGTGGAGGGTTTACCCTTTTCTACAAGGAAGAACAGCCGTGGATGGTTTTTGAATGATGAATTTCAGGAGAAATCGGGTCATTTGCCAAAAGGGAGGGAAAGAGGCCAGAGACCGCTTATGCAGTTCAAAATTGTCGACCCCGCCCGGCCCATGGCCGCAGGAATTTAACCTGCCATGATGTTCCATATCCACTGCCTTACTGCGGCATTAAAAAGACCTTTATCATGAGCGTCCTGAAAAAGAAACCCCTTTTATGATTTTTTCGACCTTGCCTTTATCAGAGGGCCGTCAACAGCCAACCGGACTGGTCAGGGAATGGTTTTCCTCCGGTTAAGACAGCGCATCACCGTGGATGCGCTGTAGGCGGCGCCGGAGAACCAGTATGCGGCGCCCAGGGCCCAGTTGATGGTGTAAAGCCATACCGGGATTTCTGACGTGTAGGTTTCGGTGCTATGCGCGATCATTGTCAGTATTACCACGATTACGGGAATGACGGCGGCGCAGAGGCCCCCTGCCATGACCGACCAGTCACGCCTCAAAAGGCCGGCAATGACCCCGATGATGACTGCGGGGATGGCATGGCGGAAAATATGAAGAAAGATGGGTATCCTTGCAACCCATTTGGGACTCAATAGGGGAAGAATGGTGGCAAAGACCGCAAAACCCAGCGAGACCAATGTCTTTGTCAGCTCCCACTGCCCGGCCCAGAAATTGAGGAGGCAGACCAAGGAAGCGGAACATCCCGCACCCAGCACACAAGCGCGTTCAGATATCCCTCTCTGAAATACACCCGTATAGTGTCGGCTTTTCTCTTGTGCCATAAGATTTCCATCAGGTTTTCTGGTGTTTTGGGAAGAGGGCTTTTATCAGCTGTTCAGCTTTTCTATGGTCACTCTGGTGGCCCATCTCAGGAAAACCTTTGTATATTTGGCCCCGGCAAGATACATGCCTGCCAGGAACACCAAATGGGATAATCCGTAGGTCACGGGACCCCCGATAACCACCCAAAGCGGTTCCTGGAAGTATATGGACAGGGTCCCCAGCGCACCGACCGCGGGCCAACCGATCACATAGCTGATGGCGATGGCCGATACGCCCAGGATAATGCGGGGGGTGGGCCGTTGTTTAAACGCACTGAGATCGGCTTGGTCTTGGACGGCCTTTTGTGCGAATTGGGTTTGTGAGATTTTTTTTAAAATATGCCTTGTTATGGCCATTTTCGTCTCGTTCAGGATTGATCCCGTGTGACAGCTGGAAAAATGAGATTGAATTCTTGGGTGCGACCATGTAACTAATGCATGAAAGGAAGCCGTAGCCATGAGACACCGCCCCACGAAGATTCTATGGATTTTATAATACATAACCCGCGGTCACGCGATGGGAAATACTGCAGCCCCACTCTGCATGACTGGATGCCTGTAGGCCAATCCGGTTTTCTTTCTCATAAACCATTATGCCGAGGG
This sequence comes from Desulfobacteraceae bacterium, assembly GCA_041685955.1. Classification (GTDB taxonomy): domain Bacteria; phylum Desulfobacterota; class DSM-4660; order Desulfatiglandales; family Desulfatiglandaceae; genus JAIPDZ01. Next base: position 8,277 of record JAWLET010000056.1, on the reverse strand, counting down.
ATAAGTTTACGACAGGAGTGAGCTGAGAATCAAGTCCTTTGCTGAACACGAGACCTGTTGTCCACAGACAAGGCGAACGGAAAAATAGGTAAGGGCGCACATCATGTATTGGGACTATTTCGATAAGGCCTTTTGCATTTCATTAAATGAGCGGAAAGACAGACAGCGGGAGGCGAGGCGGCAGTTCGCTAAAGTGGGATTGTCTGAACAGGTGGAGTTTGTCTTTGTCCGCAAACATCCCAGCGATTGTGAGCAGGGGATTTATGAGTCGCACATGATGTGTATGGAAAAAGGGCTCAAGACGGGCGCAAAGCGGATATTGATATTTGAAGACGATGTGGTTTTTGATGGTTTCCGGTCAGAGCAACTCGAGCAATGTGTCGACTTTTTGGCCCGTCATCCCTGGTGGAACCTGTTTTTTTGGGGATGCATGGTCAAAAAGAGCCGGCGGACCAACAACCGCGCCGTTATGGAAGTGGAATATCAATGTCTGTCCCATGCCTACGGCGTGAACCGTAAATTTGCCGAGACCCTGGTACAGATTCCCTGGCAAGGGGTTCCGTTTGACGATTTGATCCGCAATTTAAAGCCCGATCATCTTTATGCGGCCTGTCCGGCCCTTGCCTTTCAGAGCAGTTCGCCCTCGGACAATGAGCGGTTTTTGGCCTTGGACCGATTCAGGCGGTTGTGCGGAGGATTGAAGCGGCTGCAAAAAATGAATGAACTGTATCACCGTCACAAGATGATGATTATCGCAGGCCATCTTGTCATCCTGGGCATTATCATGGGGCTCTGGATCGCATGAGGAATAGACACTTGAAGCCCTTCAATCTGCGCCTTTTCATCTGCACCACTTTGGTGATGGCCGTTCTGGCCGTCATGGGCCTATACCGGATTCAAATTGATACGGATATCATGGAATATTTGCCCCGGCAGGATCCGGTTATTTCCGATGCCGGCCATTTTCTCAAACACCATCCCGTTCAAAACCAAATCATTGTGGACATTTCCCTTAGCCGTGTTGATCCGGATGAACTGGTCAGGTGTGGCGGGTTGGTCGAACAGAAATTGGCTCAAAGCGGTCTTTTCAAGCAGGTGGGGATGGGTGCGTTTCAGGAGGGGTTTCCGGTTTTACTGTCCCATATCGTGGATAATTTGCCGGTATTGTTCACTGAAAAAGCGCTTCATGAAGCTGTAAGGCCGTTACTGGACCCAGCCCGCATCCACGACAGGCTCAAAGAAACGCATTCGGGCCTCATGAGTCTGGAGAATATCGGTCAGGCGGAATTGATCTCACAGGACCCCCTGGGTCTGAGAAACCTGGTCCTGGCCAGGCTCTCTCCCCTGGCGCCGGTGAATTCAATGGTGCTGTACAAGGGCCGGATCCTGTCTCCGGATAAAAAACACCTTCTGTTGGTGGTCACGCCAGAGGTTTCCGGTACGGATACGGAATTTGCGAGAAAGCTGACCCGGGTATTCAATGACCTATCAGACCAGCTCAAGGATCGATATGACCGTGCCGGATCCAAGGTGTCCTTGAACCCCCTGGGTGCCTATCGGGTGGCTCTGGATAATGAACGGATTGTAAGACAGGACGTTCAAAGGGCCATTCTTCTCGCCATGGCGGGAATTGCATTACTCCTCATTTTTGCCTTTTCCAGGCCCGTGATCGGTCTTTTTGCCTTTCTCCCCGCCATTGCCGGAACCGCAACCGCATTTTTTGTATTCTCCCTTTTTCATCAGGCCATTTCCATCATGGTCCTGGGGTTCGGGGGCGCGATTATCTCCATCACCGTGGATCACGGGATCGCTTATCTGCTTTTTCTGGATCAACCCCGTGAGACCTCGGGCAAAGCCGCTTCCCGGGAAATCCGGGGGGTGGGGCTGTTTGCGGCCCTGACCACCATGGGCGCTTTCGGGGCGTTGTGTCTCAGTGATTTCCCCATGCTGAATCAGTTGGGCCAGTTTACGGTCCTGGGTATCGGGTTTTCATTCCTGTTTGTGCATACGGTGTTTCCTCTGATTTTTCCCCACATGCCCCCGGGACCATCCAGACGCCTGGCACTTCGCCGGGTGACGGACCGGTTCTCATCTGCAGGAAAAAAAGGGGCTTATGCAGCCCTTGTTTTTGCCGTTATTATGCTTTTTTTTGCCCGGCCCCAAACCGAGGTGAGCCTCAGTACCATGAACACGGTGAGCAAGGAGACGGCCGGGATTGAGCGTTTGCTGGGCCGGGTGTGGGGCAACAGCATCTATGGAAAAGTCCATTTCATGACCCAGAGCGAGAGCCTGAAAGGACTGCAGGAAAAGGGAGACCGGGTCCTGGAAATGATGGAGGCGGATGTTCGGGCGGATAAGCTTGATTCCGGGTTTGTGAGCTCGATGGTTTTTCCGGGTGAATCACGGCAACAGGAGAATTTTGCTGCCTGGAAGGACTTCTGGACTCCAAAACGGCGTAGTGCTGTGAAAGCGGCCTTGAAAAAGACATCTGCTGAGCTGGGGTTTTCCACCGGAGCGTTCGCTCCTTTTCTCCAGGCAATCTCGGAGACGACCTTCCATGACGGAGACACTCAAATTCCCGAACCCCTGTTCGGTCTGTTGGGGATATCAAAGGGACCGGATTCTCTATGGTTTCAGGCCACAACCTTTGTCCCTGGCGAGGCCTATGTGCCGGAAGCGATGTACCAGCGATACACAGATGCGGGCCGGATGTTTGATCCCGCCCACTTTTCCCAGAAACTCGGATCCCTATTATTTTCCACGTTCACACGGATGCTGATCATCATCGGCCTGACTGTGGCCGTACTCCTTTTTTTGTTTTTCCTGGACTGGAAACTGACGGTTATGTCCTTTTTGCCGGTCCTTTTCGCCCTGGTCAGCACCTTGGGGACCTTGAACCTGGCTGGGCATTCCCTGGACATCCCCGGACTCATGCTCTCCATTGTGGTCCTGGGCATGGGGATCGACTATTCTCTCTTTTTGGTGCGATCCTATCAGAGATACGGAACCCATACCCATCCCGGTTTCGGTCTCATACGGACGGCCGTATTCATGGCCGCGGCGTCCACCATGATCGGGTTCGGGGTTTTGTGTTTTGCACAGCATTCTCTTCTGCGCAGTGCCGGATTTACCTCCCTTCTCGGTATCGGCTATGCGGTGACGGGCGCATTCCTCATATTGCCGCCCATGTTGAAGGCATTTTTTCAGGGAGAGGGGCAAGTACGCAACATGGCCGGTTCCCTCAAGGATCGGGTGCTGGAGCGGTATAAACGGCGCGAGGCCTATCCCAGAGTGTTCGCACGGTTTAAGCTCAGATTGGATCCCATGTTTTCAGAATTGCCGGGATTTTTAAATGTCCCCTACGAGGTCAGCCGGATTATGGATATCGGGTGCGGATACGGCGTACCGGGTTGCTGGTTTCTGGAGCGCTTTGAAGGAGCTACCCTGAAGGGTTTGGATCCGGACGAGGAAAGGATTCGTATCGCGTCCAAGGCCTTTGGGCGGCGGGGGCTGGCAAAACAGGGCCATGCCCCGGAGGTGCCCGCGTTTGAACATCCGGCGGATCTGGCCCTGATGCTGGACATCACTCATTTTATCGGGGATGATGAATTAGGTCTGACCCTTAAACGGATATATCACAGCCTTGGAACCCAACGGCGCCTGATTATGCGGGTGGTGATTCCCTCCCCCAATACGCCCACCTGGTTATGGCGGGTTGAGGCACTTCGGCGCAGGCTGTTTAGAATACATGCATATTATCGGCCCATTGACCGGATCACCCGGATGGTCACCCTTGCAGGGTTTCAGATCGAGCGGGTGGCCCCGTCGGGGAATAACAGGGAATCCACCTGGATCGTCGCGGACACCCCTTTATGAGGCAGGGTCATAATGAGAGTCATGCGGTACATTCATTTATCCCCCGGCGACTGGACCGGGCTTGCGGCCCTGGTGACGGGCCTGTTTTTTCTGTTTGTGGCCCCGGGATTGGTGGTTATCCCCCTGGGCCTTTTTTTGACCCTGTGCGTGATTGCACCCTTTCTGCCCAAATTCGGTTTTTTCCTTCCGGTCATCAGCAAGGGAAGATCCGGAAAACGGGCGGTGGCCCTTACCTTTGACGACGGACCCGATCCCTGGTCCACCCCCAGATTGCTTGGTCTCCTTAAAGCCCATGACATGAAGGCCACCTTTTTTGTGGTGGGAGAAAAGGCGGCCCGTTACCCGGGACTGATAAGCGACATCCTGAATCAAGGGCATAGCATAGGGAATCATTCCCTTACCCATGACAACCTGGTGATGTTCAAAAGACGCCGTACCCTGAAAAGGGAGATTGTGGCCACCCAGGAGATCCTGGCGAATCTCGGGATCAGACCCCTGGCCTTCCGGCCGCCGGTGGGGATCACTTATCCGGGGCTGGGCCCGGTCCTGTCCAAGGCCGGCCTGTATGCCCTCAGTTTCAGCTGTCGAGCCGCGGATGGGGGGAACCGGTGGATCAAGGATCTGTCAGGCCGGATTCTGGGAAAACTTCACCCGGATGCCATCATCGCCCTTCATGATGCGAGCTCCCCGGATGAGCGCCTTTTATCCTACTGGCTGGATGAGATGGAGCGGATACTGACCGGGATACGGGAGCGGGAATTCACGGTGGCGCCCTTGTCTGAACTGGTCGGGCGGCCGGTGATGGAGGCGGTTGCTGCTGTGCCTGAAAACAAAACGGTGTAGAGCCCGTCTAAAAATAAACCCCTACCATAAATATACAGGAATCAATGCCCTGGTTGTCTTTGTTTAATCCCCCATTGGAGATATGGTCCCACCTCAGGGCGGTAAAGAGGGTTTCTCGGCCCATGGGGAATTCCACCCCTAAACCGGCCCGGGGGTTGAAGTTGATGCGGGACCCCTGGCCTTCTACTTGAAAATCGGTATAAATGATCCCGATTCCGCCTTCGATATAGGGGGTCATAAACCGGGTGGAGAGACAGTCAAGGTAATAAAGGGCCATCATTCCGGTGGAGGCCATGAGTTTGTACTCGGGTCTGGTGGTGGATCCCAGGCTCAATTCTACTTTGAACCGGAGGGCCTCGGGGGCGCTGTGGCCCCAGATTTTGTCATAGTCGAACATGGCCCACAGCGTCCCTTTCCAGAATCCGATATCACTATCCGGGGTGAAGGTGTTTCCGTAGCTGAGGGCGAATCCATAGCGATCCCGGACCGGGTCGGTCTGTTTTTCCTCAGCCCGGCCGCTGGAGGGAAGCAGAATGAGTAGAAGCAGGGCAATGCCTGCCCATCGAAGGGCGTTTCTCTGTATGGGCAATGGGTACGGCACGGAGAAGTCCATGTAAATGTGATCAATGAGCGAATTTTAGATGAACCCATTAGATAAATTTAGCCTATCAGCACGGGCTTTGGGAGTCAATAAAATCTTGACAATAAACCGGAGAGTGACTTAGGCTTTTTGTCTTCGTGAAGGGATATCATTTAATCCAATATCGGTTTGAATGGCGCCAAACGCAGGTGTCGGCTTATGGGGAATCGGGTTTTCGAAAGGGGTTTGCATGACAAAGGAAGGGGATCGGATCAGCTGCGAAGTGAGACAGAAGGTCCCTTTCCATGATCTGGATCCCATGAATATGGTCTGGCACGGCAATTACTTGAAATATTTTGATGTGGCCAGGCTGGCCCTGTTTGATGCATGCGGGATTGATCTTTTCGGTTATTTTGAGAACACGGGCTATCTTTTCCCCATCATCAAAACCACCACAAAGCACGTGATTTCACTACGCCACCGGGACGAGTTTATTTGCCGGGCCACGATTTTGGATGCAAGGGCCAAAATCGTGATGGATTTTGAAATCCGGCGTGTGGGAAAGCCCGAGATATGTGCCAAAGGTAGAAGTGAACAGGTGGCGGTAAAACACCCTGAAATGGAAATGAGTTTTGAAATACCCGGGGACATTCAAAAGGCATTGGGATTTTAGGAATGGAAAAATACATTCAGGATGCCCATATTACCGGGCTTGAGCGGGTGGCGGCCTGGTCCGATCTTCTGGATCAGATCAATGTGTTCCCGGTGGCGGATGGAGATACCGGGCGGAACCTGATCACCACGCTTTCCCCCTTAAGAGCGCTTGACGCAGGCCGTGAAACAATTACTCGCAGACTTCTGCTTTCGGCCCGGGGCAACTCCGGCAACATCGCGGCCCTGTTTTTTTCAGGTCTTCTGACCGCGGATTCCACCCAAATGCTTCCCCGGGCCGCACAATTGGGCAGGGACCGGGCCTGGCAGGCCATTGGCGATCCGGTGTCCGGGACCATGCTGGATGTGATGGATGCCCTGACCGAGATCATGGAAGGATCCCCGCTTAAAACGGGACCAGGGAATGTAATGGGGATCATCGAGCGTCTTCAAACTGTGGTGCGATCTACGCGGGACCGCCTGCCCAAACTCAAAGATGCCGGTGTGGTGGACTCGGGGGCTCTGGGCATCTATATCTTTCTGGAAGGGTTTCTTCTCAGCCTTGCAGGACAGATCCGCCGGTTCCAGCCGGTAACAGAGGTCTTCAGGGGGTTGCTCCATGTATGTCCCGCGTTCACCTCAGTCCGGGAAGACGGCTATTGCGTGGATATGGTGGTCCGGTTTGATGATGAATCAATACCTGAGCAGTTATCCCAACATGGAGAGAGTGTGGTGGTCATTCCCCATGATGACGTGTATAAAGTGCATATGCATACCCGCAACAGACACGGCGCCAGAGCCGGGATCGAATCGTTGTGTCATGTGCTGGAGTGGTCGGACGATGATCTAAGCAGACAGACCTCGAGGTTCAAACAAGACCCCACCAGCGGGTGCGTTCACATCATGACGGACGCCGCGGGATCCATCAGCCGGGAGACGGCACGGGAGCTCGGCATTACGCTGCTGGACAGTTATATTACCGCCGGGGACAAGTCCCTTCCCGAGACCCTCTTTCGTCCCCAGGACCTCTACAAGTTTATGAGAGCGGGTATACCGGTGTCATCGTCTCAGGCCTCGATATTTGAACGTTATCAGCATTATGAAAGTGCCCTGAATCAACATGCAAAGGTCCTCTACCTCTGCGTGGGTTCCTTTTACACCGGAAATTTTGATGCGGCCGTGAAGTGGAAACAGGAATATGACCATGAGAATCGGTTTACGGTGATGGATACGGGTGCGGCCTCGGGCCGTCTGGCTACCGTGGTGATGGCCACGGCCAGATTTTCGACCCGGACGGACGACCCGGATCAGGTGGTGGCGTTTGCACGATCGGCAGTGGATCAATGTGAAGAATATGTCTTCCTGGATAAGCTGCAGTATCTCGCTGCCGGAGGACGGCTTTCCAAATCGAGCGCCTTTTTCGGGGATCTGCTTCACATGAAGCCGGTCATCAGCCCCTTGGCTGAAGGGGCCGCCAAAGTCGGTGTGGTCCGGAATCAAAAGGCCCAGCTGGATTTTGCCCTCTCCAAACTCGAAAGTAGGTTTTCGAGAGAGGACCAACCGCTGATCATGCTCCAATACACGGATAACGAGTCCTGGGTTCGAGAAGAGGTGCAGGAAGAGATCGCCAAGACCTATCCGTCTGCGGAAATTTTGCTGCATTTGCTGTCGCTGACTTCAAGCGTTCACATGGGGCCGGGAACATGGTCCATGGCGTTTCTGCCGGATGTGACAGGTTGGGCAAACCTCAGAGAACCTTATTAAGGCTCCCTCAATCCAAACAGCCCCGAAGCCTTATGAAGCGTCTCTCTTATAATATCTTTCGCATTGCTTCAAAGTTTGTGGGCCTGTGGGTGCTGAAACTGTTTGCCTGGGTGGTTTCCTCGGGATATTTCCTGTTCTTCCCGAACCGGGTGCGTGTGGGTCTGAGATTTTACCGGGCCCTGTTCCCTGACCGGAGTAGGCTTGCCCATATCTGGTATACGTGGCGGCAATACCATCATTTTGCCCGTCTCTTTGTAGAACGGGTCATGCTGGATAACCTCAATGATATTTCATTTACCTCCCAGGGATTTGAACATCTCAAAACAGCAATAACAGATCGCTCCGGCGGCATTATCCTCATGTCTCACCTGGGGAACTGGGAGGTGGCGGCCCATCTTCTCCATCGTGAACTTCCCGGGATAAGGCTTCTCCTATATATGGGCGTCAAAGACAAAGAGGCCATTGAAAAGATGCAGAAACAGGGATTGACGGATGCGGGCATACGGATCGTGGCCCTGGATCGAGACGGAGGTTCCCCGTTTGATCTTGTGGAGGGGATAAAG
>JAWLET010000055.1:0-12035 GCA_041685955.1 Desulfobacteraceae bacterium | reverse complement strand
ACCACGAGTATACCGCCGCTTCTGAGCTGATCCTTCCAGCTGACCCGGTGGGCCAACTGCTGTATGGCCGCACCCCCGGAAATGTCGGTATACACGGCCTTGGTTTCACCTTCAAAGTAGTCTTTTAGGTTTTGCCGCACCCAGTAAGAAGGACTCGGACTCATGATTAGACGGCCCGAAGCCGGACTCAGGGTCAGATACCCCACCTGTTCTTTTGCCCGATACAGGCCCGGTAAATGGCCCAGCCGGATGATGTCTCCACTGGTTTCATTGCCATTGCGGTCCACCATTGTCCCTGTATAGGCGACCTTGTCTCGAGATGCCGCCATATCCTCAAAGGAAAGCTTAAGCAGGGCCTGGAAATCTTTTAACCGAAAGACGCGGTGGGGGTCCACGAACGATCGCAGGGTTTCAAGCCGCTCCGGTCTTTGGGCACTGTAAGCACTCCGTTCGGCCAAGGCCAGAAAGTTGCGGGCAGAATCGATAAGCAAGACGCCCAGCTCTTTGTCATCGGCCAGCCGCCGGGAGACTGCTTGGGTGATCTTATCCCGTTTTTGAGAAAGCTTCTTTAGACGCTCCTGATCCGCGGAGAGGGTCTCAGAGGCGGCCGCAGTTTTCGCCTTGAGATCTGCCAGTCTTTTCTGAAGGGCCTGTCGGCGCGATTTGATGTCTTCAATCGTCAGCTTCTGTTGTTTGCGCGAATCCTCATATTCGGCCTGGATATCCGAGGTTACCTGGTCAAATGAACGGTCCGCCCATGCCGCTGATGACCAACCGGTCAGCAGGAGCACCATGCATATCATCCTATTCATGACGGCCCCCTCCGGCCCGGGCCGCCTCCTCAGGCCGACCCATGGGTAGCTTGGTCAGGTCAATGATGCGGATTTTTTCTACAAGCTGGATGGCCTCATCAATGTCTCTGACCCCTTTGTGTACCGGGAGATATGCTTTTTTCTGAGGATTCCAGACATAGGCCTTTTCAGTGTTCATGCTGAGGGCATAAAGCCCCACACGTCCCACTTTTAAGAGCGTTACACGGGTGGATCGTCCTTCAATCTCAACCTCGGTTTCCTTAATATCCACCGAGTAACCGAAATCGACCTCGCCGGCAATAGCGTCAAGAAGGGATCGGGTCTTGGCCAAAAGACCCGCATCATAATCGTTGAGGGTATGGCCCGCATCTTCTATGCGCTTGAGGCGCCGGGCCTTGTCAAAGGGAATATCGGTTTGAACATATGTGGTCAGCCGTTCCAGGCCTTGATCCAGAATGGGGAGAAGTTCTGCTTTGATTTTTTCCATTTCCTCGGCCTCCTCCCTGAGTTCGGTGATCTTGTTTTCAAGGGTCTGGATATATTCCGAGGTCTTATTCTGCTCCCAGGCAATCCGTTTGAGGTTTCGCTCCTGATGATCAATTTTTTCCAGGAGTTTCTTTTCTTCCTCTGCCCAGGCGTCCACGGCCTTTTGGGTTTCCACATCCGTGGCCACGGTTTGTTCCGATGTTTTCTTTACCCCGGCAGGGGACTTGTCTGCAGCACTCGGTTGGGCCTGTCCCACACAGAAGAAACAAAGGAAACCCCAAACCAGGGTGTGGAAAAAACAGATGTTTACAGATCGCATCAAACCTCCCATCCACAATCTTATATACAAAATGCATACCGCCTTTCGGGGAAAATTCCCCTCGGCATTCCATATTTTCTTCAATAGGTCTCGGATGCTGACAAACGCAGGCATCTCTGAGGGCCTTTTTCTGATCCGCGTTTACGGTTATTTGGGGTTATCAGTATCGCTTAATCATAATTAAAAGACCCATGGACTTAAACAAAAAAAGCCACGAACACCGGGCTCCCTCGCCTGCCCCTGCCTTCGTGGCCTTGTGTACATTGCGTCCTGTTGAGTTGCGCTGAGACCTTCTTGGCATCAGCCTGTTCGGATACGTTCCGGGCCCTGTCTCAGACACTCGGGTCTTTGCCGGTCATCCCGCCTGAGATCTGTATTTTTATACAGAATCTTGCTGCCGGCGTCAATACTTAAAAAGGGTAGATGCATATTGACTTATAGCTTCATAAATGCTCTATTCATCAAAAAAAGGAGGCAGGGGACCATGGCGGCCAAAATGCTGTTCAATACTCGTGAAGTGGCTCAATTCCTTAATATCAACGAAAAGATGGTCTATGCCCTGATTGCAGATAAGGGACTTCCGGCCACAAAAGCCACCGGCAAGTGGCTCTTTCCCCGCCATCTTGTGGAGCAGTGGTTGGAGAATCAAACCCTCAATTATCCCAAAAGCGCTGACCCGCTGCTTTCATACCCAGGCCTGATTGTTATCGCCGGAAGCAACGATATTCTGCTGGATCGTACCATCTCCCTGTTTAATCAACGCCATCCGGATTATGTGGGGGTGTTCGGCAACCTGGGGAGTCTCGGCGGCATACGGGCCCTCAGGCGAAACCTCTGTCACGTGGCATCCAGCCACCTGCTTCAGGAAGATGACCAGGAGTACAATTTCGGGTTTGCCCAGGAGGAGCTGGGCCAGATCCCCGGGGTCATCAATTTCTGCATGCGGGAGCAGGGTCTGTTACTGCCCAAAGGGAACCCGAAACATATACAGGGCGTTGCCGATTTGGGCGCCAAGGATATACGGATCGTCAATCGGGCATTGGGCACCGGGACCCGACTCCTTTTGGATTCGGAACTGACCCGCGCCGGTCTTCAGGGTCCCGGGATAGAGGGGTATGACCGGGAAGTGTCTCGTCATCTCGATGTAGGACTGGAAGTTCTTTCAGGCCGAGCCCATGCCGGTCCGGGTATCCGGGCCGTGGCCGGGCTGCTTGATCTGGATTTCATTCCCCTGCGCTGGGAACGGTTCGATTTTCTCATATTGAAGGACAAATTTTTTGACAAAGTGCTGCAACGTTTTCTGGGGCTGTTGAGTGAGCCCCCTTTCCTCCGGCTCGCACAGGAGTTGGAAGGATATGACCTGCAATCCTGCGGCAAAATGGTATTCCCCGCAGAGCAGGATGACCGATAGTGCGGGACCTGGATCTCGGAATGAGCGTAAAAACCTTGAAGCCGGCTTTTTATGAAAAATGGTTCAATGACCGATGGCCCGTATGGGCGGCAAAGCTGTTAAGGGCCGCATCGGTCCTGGTGCGTACCCGGCTTGTGGGTGTGGAGCAGGCCAAAAAAATGACCTGCGGCGTGGCCCACTGGCACGGGGATGAACTGGCCCTGCTCCCCTGTTTCGGACATCTGAACATCACCATTCTGGTAAGCCAGTCCAAAGACGGCGAACGCATGGCCACAGGCGCACGCGCCCTCGGGTACAGGGTAACGCGCGGCTCATCCACACGGGGGGGAGTGGGGGGCCTTCTAACCCTGATCAAGGCGGTGCGTGAAGGACATAAGGTGGTCCTGGCCGTGGACGGCCCCAACGGGCCCAGAGGTGTGTGCAAGCCCGGTATCATACGGGTGGTCCAAAAAACCGGCGTCCCCCTGTTCCCGGTAGGGCTTGCCGGGTCAAAACGACTGGTGTTTCAAAAATCGTGGAACCAGGCCTACCTTCCGCTCCCCTTCTCCCGACAGGTCATCTTTGTGGACAAGCCCCGCTACTTCCCCCCCAAGGCAGATTCGGAAATCATGGCCCAATGCTGCCGTGAGGTGGAACAGGCCTTATACGACGCCCAGCACAAGGCCCAAGCCCTGCTCGACCAATGGGGCTCAAGATCAAAACGGCCATAAACAGCATCCCCCGCGATCCCTGAACTCCGCTTCACAGGCAGCCAGCTGACCCCGGTAGCGATCCGACCTTCTCTGAACCTTGTCGGCCACCCGCAGAAGCCACTGTTTTTTTTGATAGGTCCTTCGGTTGAAACCGCCCCGGCCCTGATGGTAAGCCAAATAAAGGCTTCGGGCATTCTTTCTCGATATCCCACAGTGTCTGTGGCTCAGGTAGCAGTACCATCCCACAAAATCGATGGCATCCTCAAAATCGTCCCTATCGGCCCAGGAATTCCCGGTTTGCTTCTGGTATTCCTTCCAGGTTTCATCCTTTGCCTGGGCATAGCCGTAGGCGGAGGACGGCCTGGGACCGGGAAACACCCACAGGCACGTGGTCCTCGGGGGTCTGGCGTCGGCAACATAGCCGGACTCCTGATACATGATGGCCATCATCACATAGATAGGAACCCCCCATCGTTTGTAAGACTCATACGCCGCATCGTACCAGTCCCCATGCTCCCTGAAGATTTCACAGATATTGTCGGTCCGTCTGGGCGGGGACGGGGTGGCGCATGAGGCGGTAAACAGTAAAAGGAAGATCGAGAGGAACAGAAGTAAATCCCGCCAGATAGAGGGATTCAATATGGGATTGCGGGACGGATGAGCATTCGACCGGTGTGCGGTTATCAATTTTTTGTTTGTTTTGGACACCACTCCGCTTTTGAGCTCCTGCAACCTGACATCCGGTTAACATCAAAGCTTTTCTTGACCTATGGACCAATGGTATTTACCATACTCCTATTGATTTTAAAAGGAACGATTGCTCCATGTGCCCTTAATACATCATCTCTATCCCCTGACTTTCACGGATGAACTTATGGAACCTTACGATATTACCATAAAAAATGGAACCATCCTCACCATGGACAGGTCCTGTTCCGTGCTTGAGAACAGTTCGGTTCATGTCAAAGGAGACCTCATTGCCCATATGGGCGATTCGGATGAGCTCTCTCCTAAGGCCGCCCAGGTTATCGATGCCCGGGGCGGATTGATCCTGCCCGGGCTGATAAACGGCCACACCCATGCGGCCATGACCCTGTTCAGGGGGCTGGCGGACGACCTTCCGCTTATGGAGTGGCTGAACCATTATATATTCCCGGCTGAAGCCCGGATGGATGCGGATTTCGTGTATAAGGGCGCCCTTTTGGCATGTGCTGAGATGATCCTGTCCGGAACCACCACCTTCTGTGACATGTACCTCTTTGAAGACCAGGTGGCCGGTGCGGCCGCTGAAACGGGGATGAGGGCCGTGGTGGGAGAAGTGCTGTATGATTTTCCCTCTCCCAATTACGGGGAGTTGAAAAATGGGTTTGAATACACTGAAATGCTCCTTCAAAAATGGGGCCGTGATCCCCTGGTGTCCGTGGCCGTGGAACCCCACTCCCTGTTCACCTGCAACCCGGAGCTCCTGAGCACGGCCAATGCCTTGGCCCTGAAGGCCGGTGTCCCGCTCATTATCCATGTGGCCGAAACCGCATCCGAAGTTGCCGAAATACAGGCGCGATACGGAAAAACACCCATCGAACATCTGAAATCCCTGGGGCTTCTGGGACCCCATCTCATAGCGGATCACGCGGTGCACATCAATGAGACCGATATGGAGCAGATTGCAGCCCACGGGGTCAAGGTGATCATTAATCCGGAAAGCAATATGAAGCTGGCCTCGGGCACCGCTCCGGTACCCGAGCTTCTGGCCCATGGGGTGACCGTGGGGATGGGCACAGACGGCTGCGCCTCCAACAACAACCTGGATCTGTTCACCGAGATGGATACGGCCGCCAAAGTACATAAGGTAAAGGTCTTGGATCCCACGGTGATGGATGCCGTGACCGTACTGAAAATGGCCACCATTGAAGGGGCCAGGGCCCTGGGCCTCTCCGGTATTACCGGCTCCCTGGAAACCGGGAAAAAGGCGGACATCATCGTGGTGGACGCCAACCGGCCTCATCTGACCCCCATGTATAACCCGTTCTCCCACCTGGTCTATGCAGCAAAGGGAAACGATGTGATCCACTCTATCATCAATGGAAAAGTGATCATGAAGGATCGCCGCATCCGCACGCTGGACCTGGATGAAATCATGGCTCAGGCCCGGGAAAAGGCGACCCTTGTGGAAACATGGGTAAACGGCGGATAAGGGAGAGATGGCGCATGTTTTTCGTCAAGGCCGGCCGTTCGATTTTCCATGGATGGAGAGATCCCTGAAATGACATCTGCCACACCCAACTATATTGCCCTGGGAAGCAGGCTCAAGGGGATTCCGGAGGTCCTGACCCTGGGGGTGCGGCCCAACTTTCTGGACTATTCACCTTCGGAAAGACGATCCATTTTCAAGACCCCTTTGATCCTTTATCCCACGCGCAATTATGCCCAGTTTCTGACCACCCTGGGGAAGAGAATATTTCCCAGCCTGGAAACCTGTCTGTATTCGGATGAGAAGATCAAGCAGACCACCCTGTTCTATATGGCAGGGGTCCGTCACCCCCGTACCCGGGTCTATTTTCCCCTGCACCACAGGGACATTCTACAGGATTTCCGGTTGCCTTTTGTGGCCAAATTGCCCAGGAGTTCCTCCAGGGGCCGCGGGGTCTTCATGATCCGCACTCCCAAAGACCTTGACGTCTACCTGACCCTGACCAAGGTGGCCTACATACAGGAATATCTTCCGCATGAACGGGATTTGCGGGTGGTGTTGATAAACTACCAGCCGGCTTTGGCCTACTGGCGCATCCGTCAGAACGGAAACTTCAGGACCAATGTATCCCAGGGAGGTAAGATCGGTTTTGAGTCTATCCCTTCTGACGGCCTGAAGATCGCCTGTGAAGCGGCCCGGAAGTGCCGACTCAACGATGTGGGCATGGACCTTATTCATCACAGGGGGACCTGGTATGTGATTGAGGCCAACATGAAATACGGCAGAAAAGGACTCAAAATGAAGGGGCTCGATCTCAAACAGATCATCCGTCAAAAACTCCTCGCAGGGGAGCTGCTTTGATGAGAGGAATCGGTTTCAGGTTTCAGGTGTCGGGTGTCAGCAAGGGCGATACGCAGACAGCTGACATTTTGATTGAACAATTATGGACAAGCTCCTTGATTGACGCAGTAATATCATTATAACTTCAAAGGTATTTTCACCGTTGAATATGAAACGCATACTCCTTATCCTTCTCCTCCTTGCAATCCTCACTCCCCTGACCCTCCTGGGGGTGTTTGTGTACCAGGTCATCCGGGAGGCCGAAACCCGTATCGCCAGCGGGGCCATTGAACAGGTCATCGCCTCGGAAACACCGGTCTATTATAATGACGGTCAGACCCCTATCGGGGTCTTCTTTGAGAAAACCCACCGTAAGCACATACGCTATCAGGAGATTCCCAAGTCCTTTGTCAAGGCCTTGATCGCTACAGAAGACAAGCATTTTTTTGAACACAGCGGGTTTGATCTCAAGGCCATTGTCCGCTCTATGGTGGCCAATATTCAGGCCGGACGGGTGGTGCAGGGGGGGAGCACCCTCACGCAGCAGACCGCCAAGAATGTATTCAAACGGGAGAAACGCTCCTACCAGGCCAAATTCAAGGAATTGATCCAGGCCTGTTTGCTGGAAAGGCGATATACCAAGCAGGAAATTCTGGAGATGTACGCCAATCAGTTCTTTGTCACCGGTTACGGCAAGGGGCTCCAGATCGCCAGCAATTATTTTTTTGGAAAAGACGCCCGGGACCTGGATCTGGTGGAGGCGGCCTTTATCGTGGGGTCGGTGAAAGGACCCAACCGGTATAATCCCTTTATTAAGAAAAGTCAGGTGGAAAAGGAAGAGGCCAGAGCTCTGGCCAAGGCCCGAAAAGACTATGTGCTCGCCAACATGCTGGGGATGGACTTCATCAGTGAACGGGAGTACCAGAAGGCCAAAAACAGGCCGGTCCCGTTTAAGGAGGGACAGATCACCTACCGATTGAATGTGATCCTGGACTATGTGAGAGAGCAGCTTGAATCCCCTTATTTCAAGGACATCCTGGAAAACCAGGGGATCGAGAATATCGCCACCGCCGGACTGAGCATCTACACATCAGTGGACCAGAGCATACAGGATAGCGCACTCAACAGTCTCAGGAGCCACCTTCCGGTCATGGATGTCAAATTGAATGGGTACGACCCTTTGGAGCGGCTGGCGGACTGGGAGCACCGGCTCAAAGACGGTCTCAGAAAACCAAACAACCGACTCCCGTTTTTGGCTGAAATCACCCATGTGGACAAAGATGGGGAAAACAGCAGGCTGGTGGTCACCTGGGACAACGGGGGCGGGGTGATCGATTATGAAGGGTTCAAAGACATGGGAGAGGCATGGCTCAAAGGAGAACTGGGCCCCCGGAAAGAATTCGACCGGACCCATGCACCCGTGTTTCTGAAAAACTTCCACAAGGGCGATCTGGTCCCGGTGAGGCTGGCCCAAAGCTCCGATTCATCGCCTCGGACCAGCAAGGATCTTGCCCTCAGGCTAACCATGATTCCCGAACTGGAAGGGGGGATCGTGGTCTTACACCAGGGCATGGTAACGGCCATGGCCGGCGGATTTTTTGACCGTCATTTCAACCGGGCCGTGGATGCCAAACGCCAAGTAGGGTCCATATTCAAACCCATTGTCTATGCCGCGGCCCTGGAGCTCAAATGGAACCTCCTGGATGCCCTCAAAAATCAGCGGGACCTCTTTCAATATGAGAATACCGCCTATATTCCCAGACCGGATCATGAACCCAAAAGCGACATCGTCTCACTGGCCTGGGCCGGTATCAAATCGGAAAACCTGGCCACGGTGTGGCTCCTGTACCACCTGACCGATCATCTTAACATGGGCGAGTTTAGAGAACTGACCCAAGTCCTGGGCCTCGCCCGAAAACCCCAGGAATCCTATAGAGACTATAAAAAACGCATTCGGGACCGCTACGGCGTTTTGGTCAACAAAGAGGCCCTCATGCAGGCCGCTTTTGATACCGCCAAAAGACAAGTCCGAACAGATCTGATTTTTTCCGGCCAGGAAGGGCTTTTAGAGGACCTGAACCGGCTCCAGTTTGATATCGACCCAGACGCCCTGGACATGGAAAAACCCGAGGTGCGTGAAATTGCCCGGTTTAGTTTTAGGCGGCTTCAACGACTGGCACAGAACATGCGGGGCCAGCTCCAACGCATCCGGCAAATCATGTCCGCCCCCCATACCTCGGACGCGGATCACTCACTGACCCGCTCCCTCAGGCATTTTTACAGGACCCTGGAACCCAATGAGCGATCCCGGATCGTGTATACAGAGCGTCCGGAAGCCTTAGGCCCCCGGGCCCTGGTACAGGTCAGCCCCCAATGGATACGTGAACACCCTTTATCGACTGATATGGCGGAACAGATCTCCATCGACGATCTGCTGCCCGCCGGCACCATCAGCCTTCTCAGCAAGGCCCTGCTGACGGACTACAGGGGCTTACTGGACCGAAGGCGGTACAGCCTGGATATCCTGTCCCGGGTGAGGGATTTCAAGACCCTGGTCAATCTGTCCTTTGTGGTCCATGTTTCCAAAAGGATCGGCATTTCCACAGACCTGGATCCGGTGCTGTCATTCCCTTTGGGCCCCAATGCCATCAGTATCATGGAAACCGCCATTGCGTACGAGACCCTGCTGACCAGCAGGATCACTCCCCTCTCCCCCCCCATGAACGCGTCCATGGTCCCCATCATTCAAAAAATTGTGGACCGGCAGGGAAAAATCATCTACGAGTACCGACCCGAGCCCCGAAAGGCCTTGTCACCCCGGGTCTCTCGTCTGATTACGGAGGTCCTGGAAAAGGTAATGACCTGGGGTACGGGCCGCAAGGCCAAAGGCGCCGTGCGGGTATTTGACGTCCCGGTGCCCACATTTGGGAAGACCGGGACCGCCAACCGGTTCACCAATTCCAGTTTTGTGGGTATGGTTCCCGGCCTGAACAGAACCTCAGGACGGCTGGCCCCTGAAAACGGGTATGTGATTGCCGCTTATGTGGGCTACGACGATAATCGACCCATGAAGGGAAAGCACTTGAACATTTATGGAGCTTCCGGCGCGCTTCCCCTATGGATGGATACGGCCAATGCCGTGGCCGCCTCGGCTGAATACAGAAAAGGGCTTGAGCCCGCGGATGTTGCTTTCGGGACCCTGCTGCAACCACCGGCATTTGAGGCTGAAATGAAAGAGATCCCGGTCTCACCGGTCACCGGGCTTCCCATCCCCCCCTATACCCAAGCAGATCCATCGCATCCCCAAATCCGCACCGAAGCGGAAATACGAGGGAATGCCCTACAATTAAAGCGGGTATTTGACCCCTGGCCCAGACCCGAATATGAGGAAGAAAAAACAGGTACGGATTTTTGAAAACAGTTGGGTCTATGACTACAATTCCGGATCAGTCGCGCCAGGGCGGGCCCTGGCCCAGACCCGAATATGAGGAAGGAAAAAAAGGTACGGATTTTTGAAAACAGTTGGGTCCGTGTCTAAAATTGCGGGCCGGCCCGTCAGGGCGGGCCCTTGAAGGGAGAAACCAAATGAGACAGTTCGTGGTGATTTTTATGCTCATCAACCTAATCGGGATCGGGGGTTGTGCTTCACCCCCCCGAACCACCGCGCCGGTGGAACCGGAGGCTGCGCATACGGCTCCGCTTTCCATCCCCACCGAGGCCATCGATGAGCAGATCCAATCCGTTGAAACCCTGTTACGCAGAAAAGATCTGACCGGGGAGGAAAAAAGGCTGGCCCGGTATCTCCTGGATACCTACAGGGACATTAAAAAAATCTCCCAGGACCGTGATCTCACCTTAGCCACCTACGATCTTCTGGTCCACTCTCTGTTTGAAACCCTGACCTACACGGAACAGGCCCTTTTTGAAATCGTCACCTCACAGCACGATCCGGATCTGAACGCTTTTTTTAAGATGAAAAATGATATCTTGGACGCGTTTTTAATCCATAATTACCCTTATGTCGTCCACGCCTGCAACCGGTTGAAATCCCTTTTCGGTCCAAAGGCCCTCACCCCCAATATGGCCATGCTGTATGCCATGGCCCTGGCTGAAGAAGGGGATTTGGAGGAGGCCATCACAGTAGGAAATTCAGTGGTCCAAAAGCTGGACCAACTCCCTGATCCGGTACGGCTGAGGGCCCATATGGCCCAGTGGGCCCTGGAACTGGGGAGAAAAGAGCAGGCCCTGGCCCATTACGAGATCCTGTCCGATATTCAGGACCAAAGAGCGGCCCTCATTCGACGCCTGGACCCGGGGATCCAAAAGGATGAACGGGCGTCGCCAGAAGCCGCCCAACATCTTCCCCTGACAAAGAAGGACCATAAAGCGGGCTTGGCCACCTTTACCCGCCTGGACAATCTCCTGGAGGCGGTAGACGCGCACCTCGGGAAAAATCAATTCCAGGAGGCAAAACTCCTCCTCATACGACACCAATTGACATTTGAAGATCCCCGGAAGACTGAGGCCATGGACCGGAAACTCCAGAAAATAAAAGCGCTGGAGCAGGAATATGAAGAGGAACGGATGATCAGGGAGGCCTATGTAAAGGAGACCCTTGCGGGTGCAAAGCGTCTTTTGGAAGCGGAAAAGTTCGAAGATGCCATGGACAAACTGGATGAAATGGAGGGAGATGAGGAATTCATGGCCGAATCCAAGGCCTTAAGAGAGCGGGCCGTGGAAAATATCATAAACCAGGAGCGGAACCGGGCCGCAAAGCTTTTCCTACAGGCCAAAAAGACCCCGGATGCTTCAAAAAAGGAACAGCTCCTCCAACAATCCTACGAAATACTTAAAGGGATGGCTGATAAGTACCCCTCATCTCCCTTAAATAAAAAGATTTTATCTCACATAGACATTGTAAAAGAGGAACTAAGCAAGATGCGGGAGTGACGGGGTATCCAGGTTTCAGGTGTCAGGTTTCGGGTTTCAGGTCATCGGATGTGAAAAGTTCAACAGGGGCGAGGCGTAATGGGCCAAGGGGACATGGCGTTATCCAGTCGACTTGGGCGGGTCACTTTCCGGCCAAAGGCTCCTCTGACACCTGACACCTGACACCTGACACCCGAAACCTCATTTCCCGATCACATGATTGGCGATCACTTTCCGCTGGATCTCCGAGGTCCCCTCATAGATGGTAAAGACCCGTACATCCCGGTAATAGCGCTCCACAGGGAACTCCTTTATATAGCCATATCCCCCGTGAATCTGGATGGCCTGATAGGCC
>JAWLET010000349.1:0-2761 GCA_041685955.1 Desulfobacteraceae bacterium | reverse complement strand
CAGGCCGGGAAATATTTCATTGGTATTGGCCACGGTAAAGGGTTCTCCTGCTTCCGCCCATAAGGGCAGTTCCCCCACCACACGGCCCGTGTCATTGTTCAGGCGGACCCCCATCTTGCGGGTGATGGTGTCGGTGATGTTGGCCGGATGGCCGGTACCGTCGATCACATAGGACGCACGGATACTCAGGGGGTCCACCGGCAGATCCAGTTTCATGACCGGGGACCAGTTGATGACCAACCCGCTGACCCGCTTCTGCCCGTCAGATTCCCTGAACATGACATCTTCCACGCGAATGCAGTTTAAGACCGGAGTCCCGGCCCGGATGCATCCGGCGGTGAGGGTGGCAGCCGCCTCCACCGTATCAAAGGTGAAATATCCGTCTCCCCGGTCCGCCAGCCTGAACCCCATCTCCCGGGCGATGGGGAGGGCATCGGCCTGAAGCACGGCTTCATTAAACATCATCCCTCCCCCCCACATGCCTCCTCCGGGGGCCAGTTTGGATTCAAATACCACCGCCTTGATCCCTGCTTTCCCCAGGTAGTACCCGGCGGTCAGGTTGGCGGGTCCAGCCCCCACCAGGGCCACGTCCACCTCCAGGATGGATGCCAGTTTTCGGCCATACGCCTCAATGATCAATCGTGAAATGGTCACATCGTCTACTTTCATGGTTTAAATTTCCTTTCGCCAAAAAAAAGCCACGTTCCAGGGGAACGCGGCTCATGATGGTTTGCGCGACGCCACATCCCTCCGCCGGTATGATCCGGATCAGGTGCCTAAGGGTATGATTCTCAGCCGGTTCTCCGGCACCCCCTGCAGCGTGATCGTCCGTTGGGGACAATCATGGTCTTATTTGTCTGAACCCATTTACTATCGGCCGATAAGTGGTGTCAAGCATAAAGGGCGCATGACCCCCGAGGGTGATCCGGGAGACAATGGAGGGCCTCGTCATGGCCTCAGAAATCATGAACAGCCGATGGCCTGAACGAGATGAAAACCTCGTCCCCTTCCCGGATGCCCGACTCAAAAAGGGATGGCTTGGTCATCAGGGACTTGAAATTGACTTCTTCCACCTTGACGTGCACTTCGTACATAAACCCCTGGTCCAGCACATTCACCACTTTCCCCTGAAACGCATTGGGCATATTGGAGGCAAAGGCGCCTTTGCGGGTCACGATATCCTCCGGCCGAATGGCAATATGCCCGCTTTCGGGATCCGGTTTCTGTTCCAACTGGATTGCCATTTCTCCCAGAAAGGTTTTCCTCCCCTCAAAGCGGGCCCTGAAGACATTCTTCATACCCACGAAATCCGCCACAAAGCCGGAGACGGGTTTTTGGAAGATGTCATTGACCTGGCCCACCTGTTCGATCCGGCCGTTATGGATCACTGCGGCCCGGTCCGCCAGGGACAGGGCATCAGCAAAATCATGGGTGACCATCATAAAGGTGGTTTGGGTGTGTTGATGCAAGGTCTTGAGGGCATTGCGCACTTCTTCTCTGAAGTTGGGATCCAGTGCGGAAAGGGGTTCGTCCAGGAGAAGGACTCCGGGACGGACGGCCAAAGCCCGGGCCAGGGACACCCGTTGCTTTTCACCGCCGCTCAGATTGCCCGGAAACCGGTCCATCAGATGAGACAGATTCAAAAGCGAAATCAACCCGTCCATACTTCCTCCGGTCCGGTCCTGCCTGTTTTGATGATATCGCAACCCATAGGCGATGTTGTTGCGGACCGTCAGATGGGGAAAAAGGGCCTGGTCTTGATAAACGATGCCGATGCCTCTTTTTTCAGGGGGAAGGTGGGTCACCTCCTTTTGGTGAATAAAAATGTGTCCCCGGGTTACGGTCAAAAGTCCGGCAATGGCCTCCAGCAGAACCGTTTTTCCTGCCCCTGTAGGGCCCATGAGCACAAAAAACTCGCTTTCCGGAATTTCCAGATCCATGGGGCCCAGACAAAAATCGGACAACCGCATATGCAGGGCTTTTAGGCTAATCATGGGGCCTTGGGCCTGGACAGGGTGAACATGCGAAGCACGAAAAACAACGCCAGACACACCACCACCAGCCAGACCGCAACCGGCTGGGAGTATTTCAAGCCGTAGGCCTCAAAGCGCTCATAGATCATCACCGGTGCGATCATGGGATGATAGGCCACTATAACCACCGCCCCGAACTCGCTGATGGCCCTGGCGCTGCACATGATAAACCCGATCACCATGCTTCGCCAGGCCAAAGGAAAGGTGATCCGAAAAAAGGTGCCGGACATGGAGGCCCCCAGGCTGCGGGAGACGTTCTCCAGTCTGGGGGAAACCCCTTCGAAACCGTCCTTGGCCGCATTGATATAAAAGGGGAGGCCCACAAAGGTCAGGACCGTAATGATGCCGGTAACGCTCCCCATGATCCGGATCCCCAGTTCATGCAGGATCTGGCCCATAAGATGGTTTTTTCCGACAACACTGAGGATAGCAATCCCCACCACCGGATGAGGAATGACAATGGGAAGGTCGATAATGCTCTCTAAAACACGCTTTCCTCTAAACCTTTTACGGGCCAGGAGATAGGCCAAAGGGGTCCCAAAAAAGAAAGCAATCAGGGCCGCTGCTCCGGCCGTATAAATGCTCAACCCAATGGAACGTACCACATCCGGATCTTCAATCGTCTCCTTGAGCATGCCCAAAGAAGGTGCGGTGAGCAGTTCCGTAAGGGGCAGCAGGATAAAGGCCAGGACCGCACTGCCGCACAGCACCGTAAACCAGAAAAAGGG
>JAWLET010000348.1:0-2782 GCA_041685955.1 Desulfobacteraceae bacterium | reverse complement strand
CTGGATCGGGTCCTGGTGAGGAGCCTGGAGGTCACCCGGCCGTCTGCATGCACCTCGATTTCATTGACGGCCTCTATGCGCGGCACATCGGGTGTCAGGGATAAGAATCTGGAAAATTCTGCATTTTCAATGGACCGGACATTTAATCCCGGACAGTGCCGCCGGGTGGATGCGCTCAGATACTGCATGGCCTCCACCGCGGGCAGTACCGCCTTTCCCTCAAACCGGTGGTCCATCAGGTAGGGACGAACCGCTATGTCTAAGGGCAGGCGCACCTGACGGGTTAGGTCGGGAACAGTTTCCATAGATACCGGGTCCTTTCATCAATGGCCACAGGGACCCCGGATGTATTGATGGCGCAATGCCGGGTGAATCCCTTGCAGATGATGACCCCGGACTCTTCATGGGTGATCACATAATCAAACCGGAGCCGGACCCTTTCCAGTTTGGCCGGATGGGTATATATCCACATGGGATCGTCATAATACAGGGGCGCATGAAAGGTGACACCCAGTTCGATAATGGGATACACATAGCCGTTTTGCTCGATTTCCCGGTACGGATAGCCCGCATCCCGCATAAAGGAGGCCCTTCCGAATTCAAAAAATCGAAGATAATTGGCATGATACACCAGTTGGGACCGGTCCGTATCCGCATACAGCGGGCGGCTCTTGCACCGATGCCAGACCAGCCCTGCATGCGTATCTCTCACATATCGGTCATCCCCTTCAAGTGGTTCAGGATCAAAGGGTTTAGGTCTCATATCATATGCCTCTGAATACCACGCAGCAGTTGGTTCCCCCGAACCCGAAGGCATTGGAGAGAAACAGGTGGTAGGATTGCTTTCGAACGGCGTTGGGCACCACGTCGACATCTTCCAGTTCAGGGTCCGGAATGTGGTTCACGGTGGGCAGGATCATGTCACAGGTCATGGCTTCGATGCTGAGTGCAGCCTCAATGGCCGCGGTGGCCCCCAGGGTGTGACCGAGCTGGGACTTGTTGGAGGATACGGGCACCTTTTTCAGATAGGGGCCGAATACCTGTCTTAGGCAGTCGATCTCGGTCTTATCTCCTCTCGGCGTGGAGGTGCCGTGAGCGTTGATATATTGAATATCCTCCGGCTGTAGTCCTGCATCGTCTATGGCTTCCTCAATGGCGCGGACCACGGTGTTTTGATTGGGCCGGGTAAAATGAAAGGCGTCCGAGGTCCAGCCGACCCCCATGACCTCGGCCCTGGGGGTCAACCCGTAGGCACGAAGGGTTTCCTCGGCCGCCAGCACCAGGGCCCCGGCCCCTTCGGAGAGGACAAATCCCTTCCGGTCCACGCTGAACGGCCTGGAGGCCTGGGTGGGGTCGTCATAGGCCCGGTCCCCGGGCAGGATTTTGATGGTGGCATTCATGTTTTCAAACCCGTGAATAATCTCCGGGAGAATACAGGCCTCAGCCCCCCCGGCGATCACAAAATCACAATCCCCGTCCCGGATCATCCTGGCGCCGATACCCACGGCGTGGTTCCCGGAGGCACAGGCCCCCTGGGGCGAGAATATGGGTCCGGTAAACCCCAGCAGCATTCCGGCCTTTCCCGACGGGAGATTGGCGCACAGATTGGGGAGCAGGTAGGGACTCACCTTCAGGGGCCCCTGGCGGGTATAGTTTTCCATGGCAGTGCGGTAGGCGTCCGTGCCGTTGAGGGCCGAGCCCATGAGACAGGCGGTCCTGGGTCCAGTCTTTTTGTCCATCTCCAGGCCCGCATGACGCAGGGCATCCCGGCACACGGCCGCGGTCAGGAGCACCACGTCCGCGTTCCAGTTATAGGCCTCCTTGGCATCCACAAAATCAAGATCCACAGGATCCCAGTCCGGGATCTCTCCCACCACATGGCACAGGGAATCGACCTGACACCGGGTCACCTTCCGAAAGCCCGCCTCCCCTTTCACCGCACGATCCCATGTGTCGGAAAAGGTCTTGCCCAATGGGGTAACGGCGGCATAACCGATGACAAACACGCGTCTGTTTTTAGGGGCCTTCATTCTGGTTAAGCCGTCCTCTTAAATACCACACAGGAATTGCATCCGCCAAAGCCGAATGCATTTTTCAACACGAACTCCTGGTTCACCTCACGAACCCCTTCGGCCACACAATCCAGAGGGATCTTCGGGTCCGGAGTGTGATTGATGGTGGGAAGCAGTAAATTTTTCTGCATCCCCTCCAGGGCCAATATGGCCTCAATGGCACTGGAGGCGCCCATGGCATGCCCGATCATGGATTTGTTGGCGGACACCGGAGGGACTGATCCCTCGAACACCGCCCGCAGGGCGTCGGATTCCACCTGATCCCCCACCCGGGTGGAGGCGGCATGGGCGTTGACCGCATCCACGTCGCCGGGCGCGATCCCCGCGGTATCCACGGCCTGGGCCATGCACCGCCGCACGGTCTCAAAATTGGGGGCCACAAAATGCCTGGCATCGGATGTCATGCCCCACCCCCTGATTTCCATATGATGTTTCAGACCGTGGGCCCGGGCAAAATCTTGGGTAGCGATGATGATGCTCCCGGCCCCTTCGGAGACCACGAACCCCCGCCGGTCCACGGAAAAGGGCCGGCTGGCCCGGGCGGGGGGCTCAGCCGCCTGATCGGGCTTGTGGATATAAGCCCCGTTCATGGTGGCAAATCCCGCCACGATGGGTTCCACCAGAGCAAAGTCCACGGCCCCGCATATGGCCACATCCGCCTTTCCCATCTCCAGCAACATGCTGCCTACGATCAGGGAGGTCACCCCGGT
>JAWLET010000054.1:0-12143 GCA_041685955.1 Desulfobacteraceae bacterium | reverse complement strand
TTGAAAGAGACACTCTCAATCACATCCGGGTACAGGGTCCCCTGGGCCAGGTATTGGGCCCTTCCCAGTTCCTTGGCCTTGGCCTCAAAGACCTTAATGAATTCTCTGCCGATTATTTTCCGCTTTTCCTCCGGTTCGGTGATCCCTTCTAAACAGTGGAGAAAACGATCGGACGCGTCCACCAAATGCAGATCAATGCCGTAATGCCCCTCAAAGAGGTCCATGACCTCCTCGGCCTCGCCCTTTCTCAAAAGGCCGTTATCCACCAGTATACAGGACAGGTTGTCTTGAATGGCCCGATGCAGCAACACCGCGGTTACGGATGAATCCACCCCCCCGGACAGTCCACAGATCACCTTCTCGGACCCCACTTCCTGTCTGAGGGCCGTAACCGTTCTGTGGACAAAAGAGCTCATGGTCCAGGACGACTCACATCCGCATATGATAAAAATGAAATTTTTCAATATCTTAAATCCATCCGGCGTATGGGCCACCTCGGGGTGAAACTGGAGTCCGTACCACCCTTTTAAAGGATCTCCCATGGCCGCCACCGGACTGTTCCTGCTCTTTGCCAGTGTCTCGAACCCCGGGGGCAATCCATCGATCCGGTCCCCATGGCTCATCCACACCATTTTTTCCCCGTCCTTTTCCAGACCATGAAAGAGCTCACTGTCGCCTTGGACGGCGATGACGGCATTCCCATATTCCCGGTCTCCGGACCGGCGCACCTCCCCGCCCAGGACATAGGTCATGACCTGCATACCATAGCATATACCGAGAACCGGTATATTCAGGTCAAAAATGTCCCTGTGGATCAGCGGCGCCCCCGGGTCATAAACACTGGCCGGCCCCCCGGAAAGGATGATGCCCTGGGGTGAAAACCGCCTGATCTCTTTCAAAGGCATATTGAAGGGATGGATTTCACAATAGACCTTGGCCTCCCTCACCCGCCTGGCAATGAGCTGAGTATACTGGGATCCGAAATCCAAAATGAGCAATTTATGCTGGTACAGGTTGTGTGTCATGGGTAGTTTAAGGTGTCAGGTTTCGGGTTTCAGGTGTCAGAATGTTCAAATCATCCAAATGACGGTCCATTACTCCAGGCGGTAATTGGGGGCCTCCTTGGTGATGATCACATCGTGCACGTGACTCTCCTGGAGTCCTGCCGGAGTAATCTGGATAAACCGGGGTCCGCTCTGAAGGGCCTCGATGGTGTCGCACCCCAAATACCCCATACCCGCACGCACACCTCCCACCAATTGATACAGGGTATCCGCCAGATACCCGCGATAGGGCACCCGCCCCTCAATCCCTTCCGGTACCAGTTTCTTTTCCAGCTTCGCTTCCTCTTGAAAATAGCGGTCTCTACTCCCCTCTTTCATGGCCTCCAGGGAGCCCATCCCCCGGTAAACCTTATAGGTGCGACCCTGGTATAAAATGGTCTCCCCCGGACTCTCTTCGGTGCCCGCAAACAGACTTCCGATCATGATCGAATCGGCGCCCCCGGCCAGGGCCTTGGTGACATCGCCGGAAAATTTGACCCCGCCATCGGCAATCACTGGAATCCCCAGGGATCTGGCCGCAGCACCACACTCCATAATGGCCGTCATCTGGGGGACCCCTACCCCCGCCACCACACGAGTGGTACAGATGGAGCCAGGTCCCACACCCACCTTAACGCCATCCACCCCTGCCTCGATGAGGGCCCGGGTCCCCTCGGCCGTGGCCACGTTTCCGGCAATCAGCTCCAGAGTGCTGTAACGCTTCCGGGCCTCTTTAACCGCCCTCAACACCATATCGGAATGGCCGTGGGCCGTATCAACGACCACCACGTCCACAGCAGCATTTACCAGGGCGTCCAGCCTCTCCATCATATCCGCACCCACCCCCACGGCTGCCCCTACTCTCAACCGGCCCAATTCATCCTTGCACGCATGGGGATATTTTTTTATTTTTTCAATATCTTTTATGGTGATCAGTCCTTTAAGCTTTCCTTTTTCGTCCACCACCAGCAGTTTTTCGATGCGCCTCTTATGCAGAATGGCCTTGGATTCCTCCAAGGTAATCCCCATCCTGGCGGTGGCGAGATTATCTCTGGTCATCACCGATTCCACCTTCTGATCCAGGTTGGTCTCAAATCTCAGGTCCCTGTTGGTGATGATCCCCACGAGATTTTCATTCTCCACCACGGGCACTCCTGAAATCTTGTATTTTTCCATGATGTCAAGTACTTCATGTATTTTCCGGTCAGGCCCGATGGTAATGGGATCCACGATCATGCCGCTTTCAGATTTTTTGACCTTTTCCACCTCCAGGGCCTGACGCTCTATGCTCATGTTCTTGTGAATAAATCCTATACCCCCCTGTCTTGCCATGGTAATGGCGGTTTCATATTCGGTAACCGTGTCCATGGCCGCACTGACAATCGGAATGTTGAGCCCCAAGTGCCTTGTCAGTCTTGTTTTTACACTGACTTCATTGGGCAGCACCGACGACATGGCCGGCACCAGAATTAAATCATCAAATGTATATCCAAAGCGAATATCCTTATTTCCCATCTCGTATTTCTCCCCAACTGATTGTCGATTGTTGATTGTTGATCAAAAAAACAGCCGTGACCGTTCACAGGTTCTAACTCGAGAGTCCAAAGTTCTCAAGCACTATTCCTTTTTTTTTGAAAAGGTATCAGAGCAAGGGCGCATTTTCAAGCCACAAAATGGGTATTCAAAGATATAGGGCCGCGCGATCCGATCCGGCTGTAGGCAGCGGCCAGTGGACTTAACGATAAATTTTCAAAACCGGCTTGACAAACAAACCTTCCTTTCTGTAAAAAGACTGACATACTTCACTCATTATCCGGGTCTACACGAGCGTCTCATTCCGCCTATTCATACATTGAGGGAACAGGGAAGATGACCATCAAGACGGAAAAAATCATCGGGTACGGATTGGCAGTTGTTTTATTTATTGTGGGTCTTCTCTGCTACACCGTTTTTGCAAAACATCCCCCCGAAGAACCCTTGAGGATTGTGTTCAAGAGTACGGGCGGCAAGGTTTTCTTTGATCATAAAACCCATTTCTCCGATTCCGGTTACGCATTTGAATGTGATATGTGTCATCACATGCTCGAGGATGAAGGGGAAAAACCATTATCCTGTGGAGAATGTCATCTCGAGGACGGTGAAGACACCCCCAAGCGGTCTGATGCCTTCCATACCCAGTGTATCGGCTGCCACGAGGACAGCGGGAGCGGCCCCGTGGACTGCTCATCCTGCCACCTGAGATAAGCTCCCTGCCGATACCTGTTGAGCTACAGGTTGAAGATTTATTCTCTTGTGGGGAAGACATCCTGCTTTCTCATAAGTCAGGAGGGATACGATGATGGAAAGACCGTTTTTCGGTTTTGGCAGGCCAAAACTGAAATATGCCGAGATTGAGCGTCTCACTCAGCCGGACATAAGACAGGTACCCGTTCCTGCTCAAATCACCGTGTTTTTGGACCATGCCGCTGAGGTAAAAGACCTGGGACTCAGGCAAGGGACCGAGGTGAAAACAGGAGAGAAACTGGCCCTTTACAAGGACAAGAAGGGCTACCTCATTGCGCCTGCAACAGGAACCATTCAAAACATATCAGAGAACAGGACCTATACGGACCGGCGTTTTCTGGCCATCACGATTGATACAAAGGGCAAAGACAGATGGGACACGCAGTTCATTGATGAAGCTGAATCTCCGCCGGGTCCTGAAAACGCCTTGGCCTATCTCGCCTTTCTGCCGGGCATATCCGACTTTACTTCTCTCATCCGCATGGACAATCCCCTTCATACCCTCATAGTCAACGGAACAGACCCCGATCTTTTGGTCTTGACCAATCAACTGGTGATCAACACCAGGCCCGAGGAAATCAAGGAGGGACTCTCGCACCTCTCAAAGGTCACGGGCGCCTCCCGGGTCATTCTCGTTGTTCCCCCCAATTTACGGTTACAGGCCGAAAAGGTCGGTGCGGAGATCCGGGTAATTGATCCGGTTTACCCCAACACGCTGCCGAGGCTCATGGTCCAAGGGGTGTTGAACCAGACGGTTCCGGCCAACGGCACTTTGACGGATCTGGGTATAGGGATCATCAGTGCTGAAGCGGTTTTGGCCCTCAAAACCGCCTTTACCGACAAGACGCTCCCGGTGGAGAAGCTGATTTCAGTGATCGATAAGGATAATGGGGTTACTTGCGCCCGGGCCAGGATCGGCACGCCTGTCAGGGAAATCTTAAGCACCCTGAATATTTCAACCCAGCAGGGAGACCGTATTGTTTTCGGTGGTCCCATGACCGGCCACGGCGTCTACTCAGAGGACATGCCCGTCCTGCACCATACGGATGCCATACTGATCCAGGATAAAAGCCGGGTGGTCCCGAGCTCTGACAGTTCCTGCATCAACTGCGGTGAGTGCGTGAGGGCGTGTCCTGCCAGGCTCCCCGTCAACATGCTGGTTCGCTTACTTGAAAACGGACTTTATGAAGAGGCGGCCCAGACATACGATCTTCTCTCCTGCGTGGAGTGCGGTCTGTGCAGTTACGTCTGTATGGTTCACATTCCGGTATTTCACTACATGATGCTCGGAAAACACGAACTTGCACTGCGGGAAGCCATGGAGGAATCCAATGGATAAGGATAAACTTTTCGTCAGTTCATATGCCCCTTACTGGCACAACGGCAGCAGCCTGTCCGTTAAGAGCTACAACATTATACTTGCCGCTCTCCCGGCCGTCATCATGGGAATCTATCAATACGGTCCCCCTGCCCTGGGTGTGGTGGCATTCTCCATATCCTTTTCCATTTTCTGGGAACTCATCATGAATTCCGTGATGAAAAGACCCGTGACCATAGGGGATGGAAATGCAGCCGTTATAGGACTGTTGTTCGCCATGTTACTCCCTGCAGCCACGCCCTGGTGGGTGGTCCTGGTGGGGACATTCGTTGCCATTGTGATCGGTAAGCAGATCTTTGGCGGGATCGGTTGCAATCCCCTCAACCCGTCACTGGTGGCCATAGCCATGCTCATGCTCTCCTGGGAGGCGATGCTCGATTTTGACGAAGCATTGGTGAATTACGACCTGGGGTTTTATATGGCCTACCCATTGGGCGCGCTGAAGCATTTCGGTACCGATATCCTTTATCATTATTCTCCCGGCCAACTCCTGATGGGCCAACAGCCCGGTGCCATCGGCGCCACCTTTGGATTGGGCCTCATTATCGGGGGAATCTATCTGATACTGAGGGGGTTTATTCGGTGGGAGATCGCCCTGTCCTTCCTGGCCGGCATCTTCATCACCGCGCTTGTGTTTAATATTGCAGATCCCGAGGCCTACGCCCCGCCCCTTTTTCATCTATTGACCGGCTATACGCTTATGGGCGCCTTTTTCCTTGCCCCTGAAGACGCTTCTTCTCCAGTCAACTTTGTTCCCATGTTGATATACGGTGCGTGTGCGGGTTTTTTAACCGTGCTGATCCGCAATATCGGTGCGTTTACAGACGGTGTGGTGTTCGCTGTGCTGATGGTAAACGTGGCCAATCCGCTTTTTGATAAGATCAGGCCCAAGGCCCTGGGAAAGGGGACGGACCATGCGTGAAATGATTAAACTTTTTCTGGTGATCGTTGTTTTCAGCGCCCTGTCCGGGGGCGTGTTGGCGGCGATTCAAAATGCCACCCAGGAGAAAATCGAATATCAACAACTCAAATTCGTGAAGGGGCCTGTCATCAACAAAATCCTGGACGGGTCTACCAACAATCCCATCACCGATCGGTTTAAAGTAATGGACGATGGCGAAGAGGTTACCGTTTTTGTGGGCATGTTTGACGGCGATCCCAATGTGGTTGCCTTTGAGTCGTTCGGTAAAGGATACGGCGGGGAAATCGGGACCATTGTGGCGGCAAACCTGAACACCGATAAAATCGTCGGTGTGGGGGTCACCACCCACAGCGAAACCCCGGGCGTGGGATCACGGGCCAAAACGGATCCTTCCTTTACCCAACAGTTCGAAGGGATCCCCATTCAGGACCCGGTCAAAGTCAAGGCCGACGGCGGTGAGATAGATGCCGTAAGCGGCGCCACCATATCCTCCCGTGGTGTATGTGGTGCAGTGGTCCAATGGGGTGAGCAGTATGAGCGGATAAAAGACCATATCCAAGATAAATTGAAGGCCTTCAAAAAATAGGGAGAGTCAGGCAATGGCTAAAACCGCAGTTCAAGAATTCACCAAAGGGCTTTGGGCCGAGATCCCTCCTTTTCGGCTGGTCCTGGGCTTATGTCCGGTGCTTGCCGTAACCAAGAGTGTGGAAAACGGGATCGGGATGGGGATTGCCACCACCTTTGTCCTGGTCTGCTCCAACATCCTGATCTCCATGCTCAGGAACATTATTCCCAAAAGGGTGAGAATCGCCTGCTACATTGTCGTGATTGCCACGTTTGTAACCGTGGTCGAACTGGTGATGCAGGCATATGCCTATCCCCTTTTTCTCAAACTGGGCATCTTTATCCCCCTCATCGTGGTCAACTGCATCGTATTGGGCCGCGCCGAGGCCTTTGCGGCCAAAAACAGCGTTCTGCCCGCTTTTGCCGACGGACTGGGGATCGGTGTGGGCTTTACCCTGTCGCTGACCGCACTCTCCATTGTGCGGGAGGTCCTGGGGAACGGCACTTTTTACGAGATCCCGGTGTTCGGGCCTTCGTTTGAACCTTTTTCCTTTATGGTACAGGCCCCCGGGGCGTTCGTATGTCTGGGACTCATGTTGTGCGTAATGAATATACTGGGTAAGAAATAATTCACCGGAGGCAATCAAATGGGGGATTACATTCTACTGATCGTCAGCTGCATCTTTGTCAACAATATCCTGCTGATGCAATACCTCGGGAACTGCCCCTTCCTGGGGGTGTCCAAGCGAATGGAGACTGCCACGGGAATGGCCATGGCGGTCATATTCGTCCTGGTCATGGCCGGGGCCATTACATGGATCGTGAACACGTTTCTGTTGCGACCCTTCGGCCTGGAATACCTGAGAACCCTGGCCTTTATCCTGGTCATTGCTTCGCTGGTACAACTGGTTGAAATGTTCTTGAGAAAAAGCATTCCCACCCTGTATGCCGGGTTGGGGATATTCCTTCCCCTGATCACCACCAACTGTGCGGTTATGGGGGTATGCCTCATCAATATAAAGGAAGAGTACGGATTCGTGCAGGCCCTGGTCGCCTCCTTCAGTTATGCGGTGGGATTCGGATTGGCCCTGGTCCTGTTTGCCGGAGTCCGGGAGCGCATTCTCCTGGCCAGGGTCCCCAAACCACTGCAGGACACCTCTATCGGGCTGGTGACAGCGGGGATGATTTCACTCGCCTTTTTCGCCTTTAAAGGGATGGTGTAGGGATCGGCGATTGTTGATGGGTGATGGGTGATTGGAGTTGTCAGGAAAAAGAGTAATATCGAGTTAACCGAGTCTGGAGGAAAACCATGTTAGGGGGATTTGTGGTAATGGGGGGACTGGGGGTGGCCATCGGCCTGTGCCTGGCCCTGGCCTCAAAGGTGTTCTACGTATATGTAGACCCCAAGATAGAAGCGGTGGAAGACGCCCTGCCGGGCGCCAACTGCGGCGGATGTGGGTATCCGGGGTGCAGTTCCAATGCAGCCGCCATTGTCTCGGGTGAATCCTCCCCCTCTTCATGTGTTGCGGGCGGGCCGGAAGTCGCTGCTGAAATCGCTGCCATAATGGGCGTAGCCGTAGAGGCCCGGGAGCCGGAATTTGCCCTCCCGGGCTGCAGATACGGGGTTCAGGATGCGGACCTTAAATATATCTATGAGGGGATCCATGATTGCCGGGCAGCCATGCTCCTGGGCGGGGGGGCCAAGGAGTGTCCCATCGGATGTCTGGGACTCGGTACCTGTGTAAGGGCCTGCCCGTTCGGAGCGCTCTCCATGGGGCCTGACAACCTCCCGGTGGTCAACACGGACCTTTGTACCGGTTGCGGCACCTGCGAGCGGATCTGTCCGAAACATATCATCACTTTGAGTTCGGCCTCGCTTCGAATCATCGACGAATATCAGGTGGACGAGTGTACGGCGCCCTGCCAGCGCAGCTGTCCCACCGGCATTAACATCCCTCGATTCATATATCAGATCGACCACGGAAACTATGAGGAGGCACTCCTTACCATAAAGGAAAAATGCCCGCTTCCCCTTATTTGTGGCTACATCTGCCCGGCCCCCTGTGAGTTTGCCTGCAGGCGCAACCTCATTGATGAACCTGTGGCCATCAATCCCCTTAAACGGTTTGTGGCGGATTATGAGATGTCCGCGGGCAAGCATATTGATCCCTATAAGGCCGAAGACAATGAGCGCAGAATCGCCGTCATCGGTGGGGGCGCTGAAGGCCTCACCGTCAGCTATTACCTGGCCCGGCTGGGATACCAACCCGTCATATTCGAGGCCAAACCCGAACTGGGCGGCATTTTACGGTATGTCATTTCGGAGGATCGGCTGCCGAGAGAGGTCCTGGACCATGAAATCCAAGGCATTTTGAACATGGGAGTGGAAGCAAGGACCCAAACGGTCATGGGAGAGGATTTTACCCCGGGCAGCCTGCTGTCAGAGGACTATGATGCCGTGGTTTTGACATCAGGGGGAATTGACAGTCGAAAAATCCTGCGGCCGGAAGCCAAAGGGTTTGATCTCCCTTTCAACGGTTTTTTCCTGCTGTTGGATCTATGGGAGGCCATGGACCGAGGTGAAAAAATCGACCTGGGAGAAGAGGTGGTCATTGTTCACAATCTTTCCGAGGGACTTGAATTGGCCAACACCTGTCGGGAACAGGGAGCAAAACGGGTTACCATCGTGTCAAAACTGGACTTCAGGGACCTTCCCCAGGAGTTCAAGGATACCAAGGCCCTCCAGGCCCAGGGCATTCAAGTCCTTGCCGGCACAACGGTTGCCTTTCTGGCCGGGACCGGGAACCGGCTGGAGCGCATGGGGATTGAAACCACCGATCCCCGGCTGCCGGGCGCCATAGAGACAAGCACGCTGACCGTGGACGCCCTCATTTTTCCAGGGGCCCGTTTGCCCGAACTGGCGTTTGTGACCGATAACGGTGATGAGGACTCAAATGAAGTCAGTAAATGGCGGACCCTGGAGACCTTCCGTACCTTTCCCCAAAAGGGACAAAACGGTGTGTTCACCTCACCGGAACCCGGAAGACTCAGTGATTCTTCGGCGGTGGTCAAGTCCATTCTCTCAGGCAGGCGACTCAGCAGGGCGATTCATTCCCATTTTACTGAGGAAGATATTGCTTCCATGGACAACCTGGTATGTGAGGCGGATTCGATCCTGGATGTTACGGAGGTTCATGATGTCAAACCACTGAATAGGGAACAGCCCCCTGCAGTGGATGTAGAGGGAGACAGTGAAGGGGCCTGGATTTTTCCAAAGCCATGGCCGGGACTGAGTGAACCGGCGGCCAGAAACGAAGCCCAGCGGTGCCTCAATTGCGGCCTCATCTGCTACACAAAATCCGAACATAATGCAGGAGCTGAAAGTTAGGGGTCAGGCTCGGAGAACAAAAATGTCAGAACATACAATTACCATAGATGGTCGTCAATTGGCATTCACCCCCGGAGAGACCATCCTTGAAGTGGCACGACGCAACGGGATATTCATTCCCACATTATGCTATTTGGAGGGGACCACTCCCACCGGCGCCTGCCGTGTGTGCTTGGTGGAGATTGAGGGGGCCCGTGCACTGGCGCCCTCCTGTTCGGCGCCGGCTGGGGACAATATGCTCGTCCATACCAATTCCCCCCCGGTTAAAGAGGCCCGACAAACGGTGCTGGCCCTTTTGTTGCAATCCGGCAATCACAATTGCGCAGTGGCCAAAAAGGCTTCTGACGACTGGACCGACTTTCAACGAGAGGTGGAACGATACGACCAAAGCACGGAGCTGTGTCCGGCACACAGTGCCTGTAAACTCCAGGCCTATGCGTATCGTTATCAAGTGGACACCGACGGACTGGTCAGGTCATCCACGGAATACCCGATGGAAACCGCAAGTCCGCTTATTGTCCGCGACTCCTCCAGATGCATCCTCTGCGGCCGGTGTGTGGAGGCCTGCAACAGCATTCAGGTCAACAATGCTATTTCTCATGGCTTTCGTGGAGCCGAGGCCAAGATCGTTGCCATGGGAGACGGCTCTCTGGATCGCTCGGAGTGTGTATTCTGCGGCCAGTGCATTCAGGCCTGCCCGGTAGGCGCCCTGGTGGAAACGAAGAGCCGGTACAAAATCAGGCCGTGGGAGGCCAGGCACGTCCGTACCACCTGTTACTATTGCGGGGTGGGATGCCAGCTGGACCTGCACATCAAAAATGACACCATCATGAAGGTCTCGGCCGTGGAAGGAGCCGAGCCCAACCACGGAAGGCTTTGCGTGAAAGGCCGCTTCGGGTACGATTTCGTGCAGAGCCCGGAACGCCTCACCCGTCCCATGATCCGCAAGAATGGAGAGCTCAGAGGGGCCTCCTGGGAGGAAGCGCTGGATTTGATCGCTGACAAGATCAAAGAGGCAAAAGAAAAGCATGGCCCTGATGCCATCGCGGGTATATGTTCGGCAAAGTCTACAAATGAGGCCCTTTACACCATGCAGAAGCTGTTTAGAGCCGGCATAGGGACCAATAATCTGGCCTCCCCGCTTGGGGCCGGCGGACTGAACAATCCCCTGGTCGAACTGGAAGGGGCCAAACGGATTATCCTTATCGGGAGTGACATCACTGAAGAAAACCCGGTCGCCGGAACATTTGTGAAACGGGCATCCCAAAACGGATGCCGGCTCATTGTGGTGGATTCACGGCCCACAAAGATCAGTACGTTCGCCACCACGCATCTCCTGCTGAGAGAAGGTACCGAGTCTGTTTTGATTAACGGGATGATGCACCAACTCATAAAACGCGGACGAAAATGCCCTGAAGATATTCGAGAAAGCACTCAGAACTTCAACATGGCTGAGGTGACGGAAACGACTGGGCTTGCGGCCGACGATATCCTCGCTGCAGTGGATATACTCGACTCAGAGGAACCGACCATGCTGGTATACGGCTCCAAGGTCGCTTCTTTTGCCAGAACATTTGTGGCCCTCCAGGAAATCCTGGAAAATCTGGGCAGGTCCTACGGCGGCGTCAATTATCTCGGTGATTTGAACAATTCTCAAGGGGCCTGTGATATGGGCCTGCTGCCGGGTTTTCTGCCGGGTTTTGCACCAGTGGACGACGAAAACTCCCGCATATCTTTTGAAAAAGCATGGCATACCTCGCTGAATCCTGAGCCGGGCCTTGGATTTCCCGACATGATTCACAACCTGAGCAGCACTGAGAAACAAGACAAGATTCGGGTCCTGTATTGCGTGGGCGAAAATCTGGCACTGGCCACACCAGTCATGCCCAACATCGACGACGCCCTAAAATCCACGGACTTTTTGATCGTACAAGACATTCTGAACCATGAAACCATTGAATATGCGGATGTGGTCCTGCCGGCAGCTGCCTGGTCTGAAGAGGAAGGTACCTATACCAACTGCGAAAGAAGGGTCAGCCGAGTGCGATATGCAGTCCCTCCCCCTGGTGATGCCAAACCGGAGATATGGATCTTTACGCAGTTGGCCAACCGACTGGGTCTGTCGTGGCCGGAATGGTCTGCCCAGGAAATCTGGGAAAAGGAGATCCTGTCCGTGGTGCCCCAACTCGATGGGATCACCTATGATCGCTTGGAAAGCGGAGGGATTCAAAGGCCCATTACGGATCCTCAGAAGCTGGGCGTTCCAGGCCCCAGAGACGTTCGATCTCCTTTGAGACGACCGGGCTGGACCGCATTCAACTACCATCACCGAACCCTTTTGGAGCATTGCGGAGGTCTCTTGGAATCGCTCCCCAAGGCCGGCGGTATCGGGACCCAGGTGCCCCCCAGCAATCCCGAGGAGGTAACAGAGGCGTTTTTAAAGCTGCTCGAGGAAGAGGAGAAAAAAGATGCAAAAGAAAAAATCGATGAGATCTTGTCCACCTACAAACCCAAAAAAGGCGGGCTTATCCCCGTGCTGCAACAGGTTCAGGGTATCTTGGGATT
>JAWLET010000053.1:0-12217 GCA_041685955.1 Desulfobacteraceae bacterium | reverse complement strand
TGTGGGAGATCAACCGAATGAAACTCCTGGATGTGATGACCCCCCTGTATTACGCCCGGGTGGCCTCTTTTGTGCGACAAACCTGGGACATGTCTTCCCGGGAGGCCGAGGCCCTGGTGGAGGAGCAGGCCGCCAAATTTGAAGAAAAAAAGCAATACCTCATCACGGTCTGGGAGGAGAAAGCCGCCCAAAAGGCCATTGCGACGGCATTATAACCTTGGGAGCTGATGATCTCCTCGTACAGTACAATTCAGAGGAACTCAAGGAAGCCGACTTCGAGGCCATAGACCCATCCCTTTTCGAGAAGATGCCTAACGGCATCACCTGGATCAATTTTGACGGGACGTACCAGGTCGACCTGATTGAAAAAATCGGGCGGCAGTATGACCTGCACCCTTTGACACTGAAAGATATGGTCAACGGGTATCAACGGCCCGTCCACCATGCAGCGCATTCACGATCTCAAGCGGGAGTTGATCTTTTTGCGCAAATCGGTCTGGCCCCTCAGGGAGGTGATCAGCGCCCTGAAACGCGAGGACTCCGGACTGGTTCAGGAAAATATACGGGTTTACCTGCGGGACGTCTACGATCACACCATTCAGGTCATGGACACGGTGGAAACCTTTCGCGATATGGTTTCCAGCATGCTGGACATCTATCTGTCCATTGTCAGCAACCGCATGAACGAGACCATGAAGGTCCTGACCATCATCGCCACCCTCTTTATCCCCATGACGTTTGTTGCCGGCATTTACGGAATGAATTTCGAAATCATGCCTGAACTGAAATGGTTCTGGGGATATCCCATGGTCTGGGGCATTGTCGTGCTCATCTGTTTGGTCATGCTTTTTTATTTCAAACGGAAAAAATGGCTGTAACCAACTCGATAGAGCATTCTATCCGGTATTCCCTTGCCAGGTCCCTGTCATATTCCGCCCTTCTCCCCTGGCAGGGGTCTCGGGGACACAATTGACAGGAATGAAAGGGGGTGTGTGTGGGGAAAAAGATGCCGGACACCGATTTTATAGGAGACATGATAAAGTGATCGTTCAATTGAACGCCGATACGATCGGGAGCACTCCCCAGGAGGGAGAACAGTGGCTGTTGCGCCTCAAGGGGCCAGTCCGCTATGGAGCCTGGGCTCAGGTGGGAAAGGTGATCCGCAGGGAATCGTCTTTTTAGGTGATCCGTCAAGTATACACGGGCCCTGGTCAGGGCCAGGTTTTGAATGGTATCGACATAGAACTTTTCCGGCAGATCCTGCGATGCGTCGGCCCGCTGGTCCGGTCCGTTTCCGATGGTGACCACAAATGGAAACACCCGGGTCCCCTTGTCCACATGTCGCCTCAACACGCGGCTTTTCAGCAAAACCCCATCCACATCCAGGGCATCTTCATGGGTGTCTGTGACCGAGGCTATCCTGTACACCGCTTTGGGCCGGATCAAAGGAGTTTCTTGATCCAGGAGTCTTTGAACCATATCCCAGTCGCCATTTCTGAGTTTGGCCTTGACGTCGTCAATATCTATGCGGACCGGGATGGTATCAAGCGTTTTCATTTATGCAATCAGCGGGAATTCCCGATATCTCGGGGTTCTATAAAAGGCTGACGTCTTAACTCCCAAATCGGAAATCGGCGATCGAAAATCACCAATCAGAAATCCACCTATCCCTGGGACAGGGCCACGGTGAGGGAATAGATCTTCTGCCTGGCGTCATTGAACACGCCCGAGAGATTCAGGGAATGATTGGCGAATATACTATCCGGAGAGCCGTTAAATACAATCCAGGGCTCGAAATCGCACCGGCGCAGATCTTCAATAATCTTATCCGTCAATTCCACGGCATTTTTATCCCTCAATACCTTGATAAAATCGATCCGGATGGCCTTAAACGATTCATGGAGGGCGTATGCAACCCCCTTTGCATAATAAAAATTGTCATCGATCTTATGCCATGGAATATTGATTTTTATCAGCTGGGGTTCCTCCTGGCCGATTTTGATCTCCCCATTGATGGGTAGAATTTCTCCCCCCCGTCTGGGGGCGTTGATCAGCCGGGTATTGACCCCGCCCATGAGAGAGGCATACTCATTTAAAAGCTGAATCAGGTTGTCTGCCCGTGGATAAAAGTGGGACTTTCCTGTCAACAGATTTTCATAAAACATCCCCAGATTCTCATAACCCTGTTCCCATTTGCTTTCTGCCGAGGGGAACCACCATTTATAGGGATCGTTGGAAAGGGCGGTAAAGGCCCCTTCGGCCAAAGGATCGAGCTTATCCGTGGTCCTCAGACGGGAAAGGTCATCCCTCAGGACCCGGACGTTGTACCGGACCACCTCCAGTTCCCCGATCTGAAAGCTGGGCATGTTGTCCAGAAGCACGGTGGGCCAGAACATATCATTGGGCAGCCAGTTGTCGGCCATCTGTTTGATCAGCCCTTGATTGGCCCGGATAAATGTGGCCCCCTTCACATCCGTATCCGATTTTTCCAGGGCAAGCGGTTCAGGCATTTTGGAGTTGGTCCACATGGTGACAATTATAAAAATAACCAGCACCAGTACCACCGCAAAAATAAGAAAAACAAGCCTGCGTCCTTTATCCTCTTTGCGATCTTTCATGGCCTCTTTCCCCTTTCCTCATCTCTTATATTCCTAAAACGCGCCTGTTGAAATCCCAATCCCCGTTTGACACCCGCACTGAAAACGCTAAAGTGATTTTAGGGGTTGGCAGACACGGATGTCAAGCACCACCGAATAATTTCCACGGTAACATCAAAATAGCTTTGTCTCATCAAAAGCGAAGAGCGGGTTCAAAACATTCAGCCTCGCGCAACGGCGCAAAGTCACTAAGGATTTTTATCTTTTGTGTGCATCCTAAAAGGTAAAACTCAGCATCAGACCGGCAGGCCCCTTGTCAGCGGCGAGAAGCTTGAGCTCGAAACGGTCTTTGAGCCCCTTTTTGAAATCGGTTTTCACCTTGCGGTTCCATTTGTGGGTAACATTGACGGCGCTGTAGATATTGCCTGTATACCACCCCACCTCCAGAAATCCCAGAATCCCGCCCAACACGTAATGATCCTGATGAAAGGACTCCACCGTGGCCCAGATAAAGAGTCCGTTTAAGAGAAATGCGACCAGAGCATCTTTGTATCTCGATACATAGGCGTGCCCGAGGCCCGGAAGCACTCCAGCCATGACCCCCGCGCATGCCGGTTCCTTTTGGGGAAGCAGTTCTCCTCTCAGACTCGCATCTGAGAGTCCCTGGGCACTTTCATACAAAGGACTCCCCTGTTCCACCTGCTCAAACGCCTGGGAAGCATCTTTCCATCTATTTTCCATCATCCGGGCCCATCCCAATCGGTATTGGGCTGCGTTTCGCAGCTTGGGTGAGCTGTACTGCTTCAGGACCTCCATGAAATAATGTCCGGCTTCGGCGGGCGCCCCCTGCTCGTAATAGGACTCACCTGTCATTAACAGGGCCTTACCGGCAAAAGGGCCATCGGGATCCAAGCGGAAGATGTGGGAGAAATGGTCTATGGCCCTCTCATAGTCCGCTTCCTTGAGATAGCAGACACCGATCAGGTAGCGGGCCAGGGGGACCTCGCTGTCATCAGGAAAAAAATGGATAAACCGTTCAAGCTCGGTGACGGCCCGGCCATAGGCCTCTTCCTCCATGAGCTTATGGGCATATTGTAGTTGATCGTTACTGTGTATGACCCGTTCCTCTGAAAAAGCGGAAGGGATCCCAAAAAACAGGAGCACCATCCCCACCATCAAAGCGCATGATTTCTTAATCATCCGTGTGCCCCTCACCCTGATACCACCAGAAGTCGTTGCTTTCAACCGGATCAAAGATCTTGACGGCGCCGTTTTGATGAACCAGAGGAGAAACACTGGCTTCCCCTCCTTCGTGAATCAATCGATCCACGGTCATGATCCACCCGATAAAAAAGCCATGTTTCTCAAAGGCCTGTATACTGTACGCGGAACAGGTGGGCATACTGGGACATTTGTCGCCATCCACTGCTGAAATGTGATCTCGAAAAAATGAAGCCAGCCATGCTCCGGGATTCCATCCGGTTTGTTCGCCCCCGACGGAGTGCTCAGGGGGGCGTGGGTCCGCACTTTTACTTGATGCTTCCCCGCAAACGCCCCGCTCCACACCCATCTGGATCATGAAACCCAACAGGAACAGGATGCTCAAGTATCTGAATAAACGATACATCTAAAGTGCCTCTAAAAGATAAAGCGTCGGAGTATACCTTGTCCGGATCTCATAGATTTTAAAGACTGTCCTCAACCCTCCCGTATGACAGTAATGAACCCCTCAGAATAAGTCAAGAAAAGGGCTGGAAATTTGTCATTAGGCCTTGACGTTGGTTTTTTTTCTCTATATGCTTTAACATATTGCCTTTTTCGCCCCCTCCTGATATAATAAATAATTTTATGTCAGGGGTGCGAAATTGAAAGCAAGGACCCACGTACTACACAAGAGGACCTCAATACGGTAAGGAGAGATTCAATGGCCTGGGACTGGGATAAATTACAGCAGCAGAAAAAGAGCACAGGCGGGGGTCCTTCCGGGCCCTCTCCCAACCTGGATGACATCTTTGAAAAGATCAAGGGGGCAAGAGGCAAATTTCCGGGCGGGTGGTGGATTGTCATTGTCATCATCATTCTCCTTTTCTTGGGGTGGAGTTGTTTTTACACCATCGGTGTTGATGAAGTGGGGGTGGTCCAGCGCTTTGGAAAGTTTGTCCGAACCACCCAGCCCGGACTCAATTTCAAGCTGCCCACCGGGATCGAGAATGTGCACAAGGTCAGGGTGAGGTATGTATTCAAAGAGGAATTCGGCTTCAGGACCATTGACGCCGGAGTAAGAACCCGATACACGCCCGATTCCTCCTACCAAAACGAATTTTTGATGCTGACCGGGGATCTGAATGTGGCCGTGGTTCCCTGGATTGTTCAGTACCGGGTCAAAGACCCCTACAATTACCTGTTCAAGGTTCACAACGTCACCGAAACCTTCCGGGATCTGTCCGAGGCCAGCATGCGTCTCGTGGTGGGGGACAGCAGTATCAACGAGGTGATCAGTAAGCGCGAAGCCCTTGCGCTCAAGACCGAGGTATTGCTGCAGGACCTGCTGGATGAGGCGGACACCGGGATTAAGGTGGTGACCGTGGAAATGAAAAAGACCAATGTTCCCGAACCGGTCCAGCCTTCATTTAATGAGGTGAATCAGGCGGTTCAGGAAAAGGAACGTATGGTTTATCAAGCCAGGGAGGCCTACAACAAGGTAATCCCGACTGCCAGGGGTCAGGCGCAAAAGACCATTAGGCAAGCCGAGGCATATGCCCTGGACCGGATCAACCGCGCAGAGGGTGATGCGGCAAGGTTTCTGGACCGGTACAATGCCTATGTGTTGGCTGAAGATGTGACCCGGAGACGTCTGTATCTGGAGGCCATGCAGGAGATCCTGCCCAAACTGGGTGATAAGTATATCGTGGATGCAGACCAGAAAAACTTCCTCCCCCTGCTCAACATGGGTATACCGGAAGGAGGTAAAAAATGAAATTCAAGATCCTGATTATTCCCATTGTTATTCTTCTGATTATCGTATATTCCGCCGCCTATACCATTGATGAAACCGAACAGGTGGTGATCACCCAGTTTGGTGAATCCATAGGTGAACCCAAGACCGAGCCCGGTCTTTATTTCAAAATCCCCATCATCCAAAACGCCAACGTGTTTCCCAAAAATCTTTTGGAGTGGGACGGCGATGCAGGTCAGGTTCCCACCCTGGACAAGACCTTTATTTATGTGGATACCTTCGCCCGCTGGAGAATTGTCGACGCCCTTCAGTTCTTTGAGACCGCCACCAGTGTGATGGGGGGCATGAGTCGATTGGACGATATCATTGATCCGGCCGTACGCAATCTGATCACCTCCTATTCGTTGCTGGAAACGGTTCGCAACAGCAACCGCGAACTGGACACCTTTGAGGTGGGCGTGGGGCATGTTCAGGACGAACGGGCACTTGGGACGGTGAATACGGGAAGAGGTCTGATTATGAAAAAAGTCCTGGAACAGGCCCAGCCCAAATTGAAGGATTTCGGCATTGAACTGGTGGATGTTCAGATAAAACGGCTCAATTATGTGGAGCAGGTCCGTGATTCGGTATACCAGCGGATGATCGCAGAGCGGA
Source organism: Desulfobacteraceae bacterium (assembly GCA_041685955.1). Lineage (GTDB taxonomy): Bacteria > Desulfobacterota > DSM-4660 > Desulfatiglandales > Desulfatiglandaceae > JAIPDZ01. The sequence goes on along the minus strand of JAWLET010000053.1, from coordinate 6,010 downwards.
AACAGATCGCAGAAAAATTCAGGTCCGAGGGACGGGGTGAGGCCCGCAAGATCGAGGGGAACCAGGAAAAGGATCTGAAGAAGATCCGGTCGGAGGCCTACCGGAAGGCACAGGAGGTCATGGGAAAGGCCGATGCCAAATCCACCGCCATTTATGCCAAGGCATATGACAAAGATCCTCTGTTTTATTCCTTTTTGAAATCACTGGATGTGTATGAAAAGGCGGTGGACAAGAAAACGTCCCTGATCCTTTCCACAGATTCCGACTTCTTGAGATATTTCAAGAACTATAAGACTGAATATGAGTGATTATAAACCAGGAGAGATGAGATGGTAAGAACCGAAATATCCCTTTTTCTGGTCAATGCCCCCGGCGAGCTGGGAAAGCTGACCACGCTCTTGTCCAAGGCCGGCATCAATATCGATGCCCTCACCATCCAGGATGCCTCCGAATATGTTCAGGAACTGTTCAAGGCCCGGGGAAAATCCCTCAAACGGGTGGCGCCGGCTGCCAGCTACGGCTCCATGAAAAAGGATTCCGCAGATTACGCACTCATCCGGCTTCTGGTGGACAACACGGACCAGGCCATCGATCTCCTCTCCACCCAAGGGTACGTCTTTGACATTATGCCGGTTATTGCCCTGGAGATCGACAACAAACCGGGCACCCTGGCCGGTATGGCGGAAAAATTCGGGGAGGAAGGGATCAATATCAACTATGTTTACGGCTCAGCCCTCCCCAACGGGGATAAGTCACTCTTCATTTTCTGCCCCGAGGATATCGAGCTTGCCGGGGAAATCTTCAAGGATTAGTCGTACCAGGCTGCCGCCGGGGGTCTCAAATCCACCAGCCTGAGTTGAAGTCTGTCACGTCCCTGCCACCGGTTATATTCGGGTGAAAACAGAAGGTGCAGGCGGGCCCCTCGCCGCGGCTTCATGTGACCCATTCTGAATCCGATGGTATCCAGCGTGCGCCTCCCCTGCCTTACTCTCATTTTGAGATGGCGTTCCCCCACCACGCGGGATTCAAGCACTTCCACTGAACTGGCCATGAAAACGGGTTCGGTATTTTTTTCACCGAACGGGGCCAGTTCCGTCACCTGTTCAATTAGCTCCGGATTAATATCCTCAAGTTGAACCTGGGCATCCACACGAATGACCGGAACCAGGTTTTCATCTGAGAGCATTTCCCAGGCACACGCCTCAAGCCCTTTTTCAAATGCAGTCAGATTACCCGTCTCCAGGCGTAGTCCTGCTGCGTGGGTATGCCCGCCAAACCGTTCAAACAGGTGGGCATGACGGCGAAGGGCCTGGAAAAGGTTGAATCCGTCTATGCTCCTTCCGGATCCGGTGGCCATACCATCGGTGATGTTGAACACCAGGACCGGCCGATGAAATCTGTCCACCAGCCGGGACGCAACAATACCGAGAACCCCCTGGTGCCAGCCTGCTCCGGCAAGCAAGAGGGTCCGCCGATGGTCTACCAGGTCTTGTCCACTCACCTTCTCCTCAATCTCCGAGAGGATTTCCTGTTCAATCTTTTGGCGTCGTAAATTAATCCGATTCAGTTGCCTCGCCAGGGTTTGCGCCTGAGCCGTGTCGTTCACGGTTAGGAGCTTAAGCCCATCCCCGGCATGTCCCAGCCTGCCCGGGGCATTGAGCCGGGGCGCCAGTCTGAATGCCAGGTCTTCGGAAGAGATCTCAGAACTCTCCACATGAGATACGGCCATCAATGCCCGGAGGCCCGGCCACCGGGAGTGGGTCATATATCTCAGGCCGCCTTGCACCAGTATCCGGTTCTGTCCCATCAGGGGCGCCCGGTCCGCCACAGTGCCCAGTGCCACCAGATCAAGATATTCCCTGAGATCAGGTTCGGGTCGTTGTGTGAACCACCCTCGCTTCCGAAGGGCAGACCGCACGGCCACAGTAAGGAAGAAAGCCACACCCACACCGGATAGGGCCTTATACTCAAACCCGCATCCGGGTTGGTGGGGGTTGATGACAGGGCAGGCTGGTGAGATTTCTCCCCTCATTTGATGGTGGTCGGTGACCACCACATCCATCCCCAGATGCTTGGCAAGAGCGATCTCCTCCAGCGCAGAGATGCCGCAATCCACTGTAATGATCAGACCGGTCCCCCTTTGCGCGATGTGGCGGATGGCGTCGGGGTTGAGTCCATACCCTTCGGTAAGCCGGTCCGGCACATAAGTATCCACCTGGATGTCAATATCTGCAAAAAAATGACAGAGCAGCGCAGTGGCCGTAAGGCCGTCTGCATCGTAGTCGCCGTAAATGGTGATTTTTTTATGGTTATCTACGGCATCCAACAGGCTGCCTACCGCAGCCCGCATTCCCTTCATCTCCATGGGATCGGCTATCTGCGACAGGGTGGGAGAGAGAAAGGTGCGTGCCGTATCGGGATCGGAAATCCCACGATTGAAAAGGAGTTGGGCCTGGAGTGCTGTCACGCCGGTTTTGCGGGAAAGGGGAGAAGAGTGGGGCATGGGCGGGCACAATCTCCACACTTTACGAACAGGCGCCACCGTGACCCCACTCACCGTCCTGACTCCCCTCCACGGGAGAGACATTTTTCAATTCTTCCCACATCTTCGGGCACATCTACCTCAATGGAATCATGGTAGGTTTCAATGACTTTGATCCTGTAACCATGCTCCAGTGCCCGTAACTGTTCCAGCTTTTCCAGCCCTTCCAGCACGCCACGAGGAAGGATCGTGAACGTGGATAAAAATGACATGCGAAATGCATAAAACCCGAGGTGCTTGAAATGAGCATCTGCACATGGTTCATCCCGGCAATAGGGGATGGGATAGCGGGAAAAATAAAGCGCGAGCCCCTTTTTATCCGTAACCACCTTGACATGGTTAGGGTTTTCAATTTCCTGCGGGTCTCTGATTTTCCACTTCAGGGTGCTCATGGGCAGGGAAGTGTCCTCCATAAGGGGCCGGGTCATCTCGGAAATCACAGAGGGGTCAAACAGCGGTTGATCCCCCTGGATGTTGACGATGATATCATCGGTGTTCAGCTCCATCTTCTGGGCGGCCTCGGCAATGCGATCGGTGCCGGATTCATGGGTATTCGCCGTCATCACGGCCCTGCCCCCGAATTCGTCCACGCACTGGGCGATACGATCATCATCTGTAGTAACAAAGGCCCCCTCAAGGTCAGGGCATGCCAGGGCCCGTTCATAGGTATGCTGAATCATGGGCTTGCCGGAAATGAGGGCCAACGGTTTTCCCGGAAAGCGACTTGAGTCATATCTTGCAGGGATAAAGGCGAATATCTTCATCTGGCATCATTTTACCTTTTTGACAAATATCATAGCCCGGCCCCTTCTAAAATGCCTTCCACCCATCCAATTCCTATCTCTGGACGCTTAATCAACGGCCACATCAACCATCATGCATCCACAATCCCGGTATAAGTGGCACAGGCGGACTCCGATTCCCAGGCGCTGACTCTGCTGATCCTGACGTTTCCGTCATTAAATTTGGGGGCCAGAGATTCAAAAATATGGCGGGCGATGTTTTCAGAGGACGGATTCAAGGTCAAAAAGGGCGGCAGTTCATTTAAAAACCGGTGATCCAGCTCGTCCAGCACCTTTTGGGTTTCCTCTTTTATCTTCCTGAAATCCACCAGCAGACCGTCCTCCCCCAGGGCAGCTCCCTTCACCCGGACCTCGATCTTCCAGTTATGCCCGTGGAGCCTTTCACATCTTCCTTGAAATTCCCTGAGCTGGTGGGCGGCGGCGAAATTGGAAATGATTTTCAACTCATACATTCCAAATCCTCATCATTTTTCCGCCGAATTCTGTTCTACGTCGTCGTCGATTGCCCCGTCTTCTGCCTCATCCTCTGCTTTTGTTTCTGCTTCTGGATAGTCCCCTTCTCTTCTTCCGCACTCGGTGCACCTGCCGTTGACGATGATGCCTGTACAGGTTCCATCAGGACACAATACCCTGTTTTCCAGATCCAGCTCGTCATCATCTCCTAATATACCTTCACTCACAGGTGTCTGTATATCTTCTCGCATGGACGCTCCACAATACATGCAGTAGTTCGCGCCTTCAATGACTGTCTCACCGCAATTTGGGCACGCAACCCCGGGCAATTCCTTTTCACAGTGTGGGCATTTCATTGTCCGCTATCGCTCCTCTCTCATTTTTGTTGAGCCCTTTTCGGGCACTGCACTGCCAATCCCTGCCTCTCTCCCTATTTTTTTTGAGGTTTGCGGCCTGAGTATATGGCAATCAAGAGAAGGTGTCAAACACAACCTCATGCCCAAACAAACACAAACAGGGCTTGAAAAATCTCTTGGTACAGGGTATCAATAGGTGCCTTTAGTGATCACGAATCCCACGGACCCGGAGGACGCACATGCCCGAAAAACCCAGTTATGAGGAGCTCACACAAAAGATCAGAGAACTGGAAGCCAAGGTGGCTCGCTCGGAGAAGGAGGTAACCCGGCTCAAGGAAAGTGAAAATGAGCTGTCTCAGATCCTTCAGGAGACCTCGATTCCCACGTTTGTCATCGATGAAAACCACATTGTTACCCACGTCAACAAGGCCTATGAAAATCTGACAGGGATCTCTGCCCGGGAAATCTTAGGCACCAGCAAGCAGTGGATGTGTTTTTACCCCACCGAGAGACCCACCATGGCGGATTTGATCGTGGATGAAGCTCCTGAAGAAGAAATCTCCAGGTATTATGGCGGCAGAGAGCGAAAATCATTGATCACCGAAGGCGGATATGAAGCCTCCGCACTGTTCCGGGATCTGAGGAGGGAGCCCAAGTGGCTCTTTTTTACAGCCTCGCCGCTCAAGGATGATAAGGGCCATATTACGGGTGCCGTGGAAACCCTTCAGGATATCACTGAACAGAAAAAGGCTGAACATGCCCTTCGGAAATCCGGAAGACGGTTGCGGACGCTTCTGGATTTTGTGCCCTACCCCATCGTGGTGTTCACCCTGGACGGTCGTGTGGACTACCTGAATCCCTCTTTTACAGAGACCTTTGGCTGGACCCTGGAAGAGCTTCGTGGAAAAACAATTCCCTATACGCCTCCGGAACTGGCAGAAGAAACAGGCGAGATGATCAAAAGGCTGCTGGAGGAGAAGATTATTTTGCGGCATGAAACCAGACGACTCACCAAGGACGGCCGCATTCTGGACGTGGTGATGAAGGGGCGGGTCTATGCCGAGGATGAAGATGCACCGGCCGGCGAGATCGTCATCTTAAGGGACATTACCCATGAAAAAGAGATTGCCCGGAACAACGAGGCGGTACTCAGAATCAGTATGGCCCTTCCGGAATACCCTGACCTGGAGGACCTGCTTGATTATATCACCAGTGAAGTAAAACAACTTCTTGTAACGGAAGGCGCACTGGTCATTTTGTTGGACGAGGAAAAGGGGGAGCTGTTTTTTATGGGTGCGGCATACGATGATACGGACACCCAAAAAAGGATAAAGGAGATTCGGTTCCCCTTGGACGAGCTCGTGGCCGGCGAGGTGATTCGGACCGGTGAGCCTGTTATCGTCTCCGATACCACCGAAAACCGCGCACTTCATCGGGAGAGAGATAAAAAACTCGGGTATCATACCCGAAACCTTCTACTGGTCCCTCTACGGAGTAAAGACCGGATTATCGGGGTACTGTGCGCCATCAACAAAAAGGACGAGGCATTTGATCAGGCCAATGTGGAACTCTTGAACATGGTAGCGGCCACCGTGGCCCTGTCCATTGAAAATGCCAGGTTTTCCGAGGAATTGAAGAAGGCGTACCGGGAAGTGATCAGCATGAACCGGGCCAAGGACAAGGTCATCAACCACCTCTCGCATGAGCTGAAAACACCTGTCTCTGTCTTGTCCGGCTCATTGAACATTTTAGAGAGACACTTAAAGGTGCTCTCTGACAAGGATTGGCAGAAGGCCCTGGCCCGGAGCAGAAGGAACCTGGAGCGGATCATGGAAATCCAGAATCAGGTGGAAGAC
>JAWLET010000052.1:0-12269 GCA_041685955.1 Desulfobacteraceae bacterium | reverse complement strand
GCTGAAAAAAATGGTGGCCATTCCCCCCCGAAGACCGAAAAGAACAGCGCACAAAAAGCACACCCCCACCAAGACGAGGGGGCCGACTCCGCTCAAGCCGATCCTGATCAGGACCGCCAGGGCTATCAGGTAGAGGCAGCTCACCAAAACAATGGCCCTTGTCTTATAAGAAAACCGCCGGGACCCGAATGCGGCCATTAAAAAGAGTTCCCCATAATGCCTCCTCTGGGTCCGGCATGAACCTGAAGAAGCCCGTGGCCGGCCACCGAATTGAAGAACCCTGTAGCCCCGACAGGTCGGGATCTACGCTTCGCTCCGACAAGCTACAGGGAATCTCCCAAATGTAGGGCATTCACCCGGGCGATACTGCCGCATAAGATAGCGTAATAGGGGAGAATTAAGCAACTATTATGCCAGCTACCGCATTCGGTCCTCACCGCCGGGGCCGATGACCGGTCAAACCACGTGCGTAAGCATAGTCGGGAATGGCTATATTTACTCGTAACTCGCCCGGGTGGCTTCGTCACTCATGGTGGGCGCAATGAGCGGCTCCCATCGGGGATCCTCCCATGTCTTTAGATGCGTGTGCATATCTAAGTACTTTGTCGGTATGGGGTGAGTTCCCACAACCACCTGGATCCCATAGCGTTTTTCCAAAAAGGCCTTGAAGGTATCCATATAGGGACAGGGCGGATACCCCACCACCAGGCCCGTGGCGAGATGAATCACCTCTGCGCCGTTTTTCACCATCTCATCGCCCGCATATTCGATGTTGCCGCCGGGACACCCGTCGCACGTGGTATACCCCACCAATTCCACGTCCGCATCCGCATACCTGCTGAACGCCCCTTCCCGATTCTTCATGGCCCGAAGGCACTTCCCGCCCGCACACCGGCGGTACCGATCACAAATAATAATGCCGATCCTTGTCATGATATCCCTTTATCTCCTTTTCACAAAACTAACTTTACCCTGTTACTGAATTTTGGGGTTGACCCCCGCAGTCTTATACAACAAGTAGCGTGGAAAATATAGGGGATTGAATCAGAAAAGGCGCTACGAGCTGGAGCCTCGGGCAAATGAGGTTTTCCTGAGCGCCATGAGTGTTGCGGAACTCATGATCAAACATTCCATCGGTAAAATCCATATTGACTTCAATCCCATAGAGATGGCCGAAAAGAAGCGTTCGCCCAGTCCCACACCCCCTTTGAGGGCATGGACCCTATTCCCACGGGTGATAACGATCACGGCTTCGGTCAAAGAGAGCAGGAACAGGGACATCAGGAGGCACTTGTCCGGTAGGGACATCCGGTCACCATAGCACCGCCAGCTGAGTCCCAGCAGGCAGAGTGAGGCGAGACCCTCAACAGCCGCTTGTTCTGCTCAATTATTCATAATGAGTCCACATACGGATTATTTTGACTACCTTTTTGTCCTCTGTAATTTCTGCAAATATAATGCCAACATTTTGGATCTTTTTGCTGTGAATGGAGCCACTTTGGCCTTTAGCCTATATGAAGGATCATTTGGCCCTTTAAGCAGACCGTTGGCCTGTAATAAGGCGTCAAACTTTTGACGCATTCAGAGACCGTCAATTCCAGAAAGATCTATCTGTGCAGGAGATCCCCAAAGGGACCAGCAGGCCTATGCCCTGCTTCAGCGTTCCGGCTATTTTGGCCTGCATCCGTCGGAGATGCTTCAAAACACGGCCCTCATGGATCGGCTTCACGAGAAAATAGACACCCTCGAGCAGGACAGCCCGGACGGCTTCAACCGATATATTCACATCTTGATGGCGACCCAGCTTCCCCGCCCCCAGACCCATTCCTGGAGTCGTTAGCCATTTATTTGCAATCCCGCAGAATTTGTGGGACAAAAGGCCTGTTCCCGGAATAAGGAGGCGGTTTATGAAAAGATGGATACGCATCACCTTCGTCGTCCTGGTGTGCCTCTTGGGCATTGCAGGGGGAGGCGGCTATCTGTGGTTCCGGTCCATTGTCCAGAAGAGCCTGCCCCAGATCACGGGGAGCGTCCAGATGCCGGGCCTCCACCAAACAGTGGAGATCCTCAGGGACACCTACGGCGTTCCCCATATCTATGCCCAGAACGAGCCCGACCTGTACTTTGCCTTCGGGTTTGCCATGGCTCAGGATCGGCTGTGGCAAATGGAGTTCACCCGCCGCCTGGGCCAGGGGCGGCTTTCCGAAATCCTTGGCAAGGATTTTGTGAACGTAGACCGCTATTTCAGGACCCTCACCGCTGCCGGTGTAAACAAGGAGATGCCGGCCCGGTATACGCCCCTTTTTGGCGCCTTTGCAGACGGGATCAACGCCTATCTGAATCTCCATAAGGACCGCCTCCCCGTTGAATTCAGACTGCTTCGCTACCAGCCCGAGCCATGGGAGGTGGATGATTACATTGCCGCCGTAAAGGTCATCACCTGGGCCCTCAGTTCAGGGTGGAAAGTGGATCTGACGGCCGGCAAAATCTTGAAAAAAGTGGGCGAAGACAAGTTCAGGGACGCCTTCCCATTCTGGCCCGATCATGCCCCGCTGATCATAGGGCCTGATGCCGAGACCCGGTCTCTCCTGGCATCGGCTGCCCTGGAAACTGCCGTCCGCGTGGATGAAATCATCCCCGCCCCCGCCGCCGGGGCCAGCAACAACTGGGTGGTATCGGGTGAAAAATCGGTCAGCGGAAAACCCATGCTGGCCAATGACACCCACCTGTCCCTGACCAACCCCTCGTTCTGGTGGGAAGTGCATCTGGTCTGCCCCACCATGGATGTCTCCGGATTTGCGGTCACCGGGATTCCGGGCATACCCATCGGTCAAAACCGCCATGTGGCCTGGGGCATCACCAACGTCATGGTGGACGATGTGGACTTTTACATGGAAAAAATCAACCCGGAAAATCCCCGCCAATACTGGTACAAAGACCACTGGGAGGACATGACGGTCAAACTGGAAACCATCCGGGTCAAAGGGAAAGATCCGGTCCGGGCCGAGATCCTGTTGACCCGTCACGGCCCCATTGTCACCAATGCCCATAAGGCCTCGTCCCCGTATCCGGTTTCCGCCAGATGGTCCTTCACCGAAGCCATCCAGCCGGTTCAGGCCGGATCCCTCCTGATGAAGGCACAGGATGTGCAGGAGGTGAAGGAGGCCCTCAGATACTGGGTGGTGCCGGGACAGAACTTTGTGTTCGCAGATACCAAGGGGAACATCGGTTACTGGTGCTGTGCCACCGTTCCCATCCGGACCCGGGGAGACGGACTCCTCCCCGTTCCCGGCTGGAGCGGCGAGTATGAGTGGAACGGGTATGTCCCTTTTGAACAAAGGCCCCATCTCATCAACCCCAAGGCCGGGTTCATTGCCACAGCCAACAACAAAGTGATGGGTGACCATTATCCCTATCCCATCAGTCGGTACTGGGAACCCACGGATCGGATCAGCCGCATCCGGCAGTTGCTCACCCGGAAGGAAAAGCTTTGCATCAATGATTTCAAAGAGATGCACCAGGATATCCACTGTCCCCTCGCCGCGGACTTAACACCCAGGATCATGCAGGTGTTGGAGCAGCGATTTGCGGGGCCGGACGGAACCACGGCCCGAGACCTCCTTTCCCGATGGGACTTCAACATGCACAGCCAAAGCCCCGGGGCCTGCCTGTTTGAGATGATCTACCGAAAGATGATGGAGAATATTTTTACAGATGAGCTGGGTGAAGAACTGTTCCATGAATACCTGAAAACATCCGCTTTCCCTTCCCGCGCCATCAGCGCCATGACCACAAAGGGCGAATCAGCCTGGTTCGACAATGTCGGTACCCCTAAGAAGGAAACCATGGCGGACATCATCGGCCTGAGCATCCGACAGACCTTCTCGGAGCTGAAAAACAGGCTGGGAGACGACATAACCCAGTGGCACTGGGGGGACATCCACGCCCTGACCTTTGAACATGTGCTGGGGAAAAAGAAGCCCCTGGACCGTATATTCAATTTAGGGCCCTTTGAGGTGGGGGGAAACGCGCTCACCATAAATAAAAAGCAATACCCTCTGACCCAACCTTTTGGGGTCACCCACGGGGTCTCCATGCGGCTGATCGTGGACCTCTCCGACATGGATGGATCCCTGCATGTGCTTCCCACAGGCCAATCCGGCCAGCTCAGAAGCCCCCATTACAGGGACCAGCTCCCCCTCTACCTGAGCGGCCGATACCACCCCGCCTGGCCCAACCGCACTGACGCCGAAGCGCACCAGAGCGGAACGCTCACCTTGACGCCCGGGTAGCACCAAAGCCACAGCGCTGTTGAAAAAAAGACCCTTCAAGGCCGAACACGCTACAAAACCCCAATTTCACGCCACGAACGGCCCTTGGAATGGCACCAGGTATCACCAGTGGGGTTGATTTCCCACCCGCAGGCCCATGACTTCCAAGGTTTCGCTGACCACCACGAAGGCATTGGGGTCATAGCGGTTAATAATCCGCTTGAGTTTGGCCAGCTCTCGAAAGGTGATCACCGTGTAGAGGATCTTCTCCGGTTTTCCGGAATAGGCGCCCTGACCCGCAAGGATGGTGGTCCCTCGCCTCATGTCTTGCATGATGCTTTGAGAGATTTTCTCCCATTGGGGGGAAATGATATGCACGGCCTTACGCTGGCTCAGGCCGGTGACCATCAGGTTGACCATATGGGCATTTACATACAGATAGATTAAGGTATAGAGGGCCCGCTCCAGGGAAAAGAGTACAGCGCCCACGGCCAAGACGCCCAGGTTGAAAGCGAGGATGGTGGATCCCAAACGGATGGAAAACCGTTTTAAGAGGATGACCGAAAGGATGTCCAGCCCCCCGGCCGACCCCAGGGACTTGAGGATAACGCCGGTCCCGGTCCCCATTAAAATCCCTGCCAAGAGGGCGCTCAGGATCTGGTCTTCCACAGGGATGGGGAGATGGATCCATTTCACCGCCGCGGTGAAAATCAACATGCCCGCCATGCTGTAGAGGAAAAACCGCTTTCCCACATAGGTCCATCCCATGCCGAATATGGGGATATTCAGCATTAGATAGACCAGGGCCACTGAAAATGCCGGGAACGCATAATGAATCAGCAGGGCAATTCCTGTCAGTCCGGCCCCGTAAAATTCTTTCGGGATCAGGATGCCGTTGATGGAGGCGGCGCACAGCAGACTGCCCAGCCCGATGAGCAAAAGATTGCGAAAAATGGTCCTTAGATTCTCAATGTGTTTCTTCCCTTTGATCATTTTTCATGCCTTGATTGTGGTGTACAATTTGCCGTGTCTTCGTCTGAGGATATTGCGGTGTAAAAAATCGGCTATGATCTCTTCATATTTTTGCCGATACGCGCCATTGAAAAAAAGATCAATGGTCTCCTTAAACCAATAAGTCTCCATGAGATCGTCAAAAAAGGTCTCTTCATCCACCTGTTTGTGCATCAAAACGGTATAGATGGTAATTTTTTTTAAAAGGAAGTTCATGGGTTCAGAGGTTCAAAGGTTAAGTGAACCGAGACTCTTGAGTCTCAAATACCATAAACGCCTTTTTCTGGCTACCAGTTGATGAAATAAACAGGAGTTGACTTTGCAACCAGGCCCGTTTACCTTTGATGCTTTCATACGGAATCACCCAAAAAAGGAGAAAATGGTTGGAAACACTTCATCACGTGCATCTTTTCACAGTCAATATGGATAACACGCTTCGCTTTTACCAGGAGATGTTCGGGGCAAAGGTAATATTTGATACGGAAATGGCAGGGACACGAAACGTGCTGATCGCCATCGGTAAGGGAAAGATCAATTTTTATGATCAGCCGCCTAGAGATCCGGGCCGCGGCAAGATGCACCATTTGGGCATCGAGACCGATGATCTAACGGGCCTGGTTCAGCATATGGAGGCGAAAGGCTTCCGGTTCAAAAAACCCATCCGAGATCTGGAAACATGGAAGTACGTGATGGCCGAAACCCCGGACGGGGTCCTGCTGGAATTGTTTGAAATCACCAGCGAAGCCATGAACCAACCCCAATTCAAAGGTTTTTCGTCTCTCAGATGAGGGTTAAGCCTTTTTCTGCTGGGGCAAATAGGATTAAAAGGGGCTAACAAGAGATGAAAGCAGGCTATCTATCTAACCTTTGGATCATTGATCAAAGGAAAAGGAGGAATGTTTACCATGGACCAATGGATACGCATGGGTGAAAGATTAAGGGCACTAATCAATCCGTCCACCCTGCCGGTGGCCGTAAAATTTCTCAAAGACGCATCCCTGATTCCGGACAAGGCCCGGAGGCCCCTTCGAGACCTGAAGGTCAAAATGGCCCCGTGCCAGGGCGCTGCCATGACCCGTCGCTATGGATGGACCGTGGCCTTCGGCCCTGAAGATGTGGGTTGTGCCATTGCGGATCATACCTACGGCTGGAAACGCCTCAACGATACCACCGGCGCAATTCAGTTTTTGACCCGGATGAATTACGCCGCTGATGAAACCTCCGCCGCCCGCGTGCTGAAAGGATTCCGTCTGCTGGAAATGGGGAAAGACCTGGTGGTGGTGTATTCGCCTTTAGAGCGGACCAAGGTCGAACCGGATGTGGTGCTTATCTATGTCAATCCGGCCCAGATGATGCGGCTCATCCACGGGGCCACCCATGAAAACGGCAGGCCGGTTGAGAGTTCTTTTTCAGGCCGGGCCGCATCCTGCACCGAGGGGGCTGTCGGGACTTATCTGGACCATGACGTCAAGGTGGTGGTACCCGGAAACGGGGACCGGGTATGGGCGGGATGTCAGGACCATGAGATGATGATGGCCGTTTATGCCGGCAAGCTGGCGGGATTGGTGCAGGGACTGGAAAAAACCCATGAAACGGGCATTCGATACCCTATACCCACCTATCTGCGGTATGAACCGGAGGTGAGACTGTCCATCCCCCTTTCCGGTATTTTTGATCCGGGCAAAATCCGGTAAGGGGATGCCTGGTCCTCCCGGGGAAGTTTGGCACAAAACATCCCCTCCGCTTGTTGAAAAAGGTTTAATGAAACGGCTCAGGGACGGACCTTACCTCTGATCAGCGAGGCGAAGGTGCCGATTAGGCACAGAGATCCGAACAACAGAAAGGCGGTCCGGACGCTTTTCATAAACAGCGGAAATACGGTCTCAGTGATTTGGACATGCCCCAGGAAGAGCGAGAAGATCAGGGTGGCCACCCCCATGCTGAACACCATGCCCAGAAGCCGCATGGTGCCCACGGATCCGGAAGCGATGCCGTAATGCCTTTTTTCCACCGACCCCATAATGGCGTTGGTATTGGGTGAGGTAAACAGGGCATAGCCGAATCCAAGGAAGGCCAGCATGGCCGTGACCACAGCCAGGCCGGTATGGTCCCGTAACCCGGCAAAAAGAAACAGGCAGAGCGTGGTGATCCCCATACCGATGGTGGCCACGATCCGGGGTTCGATCCGGTCCGACACCCGGCCCGCAAGCGGGGAAAAAACAGCCATCATCACGGGCTGGGCCATGAGCACCAGACCGGCCTCCTGCGGGCTGAGCCCTTTAATATGCTGCAAATAGAGGCTCAGGAAAAAGGCCATGGAAAAGGTGGCGGCATAGTGAATAAAGGCGGCAAAACTGGAGAAGGCAAAAATCCGGTTGGATCTGAAAAGGGCCATTTCAAAGACAGGATACTCGGTCTTTAATTCTCTCCGGATAAAGGCCCACAGGGCCAGACCGCCCACCGGAATGAGCCACAAGGAACGGGGTTGCGGCAGGCTTGAGATGCCGTACATAAGACATACGACGGCCACCGCGTAGATGACAGCGCCCATGGTATCGAAGGGCTCCCCCTCTGCCTCGGCCCACTCCCCCTTGAGCCGGGTGATGACCAGATAAAGGACAATCAGCCCCAAAGGAACATTCACCAGAAAAACGCTCCTCCAGGTAAAATGCTGGGTCAAAAGCCCTCCTAAAAAGGGACCCGCAGACAGGCCCACATACACGGACGCCACTGAGATTCCCAGCACTTTTCCCCGCTCATTGGCCGGGTACACCGACATAAGAATGGCCATGGAGGTGGCGAACATCAGGGCGCTCCCGAAACCTAAGAGGACATGGCACAGGATAAGCTGCATTACCGAACCGGCCAGAGCCGTTAGAAGGGCCGCCACGCTGTAAAGACCCATTCCCACCAGAAAAAACTTTTTCCTTCCAAAGATATCCGCGGCCCGGCCGGCGGGAACCAGGGCCACGGCGGACGACAGGAGGTAAACGGTTACCATCCAGCCCAAGAGCACGGCATCGGCCTTGAATTCCCGGCCTATGGAAGGCAGGATAATATTGAGGGCCGATCCCATAAACGGGGTGATAAAGGCACTCAGCGCAGCGACCACCAGGACGGGCCGTTTCAATGCATCTGTCTCAGTCATGGCATCCCTATATCAAAGCAGAGGCCTGGAGGCAAGGGAGCCAGTGCCTGCCCCTGAATCCGTGAACCGCCACAGGGAGTGGTTTTTGGGGCGACTATGGGGTCTTTTTCTCTACACAGCAGGGAAGATTCTTTATATTGGGCGTTCCGAATTCCTTTCCCACCTTTTCCACCGCCGTGAGCATGTTGAAATTGGATCGCTGCCATTCAAACTGATTTTCGGCCTTTCCTTCCGGAAACCACCACCCCAGATCCGCACTGACCACACGGGGGTGAATTTTATCCGTAACCCGGGCTTTCTGGATGATTTCACCGTATCGGGTGCGAATCACCACCTCGTCGCCGTCCCCGATGCCGGCCCCTGCCGCGGTTTCAGGATGGATTTCCACCAGGGGATGGGGCCGCTTTTCACGCAGTCTTTTGACCCACCTGTAAGATGAAAGCAGATAATAGCGGCTCTTGGCGCTGATCAGGATCAGCGGATAACCCGGATCTTCCGCTTCCGGCAGGCCGGTATATTCAGGGAGGGGTTTGAGGTTGAATTTTTCAGCCGTGCTCAATTTCAATTCCACCTTGCCCGTGGGGGTGCGAAATCCTTTTTTCTCATAAAGCCTGAACCGATCAGGCCCTTTCAGATACCCTTTGTCCACGAACTCGAGATAGGTCAGCTCCGACGGCGCCAGCACATCTTCCAGAAACATTTCAAAATCGTCGTGCCAGTACTTGGGCTCTGATATCCGCTTTCCCAGTTCATTCATGATTTTCATGTCCGGCCAGCACTCCGAAGGCGGATCCACGATTTTGGGACGGGCCAGTATCATGCCGTGCCCGATGCCGTAGTGACCGATGTCATTTATCTCATACTGGTGGGCCACCGGAAACACCATATCGGCCATGGCCGCCGTAGGGGTCATGAACAGGTCTGCAACCGCCATAAAATCAAGGCGCTTAAAGGCATCATAGGTTCGTTCGCTATCCGCCCAGGTGACCAGCGGATTGGTGCACATGCCGTAATACCCCCGCATCGGGTACGGCTCATCTTCGAGAACCCCTTTTCGAAAATATGCCGGCGGAACGGTCATCAACCTGGGAATGGTGCGGTGATACGCACCGATCATCTGCTTGCGCTTGTCCGGAATAAGGTCCGCCCGCACGAATTTTCCCAGCCCCATGATATCAGGATCGTGGGCCTGGATGTTCCCCCCCGGCACCTCAAGATTTCCGGAGATCGCCATGAGGCAGACCAGTGATCGAGTGGCATCAAAAACATGGACGTCGTGCTCGATGGCGTTTCCCCACTGAAGCGCAGCCGGTTTGGCGTCTGCGTATTGCCGTGCGGCCTTTCGTATCAGGTCGGAAGGCACCCAAGTGATCTCAGAAACCGTCTCAGGGCTGTAGTCCTTTAGATGGCGGGCGAGATCTTCGAATCCATACGTATAGTTGTCCACAAACTCCTTATCGTACAACGATTCCTCCACCATGACATGGAGGAATCCCAGGGCCAGGGCCTGGGCTGTCCCGGGTCGAAGCTGCAGCCATAGATCCGCCCGTTGGGCAAGTTCGGTTTTTCGGGGATCCACCACGATCAGCCCGGCCCCGTTTCGAAGCTGTTCCAGCAAAAGGCCGGCGATCTGTCCCTCTTCGCTGGAGGCCAGCAGGTTACTGGCCCAGGAGAGGATCAGGCGGGTGGGATGGTGGAGATCAGCCACCGGATAAAATCCGCAGGTGTGCATGCCGGTGATCTCCCTCGGGGCATGGCAGACGTCCTGGGAGGCAATGACATTGGGCGAGCCGAAGAGATTGGCCATCCGGATCAGGACAAAATGCTCCAGCCCCTTGGGCATGCCCACACCGAATCCCACTGCGCGCGCCCCGTATGTTTCCTTTATTTTCAGAAAATGTTCAGCGGTCTCATTGAGCGCATCCTCCCAGGAAATCCGCTGCCACTTGCCCTCTCCCCGGTTTCCCGCCCGTTTCAGGGGATAGCGGAGACGGTCCGGATGATACAATCGATCTGCGGACACCCTTCCTTTGTAACAGGTATAGCCCTTGTTTAAAAATCCATCCGGATCCCCTTTGACTTCAACGATCTGATTATCCTTAACCCCCACCAGGAGTCCGCAGCCCCCGTGATCCATTCTGGCACAATGGGTTTTCACCCAGCGAATTTCTTCAGACATGTCAAAAATACCTCGTTATCAGTTCGGGTTTCAGATTTCGGGTGTCAGGTGTCAGAGAAAGACCGCATCTGCAAAAATTAAGACAGAATCCGCCGGGTAAACCTCAGCTTGTTTCCATACGGCGGATAGCCCAAAGTCGGATTGAACAGCGTGGTCTTCCTCAGAATGGAACGTTGATGGCTGAAGGCGTCAAAGCTGTACTTCCCGTGATAACACCCCATTCCGCTGTTTCCCACCCCGCCGAAGGGCATGCGCGGATTCGAGATATGCATGACGGTTTCGTTGACGCACCCTCCCCCCGAGGACGTAGCGGAAATCAGCCGCTCCCTGGGTTTCCTGGATGCACTGAAAAAGTACATGGCCAGCGGTTTCTCACGCACATTTATAAAAGCGATCACCTCATCAAGATGCGTATACTCCAGAATAGGCAGCAGGGGCCCGAAAATCTCTTCCTGCATAATCGGGTCATCAGGCGTGATCCGGTCAATAAGGGTGGGTTCGATGTACCGGGTATCCCGGTTTACCCTTCCCCCATGGAGGATGGTTCCCGCCGAATGCATGAGCGTTTCCAGCCGGGTGAACTGCGCATCATTGATAATCCTGACCAGATCAGGACTCTGCTCAGGGTCAGGGCCGTAAAACCGCCGGATACACTGGCGCATCCGGTCCACCAATTGCTTTTTGACGTCCACGTGCACAAACAGGTAATCCGGGGCGATGCAGGTCTGGCCCGCATTTAAAAATTTCCCAAAACAGATCCGCTGGGCCGCCACATCCACATCGGCATCCGCTGCCACAATACAGGGACTTTTGCCCCCCAGCTCCAGGGTAACGGGGGTAAGGTGTTTGGCGGCCTTTTCCATAACGATCTTTCCCAGGTAAGGACTGCCCGTAAAAAAGATATAATCGAACCGTTCATCCAAAACAGCCTGATTGACCGCCCTCCCCCCGGTCACGACGCTGATGTATGCCGGATCAAACGTGTCTGAGACGAGTTCCCGGATCACCTCGGAGACGTATTCCGAATAGTGAGCCGGCTTCAGCATTACGCAGTTCCCGGCTGAAATGGCCCCCACCAGAGGAAGCAAAGCCAGCTGGAGCGGATAGTTCCACGGCGACATGATCATGACCACGCCATAGGGCTCATGATAAACCCGGCTGGTGGAATAGAAGTTGAGCAAGTCGGTCAGCACCCTTCTGGGCCTGGCCCATTTCCGGATGTTTCTGGCATGCAGGCCGATCTCCTTGGACACCAGTCCGATTTCAGTGCCGAAAACCTCGAACGGGGCCTTGTGCAGATCCGCCCAGAAGGCATCATAGAGCTTGTCTTCATACCTGAAGAGGGCGCTCTTCAATTTCTTGAGGCTGTTTCTACGAAAATCCACATCAAGGGTTTTACCGGCCTTGAAATAGGTACGGTGGGCCTCTACGGCCCTGGCTATGTCCATGGGAGTAGTCCCTCCTACGGGTTTGGATTGGGGCAATAAATCTGTATGGAACCATAGAATACTTTGTTGGCAATTACAAGTAATCGACGCTTTCTCTGCTCAATTCAATTTGATCATCCCAATAGGCTCTCTATGCTTTGGTTCGGTGAATTTGGCCCTGGAGTTGACAATGCAGTTTATGCTCCCTAACATAAGCGCTTGAAAGCGGGATA
>JAWLET010000347.1:0-2814 GCA_041685955.1 Desulfobacteraceae bacterium | reverse complement strand
TGAACCTCAACCGCCTCCAGCCAGGCGTTTTCCCGGGGCGGCTGATAAAAGTGGCCGTGTATACAGATGTATTTTGGTTCCATCAAGATTCCGTTTGAAGATCCCTGCAGCGAACTGCAGGGAATCTCCCAAATGTAAGGTGACTGAACCAGTTTTTAGTTCGCTCGCTAACCCCGCAGCAAGCTGCGGGGAATGCGCTCGCTGAGCATTTTCATGGCCCCCATTGTAGTAAGATCGGTTTTGCCTTCAAAGCCGGATACTCAGGTGAAACGATCCGGCCTCTTCTCCCTGAGACACCTGAAACCCCAGCTCCCGTCCCAGGTTCAGCATGTGCCGGTTTTCTGCCAGGACAATCCCGTAAACGGTTTGAACTCCATAGTCCCTGCCGGCGTCCAGGACCCGTTCCAGGAGTTTCCTGCCCACACCCTTTCCCTGCCACGGATCGCCCACCGCCACGGAAAATTCGGCGTCGTCCCGATCCGGTCCGATGATAACCCTGGCCACACCCAGCATCCGCTCTTCTTCCTGATTCCGGCTCAGGGCCGCCAGGGCGATGTGACGGTCATAATCGATCTGGGTCAACCGTATGAGCAGGTCATGGGACAGGGATTTCATGGGACTGAAGAATCGATGATAGCGGCTTTTTGACGAAAGACTCTCAAAAAGATTTACGAGCATGGGGGCGTCCTCGGGTTTTATGGGCCGAATGAATATGGGCTCGCCTTCGGCAGTGGTCTCCTCGGATTCATATTGCTCGGGATAAGGACGGATGATTAGATGATGAGGCGGTCGGATCTCGGTTCTGTGCAGCAGGACCCTGGCATCCACGGTTATGGGAGCGCCCTCATGGACCATGACCGGGTTCATATCCAGTTCTGAAATTTCCGGAAAATCCACCAACAGGTGGGAAAGGCAGACCAGTAACTGCTCAAAAAGATCCATATGCACGGCCGGTATATTGCGATATCCCGTCAGCAGTTTATGGGCCTTGGTCTCCTGCATGAGCCTTCGGGCCAGTACCTGATTGAGGGGCGGCAAACCGATATTTTGGTCTTCAATCACTTCCGCGAAGATCCCCCCCATACCGAACAGGATCACGGGCCCGAAATTGGGGTCCTGCTTGGCCCCGATCAACAGTTCCACGTCAGCATCCTGGATCATGGGTTGAAGGGATACGCCCAGGATGCGGGCGTTTGGATCATAGTCATGCGCCCCCGAAGTGACCTGTTGGTAGGCCTCCCAAATGTCCTGCCGGGTCTCAAGATGGGTTCGGATCCCATTGGCCTCGGTCTTATGCGAGATGTCCGGCGAAAGGATTTTCATCACCAGCGGATATCCCATTTCATCGGCCACACGTTGGGCCTCTTCCACAGACCCGGCGGCCCGGGTGGGATTGACCGGGATCCCATAGCAGGCCAGCAGTTGCTTGGATTCCACCTCAGAGAGAAACCCATTCTTCTCTTTCTTCCCTTTGAGGGCCTCCTGAACCAGGTGGCGGGCCTGATCTTCGTCCGTTTCCGCCTCCCCGAGGAGCTGGGAGGGAATCTCCTGAAGCTGCCTCACATTGCGGGTATAATCGTATAAAACGGCAAAGGCATGGACGGCCCGCTCCGGGGTATCATAGGTGGGAACCCCCTTATCATTGAGGATTTGCCTCGCTTCTTCCACGTCCCTCCCCCCCATGATGGCCGTAAACACCGGGAACGACTTCCCTTGGAGATCCCGGCCCAGAGCCCTGGCCACATCAGAAGTGTTGGTCATGGCCTGGGGGTTTACAATGACCAGCATGCCGTCGATCTCTTCCGCCTCAAAGCAGATATCCGTTACCCGGACATACCGATCAGGGGTGGCATCCCCCAGAATATCGACGGGATTCCCATGACTCCAATGCGGCGGCAGGATGTCATTGAGGGCGGACAGGGTTTTTTCGGACAGTGAACTCAATCCCAACCCATGTTCTGCCAGGGCATCCGCAGCCATCACTCCGGGACCGCCCGCATTGGTCACCACTACCAGATTCCGGCCCGAGGGAGGGGATTGCTTGGCCAGCAGTTCCGCACAATCAAAAAAATCTACCAGGGTACGGACGCGGGCCAGACCCGCCCGCTCGAAGGCTGCCTCATATACCTGATCCTCCCCGGCCATGGCACCGGTATGGGAGGCGGCCGCCCGGGCCCCGGCCTCGCTCCGCCCCGACTTCAGCACCACAATGGGTTTGACCCGGGAAACCTCCCGGGCCGCGCTCATAAATTTTTTGATCTCGGAGAGGCTCTCAATATACAGCAGGATGCTGGTCACCCCGGGGTCGTTTCCCAGATAGTCGATCAGGTCGCCAAAATCCACATCCAGCATGGAACCGATGCTGATAAAATATCGAAACCCCATGTTTTCCTTGAGGGACAGATCCAGCATGGCCGAACAGACAGCCCCGCTCTGGGAAATGAAGGCGGTCTTTCCTTTGGGCGGCATATTACCGGCGAAACTGGCATTGAGGTTCCGGTCCGGACGAATAAAACCCATGCAGTTGGGGCCGATGATCCGAAGCCCGCCTTTCCTGGCTTCCTGTTCAATGTCGTTCTCCAGGTCCCGACCTTTTTTCCCGGTCTCCCGGCCCCCGGCGGAAATAATTACGGCCCCGCTCACGCCCATATCCACACATTCCCGTACAATCCCGGGGACCGTGGAGATAGGCGTGGCAATAACGGCCAGATCTGCAGCCTGGTCTGCCTCAGATAGGGACGGATAAGCAGTAATGCCTGCCACCTGGGAATACCCGGGGTTTATGGGAATGACCCGCCCCTCATACCCATTTTG
>JAWLET010000346.1:0-2814 GCA_041685955.1 Desulfobacteraceae bacterium | reverse complement strand
CAGGGTTTCCGGAACTACTCCCCCCTTTGATGCGCAGGTGATGAGGGCCCCTTCTGTAGGATCTCCCTCTATGGTAAAGGCCTCGCCGGTCTGTTTCACTACGGAATCATTGCAGAGAACGCCTGCCTTCAGCACTTCCGTCAAGGCCCAGTTGTGAGCCGCATCCGGTCCGCCCCCCCTGGGGGTGATGCGGCCCTTCGGGGCATAGCCAACCCCCGAGACAGTGTAAAGAAAGCCGCCCGCATACAGTTCGGTTACGGTCATCTGGTTCTGGGTGAGGGTCCCGGTCTTATCCGAGCAGATCACAGAGGTGCTTCCCAGGGTCTCCACCGCCGGAAGCTTGCGAATGATGGCATTGCGCTTGGCCATGCGCGAAACCCCGATGGCCAGGGTAATGGTCATGGCCGCAGGCAGTCCCTCGGGTATGGCCCCCACCGCAAGGGCCACCGAGGCCATGAACATTTCCACCCATTGTTGGCCCCGCAAATATCCCACCAGGAAGGTAACGGCCGCCAGGGCGATGATCACATACAGAAGTATTTTGCTGAAGTATTCGATCTTGCGGGTCAGGGGCGTGGCCAGGACCTCGGCCGAGGTAATCATCTCCTTGATGCGGCCGATTTCGGTATGATCGCCTGTGCCGATCACCACGCCCTTGCAGCCCCCATGGGTCACCAGGGTGGAAGAGTAGGCCATGTTTCGGCGGTCCGAGAGGACGGTTTCCTCAGGGAGCTTCACATCCTCCTTTTGCACCGAGAGGCTTTCCCCGGTAAGGGTGCTTTCATCAATTCTAAGTTCCCGGGTGTCAAAGAGGCGCACATCGGCCGGGACCTTGTCGCCGGATTGCAGAAAGATCACATCCCCGGGCACCAGCTCCCGGGCCGGGACCTTTTGCCGCCTGCCGGCCCTCTGGACCATGGCGCTGCTCACCATGGCCCGGGTCAGGGCGTCAATGGCCTTGAGGGCCTTGGCTTCCTGAATGAAGCCGATCACGGCATTGACCAGGATAACCCCGAAGATGACGCCGGCCTCCACCCATTCCTGAAGAAACAGGGTGACCAGGGTGGCCACCAGGAGAATGATCACCAAGGGCTGGTTGAACTGAAGCAAAAAACGGATGACCGGGCCCTGGCCCATTTGTTGAGTCAAGGCATTTTCCCCAAAGGCCTTGCGCCGGGACAAAACCTCCTCCTCGGTCAAGCCTCTCGCAGGGTCGGTTTCAAGCGTCCGTGCGACCTCCTTCAGATCCAGACGGTGCCAGGATTCCGTTGGCCATGGGTCCATATTTTTGATCTCCTTCAAAAGATGTAAACGCCGACCCTTGCGATTAAGGGCGGACGATTGGGGTGTGAGCCATCGGGCGTCCCTAAGCGTGCTTGTGGGACGGTCCCTGTCCGCAGGTGCATGCTTCTTCGGTTGGCATATTGTATTCTCAACGGCCCGGACATGGCAAGCATTTCTCTCCACGGCATCTGTCCGCCTTTTTAGGATTATTTCACCTTTTCCACAAAAAGGAAATGGAGCCGGTAAATTCTCCTCCGCCGGAAGGCCCCTGGAACAGCCTAAGAAAAACCAGCAGCGCTGTGGCAACCCAACTGGTTAGCAGCAACCACCGGACTGAATTGTCCCTTTGCCCTCACCATAAGCACTCGGGAAAAAACGGTCTTTGAAAAAAATCTTGACAGGCCCCATAAAAAGTTTAATGATCCTGGCCGCCCTGTACCCGGTCCATATCCAGGTCAGGTGCCTCCTGAATCCGGAATCGGGTCCGCCCCTCCTCCCACCTAAATCTCAAGGGGATATGAATGATGCGTTCAGATATATTAAAAAGACATATTGAAACCCTTCCCCATCGGGCCTTGCTCCGGTCCGCAGGGCTGAAGGAAGATGATTTTGCACCGGGCAAGCCGTTCATCGGCGTGGCCAACAGTTTCAATACCATTATACCGGGCCACATTCACCTGAACCAGTTGACCCGGGAGGTGGTGAGAGGCATCCGGGATGCGGGCGGAGTACCCCTGGAATGGGGGGTCCCCGGCGTGTGTGACGGTGTGGCCATGCACGTGGAAATGCGCCTCAGTCTTCCCAGCAGGGAGCACATTGCAGACAATATCGAAATCATGGTCCTGTCCCATTCCTTAGACGGCTGGGTGGGCGTGACCAATTGCGACAAGATCACCCCGGGCATGCTCATGGCCGCGGGAAGGCTCAATCTGCCAACCATGATGATCACCGGCGGCCCCATGAAGGCCAACCGGATCGACGGCCAAAAGCATCACCCCATCGAGGGATTCGGCCTGGTGGGACAGGTGAAGGCGGGAAAGCTGAGCCCGTCCGAGGCCGAGGCCATGCTCCCCCGGATGACCTGCGGGGCCGGTTCCTGTGTGGGCCTGTACACGGCCAACACCATGGCCGTGGTCACCGAGGTCCTGGGCATGTCCGTGAGCGGATGCGCCACCACCCCGGCCGTGGATCCCAAGAAACTGAGCCAGGCCTATGAGACCGGCCGCCGAATGGTGGAACTGGTCAAAAGTCAGGGCTGCGCCCGGGACATCATGACCGAAGCCGCCTTTGAAAACGCCATCCGGGTGGACATGGCCATGGGCGGATCCACCAACACGGTGTTGCATATCCCGGCCATCGCATGGGAAAGCGGCATTGACATTTCAGTGGAGAAATTCGATCGCATCTCCCGGGACACCCCCAACTTATGTTCCATTATTCCTGCAGGCCCTTATGAGATGTTCGACATCCATCAGGCAGGGGGAATTCCCGCGGTCCTCTCCCGTCTCGCCCCCCTGCTGAACCATACTC
>JAWLET010000002.1:0-46713 GCA_041685955.1 Desulfobacteraceae bacterium | reverse complement strand
AAACAGTGGTTTTAGCCTATAACTCCAAAGGGGTCCTGGTCAAACACTACACCGGCGCCCCCAGCAAACCCCGGGCCAAGGCCATCTGGGCGGCGGTAGACTAAGGGCTCACGGCCAGCCCCCGTATGCCCTTCAGCCCGGTTCAAAATGGAATCCTGCACAAGATCGCCAACTTGAAAATCACTGAAGTACCTCGCAGATAATCCCTTCCATCCAGGGACCTCGGCTCCCAACGCCCCCCGGGTGGGGGGGCGCCCCTCGCATTGTCTTTGGGCGTTTGCACCTAAAAATCAGGTTTGGACTGGACCTCTTTCCCCTGAATGAGGTAACATTATGCCATAGTCTGTCAGCCTCAAAGGCTGATGAATGGATGGATCAGGAGCGATGGAGGCATGAAATCCAAGGCCCTTCAGGTTAATCTGGAATGTACTCGGGTCGATGTCACCGTAGATGAACGGTACAAAATCCTCCTTGAGGTCATGGAGCGGTATCCGGGGGTCAAACAAGGCCTGCAGGGTCTCCTGGAAGAGATCTGCCACCCTTACAAAAACTGGGAATATATCGTCAAGGAGGCCCGGTCCTATGCCCTCAACTACTTTCATGTGGTAAAAACCCATTCCAAAGGCCCGGAAGCGGCCCGGTTGTATGTGGATATCTTCTTCCAGGCCCTGGAATCGGCCCGGACCGAAGCGGTCAAAAGGGATGCCGCCGACAACCTCCTGTTTTTTCTACAGCACATCATTCGAAACGCGGAAGATTCACTTCCAAGCTTCTCCCCTTTGCTGGATTACGGGTTTGACAGAATCCGCCAATACCCCGAAGAAATATTTCACCTGTTTGTGACCAGCTTCTATCAGATAAGCGCCATTGCCGGGGACTGTTTGGAAATCCTCAAAGCCTCCGCCACCCACCTGGATGTTACGGCCCTCAATGCCCTGCTTGAAGACACGCTGCTGTACACCTATGCCTACTGGTTGAAGCAGGAGGACCCCCTTAGATGGTTCCAAGATCTTTCCAAAGAGGAAACCGGTGAGGCCCGGATCAATGAAGTCCTCAAACCCGTCTCCCACCGGCAGTTGAAGGCGTATCAGGAGCGTCTGGACACCATCTTGAAAAAAACTGAAAAGGACGCCCGAAAACGACTCGAACAATTGGCGGTCCTTCCCGGATTCGGACGGATTGTCCATGATTACGGTAAAATTCCGCAAGCGCTCTTGGCCTCGGTCACGGACCGAAGCATAGGGCCACAGCTTAAGCTGGTGGCCCTGTTGAACATCATGAACATCGACGGTCTTTCCTCCATTCATGAACAGAACCTGAGGGACATCAACCGAAGTCTTACCGGAGTGATTGAACATGAACCGGTTCAGGAGGTTCAGCGGTTTCTGGAAAAGATCTTCGGCACCCTCAGAAACAACATGGAAAAGTTTCCGGAGACCGCCCTGCACGCGGTCCTGAATATGGGAAAAGCGCTGTACAAAACCGATAAAAGCGAACTGGTCGATTTTTTCATTGACGGCATGGTGTCCCTGGGATTTCAGGCCCCTGAGATAAAAGGGGTGGGAGAGGACTGGCAGATCCGGGCCAATGCGGCCCATCTCCAGAATATCCGGACCTGGCTTGAACTGATCGGCCTCAAACCCAAGTGGTCCAAAAAGCTGATCTCTTCCTTGATCATCAATCTCTCCCTGAGCGGGGTGTTAATCCGGGACACGGACCTGTTCCCCCGGGACATTACCCGCCTGTTAAACAACGATATCGCACCGGTTTACAACCTGATCAAACAACTGGCCCGGATTCTCCCTGTGTTTTACAGCGACATCGGGGCCGAAGGGGAATTAAGAGAAATCTCCACCCAGATCGACGAGGTATGCCTCAGAAAGGATCCCCTCTCCCACTTTATCCGCAAGCAGAGTCATGTGGAGAGCAGCAACCAAATCGTTTCCCTCATGGAAGCCACCCTTACTTTCTGGAAAACAGGGGATAAATCCGGGCTGGCCCCCTATCTGCCCGCACCGGTCTTGAAAGAAGTGGAGACCCGAGGACCGTTTATCGACGGGGTCCATAAAATCATGAACCATATGGTCACGGAAGGGAACATCTCTGACATACCGGATTTGGTGTGGATGGAAGAGGAATCTGTAAAGGCCCTGATCAACCAGGTCCCCGGTGCATCGGGCGTAGACTCCGAGCGGGTAACCCTCATGATCAATCTGTATAAGCTTTTGTACCAGAAATATCAGACGGGCATTACTCAGATGGACGATTACCTCTCCCAGTTGCGCTCAAGCGATCTTCCCGATTTCCACCGGCTCAAAGAGGCACTGGCCCGGCAAGGCACCAGAAACCGGCTTCAGGGCATCCTGGGCTATCTTGAAGACCTGAAGGGAGTTATCCTGTCCCAGGAGACCTATGACATCAGAGAAGACATCTACCAAAAGCGACATTTCACCGTGGATATCCCTTCCATGTACGGAAGTTACCACGAGTTGAAATTTGAGGCCCTGGGCCTGACCTTCCGGCTGGAATCGCTCCTGAACACCCTGTTTGAAGAGATGGTCCAGGGGATCGATTTGAGGGTCATTACCAAGGCCACCTTTTCCCAGATCCTGGATCACCTCCGTCTCTTTGAAAGGGCCCTGGATCTGGACGGTATTTCCTCCATTGAGTTGGGACGACAGTTGGATCTTTTGGCCAATTCCTTGGAGATCAGGGGATTTTCCCATACCCAGTACTTGGATATTTTCAGAGGCCTCTCCAAGGCGGTGGGCAATATCGTAAGCGACTATTACAACAACACTCACCAGGACAACCTACTCAGGATTATCAAACACCTGCCTGAGGAAAATCTCCTGCCCAAGTACCGCTTCCCGGAAGACCAAAAAGATTCCAATAGCTTAGCAAACCGCGTAACAGAGGTTTTTTTGCGGGATCGTATTGCCTCCTCCCTGGGCCTGCAGCAACTGGACCTGTTCCTGGGCCGCATTTTGCATACCCTTTTTGATCAGTCTCATAAACTTCCCGACGAGCGCGTCAAGCTGCTGCTCAGTTACGACCCCCAAAAGGCCATCACCCGAATGGACCGGGTCCGAAAAGGGCTTTTGGACATCATCCATCTGGGAAGCAAGGGATTCAATCTGGTAAAACTGCAGGCCCTGGGGTTTCCCGTCCCTCCCGGGTTCATCGTCACTACCGAGGTATTCAGGTGCCGTGAGGTGATTGACAACTATCCCCCGGCCAAGAAGAACTTTCAGGATCAAATAGCGGCTGAGGTAGGACACATCAACAGGGTTTCGGGAAAAGCGTTTGGCAACCCCCAAAATCCCCTGCTCTTCTCGGTGAGGAGCGGCTCTTCCGTATCCCAGCCCGGCATGATGAACACCTTTCTGGATGTGGGCATCAACGAGGCCGTCGTTCACGGGTTAATTCAGCAGACCGGAAACCACTGGTTCGGCTGGGATACCTACCGCAGGTTTCTCCAGTCCTACGGCATGGCCTTCGGACTCATCCGGGATGATTTCGATGCCATCATTGATGAATTCAAACAGCGGCTGGGATTATTGTACAAACGCAATTTTTCAGGGGAAAATATGCGGGAAGTGGCCATGACCTACAAGCGCCTGATCCGGGACCACGGCATCGAGATCGTCGAGGACCCCCTGGAACAGCTCTACGTGGCCATCGGCAAGGTCTTTGATTCATGGAATGTCCCCAAGGCCCGGACCTACCGCCGGATCATGGGGATCTCCGATGACTGGGGGACGGCGGTGACGGTCCAGGCCATGGTATTTGGTAATTTTTCAGCCAGTTCAGGGGCCGGAGTCTTTTTTACCCACAATCCCAGATGGTCAGGAGACACGCTCATGCTGTGGGGAGATTTCACACAGGGGAATCAGGGTGAAGATGTGGTCTCGGGTCTGGTCAAGACGCTTCCCATTTCCGAAACACAGGCCGAGATTGAAAACCGCGAGACGTCTACGACCTTGGAGACCCTGTTTCCGGAAATCTATGATACCCTAAGAGAACGGGCCAAGGGGCTTATCTATGATGAAAACTGGAGCCCCCAGGAGATAGAGTTCACCTTTGAGGGATCCAGCCCAAGCCAACTGTATTTCCTTCAGACCCGGGAGATGGCCATCCGCGAGCGCAGAAAGGTCTACTCCTTTGGGACTCCTCCCGAAGGGGCAGCTCAACTCATCGGCCACGGCATCGGGGTCAGTGGCGGGGCCATGACCGGACGGGTGGTCTTCAGCCTGGACGAAATCAAACAGTGGCGAACCAAAGAACCCGAAACCGCGCTCATCATGGTCAGGAGCGATACGGTCCCGGACGACATCACGGAGATCTACGAAGCAGACGGGCTGTTAACCGCACGAGGCGGGTCCACCTCACATGCCGCTATTGTGGCCCACCGGCTGGAGAAGACCTGTGTGGTGGGGTGCCCGAATCTGGTCTGTTCGGAAAAGGAGAGGAGCTGCGCCTTTGACCAGACCACACTTCATTCCGGGGACTGGATCAGCATGGACGGCCTTGAGGGCTCCGTATACCTGGGGAAGTTGAAAATTGATGAACATGAGGAAGGTTGACATGCGAGATTCTCTGACAGGGTCTTTCCTT
Source organism: Desulfobacteraceae bacterium (assembly GCA_041685955.1). Lineage (GTDB taxonomy): Bacteria > Desulfobacterota > DSM-4660 > Desulfatiglandales > Desulfatiglandaceae > JAIPDZ01. The sequence continues at coordinate 42,096 of JAWLET010000002.1, read as the reverse complement.
CGACGTTGGATGCCGGGGGGTTAATTTTCGCTTGCAGCGGAGATCTTCGACCGCTCATCTCAACAGCCCATACCGTGATCGGCCCTACCAAAGAATAAATCTGGCGGGATTCACCCTTACCCGGGAACATATTCAGCCGTGGGGCACATACTCCTGGGCCCTGGTTTGACTTTGGCCCCATATTCATATATGGTTCTACAATCGTTTTAATCCCCCATAGACTCAAGAAGCGGAGTGGAGACGACATATGACCACCATGGCCAAAAAATACGGTCACGGTTCCATCCTGGCGTGGTTTATCTGGGCCATTGCCACCGGCTATTTTTTCTGGGATTATCTGCAGCAGGTGGCGCCCGGGGCCATGGGTCCGTACTGGATCAAGGCATTTCATATTGATAATGCCACCCTGGGGGTCATCGCCGGGTTTTATTTCTATTCTTATGGGATTATGCAGATACCGGTAGGGGTAATCGGGGACCATTTCGGTCCGCACCGCCCCCTGATTGCGGCGGCCGCAGTGGCCGTGGCCGGCAACATCCTTCTCGCCCTGGCCGACAGCGCCCTGGCCGCGGAAATGGCCCGGTTAATGATCGGGGCCGGCACCGCATTTTCCTTTGTGTCCTGCCTCAAACTCATTTCCAACTGGTTCCCGCATCAGTATTTCGCCACCCTGGTGGGCCTCACCTCGCTCATCGGCATGATCGGCGGCATCAGCGGTGAGGCGCCCTTGTCCGCAGCTGTGAGCGCCTTTGGATGGCGTCCCACCATCTGGATGCTGGCCTTTGTGGGGACAGGGCTGGCCGCACTCATCATTTTTGTGGTCCGTGATCACCCGGCCCACGCCACCCGGTGGGAGGATCACCCCCAGCGAAGTCGGGGAGGGCACAAGACGCTCTCCGACTTGAAGCATGTATTCTCCAGCGGACAGACCTGGATGTGCGGGGCCTATGTATCCGGCATGAATGCCATCTACTTCGTTTTCGGGGCCCTGTGGGGCGCGGATTTCCTGGTCGATTATTACGGGGTCACCAAAGTGCAGGCCGAAGGGGCCATGTCCATGCTCTTTGTGGGCGGCATACCGGGGAGTTTTTTCTTCGGCTGGTTCTCCGACAAAATCCAGCGCCGCAAACTGCCCATGCTGGGTGCGGCAGTGATTGCAGTCGCGGTGTTGGCATTTGTCATCTACGGACCCAACATGCCATTGTCCCTGCTCTATACCCTGCTGATTGTTCAGGGCTTCATGTGCAGCGCCTATGTGGTGTCATTCGCCTTGGCCAACGATGTGCGTCCGCCTGGGTCGGCAGGCATTTCCGTGGGATTTGTCAATACCTGCTCGGTAGCGAGCAGCGCCGTCTTTCAACCCGGCGTGGGCGCCATACTGGATGTTCTGGGCGGAAAATCGCCCACCATAGGCGACTACCGGATCGCTCTCAGCACCCTGGCGGGCCTGGTGATCATGGCCCTGTTTATGGCCCTGTTCTCCAAAGAGACCCATTGTCGACCGTTATATGAAAACACAGGCTCAGACAGCACTGCCGGGTAATAAAACAAGAGACCGTTCACATGTTCCGTACATCTGTCGAAGCCTCCCACCCCGGGAGGGCGCCCGACACGCAAAAACATAAAAAACCAGACAGGACCCGCCAAATCAAGATTATCACCACACCAAAACGGGGAAGGAGCGCATCACCATGAAGCAAAGTAACCGGCCTGCTCAAGGGAGAGGGACTGCAATAACCGTATCCGGCGCCCAGAAACATTCGGGCCGCACCCTGGGGACGATCCTGCTGGTCGCTCTATTCGTGGTGGGATCGTTTGCTTCGGCCGGGGCGGGTGATATCCGGGTCATTGAAAGGACCTTCTCCCATGAGAAGGACGCCCTGACGCTGGCCCTGGCCAATATTCACAACATGGTTTCCAACACCCAGGCGGATATCGAGGCCGGGGTCGGCATTGAACAGAACAAGGCCAGGATATTGAAACTGGTGGAACTGGCAAGGGAAAAAGGCGCCAACATGGTTCTGTTTCCAGAGTTTTCCCTGACCGGGTATTTCTGGCCCGATCCCCAGTGGCACACGCGCAAGGGACCGGACCCCAAAGCACAAACGAATCTGAAGGAAGAAGGGGAAAAAAAGGATCCCCATCGGGATATGCTTGCCGCATACAACCCAAAAGGGTACGCAGACTGCTGGGCCTATATGAACAAGGGAGCCCTCAACAACCACAAGGACTGGCTCAGACAACTGAAGGCCAAATTGGATGATAAATTGCAATACATTATCTTTAACGCCCTGCGCAGGGATCCGGCCAATCCCTCCCCAAAGGCCGGCCCTGAGAACAAGCTGCTCAATTCCACCTATGTGGTGGACAAAGACTTCGATTGTAACGATCTTTCCAAAAATGATGCCGCCCACATATACGACAAGACATTTCTCCCGGGCATTGAGAAGGTCTATGAACGCTCGGGACAGGATGATGTGCTGGTGGTCACCACCCCGTGGGGCCGTTTCGGATTCACCACCTGCTATGACATGTGCTTCTCGCAGCTGTACGAAATCTATGGCATGAAAAACAGGGTCGACGGGGTGATCCAGCTTGCCAGCTGGCGGGGTTCTGCGGTGCGGAGCTATCCCCTGGCGAATGTACGCACGGACCGGTATTACGGATACCAATGGAATCTTATGGCTGCGGCCCGCGCCGCTACCAACCAGATTTGGATGATTGCCTGCAATTCGGTGGGTGTACAGCACCAGGGCGGCTACAACTTCTGGGGAAGTTCCGGGCTATGGGCCCCTTCGGGCATCCCCCTGTTTCAAGCCTCCAATGTAAAGGAACAGTTGTGTGTACTTCGCCAGGTGGACATTCAATATGAAGTGGAGGCCGAAGATGACGACTTTGACTTTTACGACAGCTTTATCCGGGTCTATCGCTCCATCCCCGGGATGCGGGCGTTCACCAGAATGGAGGAGTCGCCATGAGCCATACATCAGAGAGGGCACAAGAGGGTTGCACCCTGGAAATGAAGATCGAATATCCGGGGCCCTGCAGGCAATATAATGGGAGGGGTATCCTGTATGCGGATTGATACGTCCATGTGCTGGAGCCGAAAGTCCCTCCCGGCGTTTTATGCCCTATCCCTGATCCTCCTTACGGGTATCTTTTTCCCGGCCCAGTCCGTTCAGGCGGCAGTGGCCCGGGTGGACATGGTTCAATCCCGGGACGGTTATCCCCCGGAAGGGGAGTACCCCGTCGCCTTTTCCATCCACATCGCCAGTCCCTGGTATATTCATGCCACTGAAGCGGGTGAAAGCGGACTGTACCCCACAAGGTTGACAATCAATGCATCCCCCCACATCCAGGTAAAGGACATAACGTTTCCCGCAGCTCAACAAAAGACCTTCTCCTATACGGAAGCACCGGTGGCGGTCTACTCCGGGAATATCCTGGTACGGGCAACGCTTGTTATTGAAAAGGATATCCCTGTGGGCATGTATGAAATCAACGGGGCCTTATCCTATCAGGCCTGTTCGGAGGATTCGTGCCTCCCGCCCGAGAAGGTACTCATCCCCGTTCAAATACCCGTGGTCTCTCCCGAGACCCCGGTCACGAAGTTGAACCGGGAGGTATTTGTCAAAGATCCCGATCCAAAGCGCGAGGATTTTCCACCGGAAGATCGGGCACTGGCCCGACAATTCGGGGCCGGTCTGTGGCTGACCCTGCTGGGCGTGTTTCTGGGCGGTCTGGCCCTCAATCTGACCCCGTGCATTTATCCCCTCATCCCCATTACGGTCTCCTATTTCGGGGGAAGCGGAGACCGCATGGGGGGACACACGGTGATCCACGGGGTTTTCTACATCCTGGGGCTGGCCTTTACCAACTCCATATTGGGCCTTGCAGCCAGCCTGTCCGGCAACATACTGGGGGCGGTCCTTCAGAACCCCATTGTGCTGGGAGTGGTAGCCGGCATCCTGGTCACCCTGGCCTTCAGTTTTTTCGGGTTTTGGGAACTGCGGATCCCGGCCGGGCTCAGCGGACTGGCCGCCAGGCGGTTCGGGGGTATCTTGGGCACCTTTTTCATGGGCCTGACCCTGGGAATTGTGGCGGCCCCGTGTCTCGGACCGTTTATCCTGGGCCTTTTGACCTATGTGGGACAAAAGGGGGACCCTTTCCTGGGATTCCTCTATTTCTTTGTGCTGAGCATCGGCATGGGCCTTCCCCTGGCCGTGCTGGCCGTCTTTTCCGGGGCGGTGAACAAACTCCCGGTATCCGGGGTATGGATGGTCTGGATCCGCAAGGCCCTGGGCTGGGTTCTCATGGGGATGGCCGGCTATCTCCTGCAACCCCTGATCCACGACCCCTTCCTGAAACAGGCCCTTTTGGGCCTCATCCTCCTGGCCGCCGGGCTCCATTTGGGCTGGCTGGATAAGGAGGGAAAGCATCTGCCTGTTTTCTCACGCATCAAAAAACTGGTGGGCGTTATCCTGGTGGCCGGGGCCTTTATCCTGCCCCTGATGCTGATGCCCCCGACCAGCGACGGGGTGGACTGGGTCGACTACAGCAGCGCCCGTTTGACACGGGCTGTAGAGTCGGAAAAACCGGTGATGATCGATTTTTATGCGGACTGGTGCGGTCCCTGCAAAACCATGGACCGAAACGTGTTCACCGATCCCCAAGTGGTAAAGCTGAGCCGGCACTTTGTGAACCTCCGCGTGGATCTGACCACCTCCCACCCTGAGCAGGAAAAACTGCAGGCCCAGTACCGCATACGGGGGGTCCCCACGGTGGTGTTTATGGACCGCAAAGGGAAGGAAGTAAAACCCCTGAGAATTGAGTCCTATGTCCCTCCGAGTGAGCTGATCCAACGGATGAAGCAGTTAGTGAAACCACAGTAGCAGGGCCTGCAGACCTTAATGGGACTGGAACTTTCCTTCGGGGACTCGGCGGCTTTGGGTAGGATTTTTCCCATTCAGTCTGTTCCACGCTGCTTTTTAATCCGCCCTCCGGCATGATAAAATTCAGATTACAGGTGGATAAATGGTATTTCTGCATTATCTTATGAAGATAAGGATTTATATGACATGAGAATTATATTCTTCGCAGGCAAAGGAGGGGTGGGAAAAACCAGTGTGGCTGCCGCCACCGGAGTCAGGGCGGCAGAAGCCGGAAACCGGACCGCCATCATGTCCCTGGATGTGGCCCACAGCCTGGCGGATATCTTTGACATGGACAGGGACCTGATCGGCAAACGAAAGGGAAAGCTGGTTGAGGTAAAGGAAAATCTGTGGATTCAGGAACTGGATATCCAGGAAGAGATCCAAAAGAACTGGGGGGATGTCCATAAATATTTTTCCACCCTGCTCAGTACCACGGGTCTGGACGAGATCCTGGCTGAGGAACTGGCCATCCTCCCGGGCATGGAGGAGGTCAGCCTGCTCTTATATATCAACCGCTATGTTCAAACCCGGAAGTTTGATGTCCTGCTGCTGGATTGTGCCCCTACAGGGGAATCGCTCAGGTTCATCAGCATTCCCACCACCCTGGAGTGGTACATAAAGAAGATATTCAAGATGGAACGGACCATTGCCAGGTATGCCCGGCCGGTGGCCAGGAAATTGTATGACGTGCCCCTTCCCGGGGAAGACTATTTCGACGCCATCGAGCATCTGTTCGAGCGGTTGAAAGGGGTGGATGAAATCCTGATCGATCCGAAAATCACCACCGTACGGCTCATCACCAATCCTGAAAAAATCGTTTTAAAGGAGACCCAACGGGCCTTTATGTATTTCTCCCTCTATAAAATGAGCATTGATGCCGTCATCATGAACCGCGTCCTGCCGGAACACGTAAATGATGCCTATTTCAAAAACTGGCGAAATTCACAGCGTCAGTATATGGATAAGGCTCGCGAGTATTTCAGCCCGGTGCCGATCTTTCCGGCAGATCTGTTCCAGGGCGAGGTGCTGGGGATCGAATCCCTCCAGGTCCTGGCCAAGCAGATCTATGGACGGAAAGACCCTCTTAAGCGGTTTTATGAGGGTGAGGCCTATCAACTATCCAAATCTGATGAAAATTACGAACTCAGGCTGATGCTCCCCTTTGCCCGGAAGGAAGATGTGGAGTTAAACAAGATCGGTGATGAACTCGTTGTCCGGGTAGCCAATTTCAAAAGGCACATCCTGCTTCCCCGGCCCGTGGCCGGCCTCGATTCGGTCAGGGCCAGGCTGGAAGGAAATCAACTCTTTATTCAATTTGAAGGAGGGAATCATGACCCAAACAAAGAATGAAACCAAAGAGCAAATGGCCCTCTGCCCCATAGGCAGACTTTTTGCCAGGCTTGAAAAGATTCCGGAAAGAGACTCTACGTTTTTTGAGCAGTTGCGAAAATCACGGGTGGAATTCCTCAAGGGGATCCGATCCCTGGTGGATGACAGGATCGAGGACATAGAGAAAAAAAGCGCCGCCGCTCACAAAAAAAAGGCAACCCGGGTCCAGGTGGAATAGGGAGTGGGCTTTTCCCACTTCAAAGCGGACCAGATGCTGATGTTGCATCCAAATTCAGTTGACGAACCGGGCAGTCCTCTGATAGAAGGCCCTGAAACCAAAACCCGGGAGATGAAACACAATTGGAGTTCAGCAGCCTAAAGGGGTTCAGGGATATCCTCCCCGAGGAGGTGGGGGGATGGCAGCGCCTGGAAACAGCGGCCAGAAGGCGATTTGAAGTCTTCGGGTTTCAGGAGATCAAGACCCCTGTCCTCGAAAGGACTGAGCTCTTCAGCCGGGGCATCGGTCAGGACACGGATATTGTGTCCAAGGAGATGTATTCGTTTCAGGATGTAAAAGGTCGGGGAATGACCATGAGACCCGAGGCCACCGCCTCGGTGGTCAGGGCCTATATCCAGCACAGGCTCTATGAAAACTATCCTGTACAAAAGCTCTATTCCATAGGTCCCATGTTCCGGCACGAACGACCCCAGAAGGGCCGGTTCAGGCAGTTCCATCAGATCAATGCCGAGCTCTTTGCCGACCCCGGACCCAGGAGTGATGCCGAAATCATCCTCATGGCCGTGGGTCTGTTTGAGGCCATGGGGTTGGATGAGGTTTCGCTTCATCTCAATTCCCTGGGGTGTGCCCGATGCCGTTCGCCGTTCAGGGAAGCCCTTCACGCCTACCTGACAGACAAAACCGCTTCCCTGTGCCCGGACTGCCGAAGGCGGACCCGAACCAACCCGTTACGGGTATTTGACTGCAAGATGACTTCCTGTAAGGAGGTCATCGGTAATGCCCCGTCCATCCTCGAATTCCTCTGCCAGGAGTGTCGGACCCACTTTGATGCGGTAAAGGATTATCTGGCGCAAATCGGGGTTCCTTTCGTCCTGAACCCCCAGCTCGTCCGGGGCCTGGATTACTATAACCGGACCACATTTGAAATACAGACCCTGCACCTGGGCGCTCAGAACGCAGTGGCCGGAGGGGGACGATATGACGGTCTGGTGAAATTGCTGGGCGGTCCCGATCATCCGGCCATCGGTTTTGCCGTGGGCATGGAAAGGGTGGTGGCCCTCCTGGAAGCGGCGGGACGGCCGGAACCTAAATGCCCGGATCTGTTTATTGCTGCACTGGGCCAACGCGCGGACCGGGCGTCGTTTACATGGATGGAGGACCTCAGAAAGCAGGGATTCTGGGTGGAAACAGACTATGGACTAAAGGGACTCAAATCCCAGATGAAAAAGGCCGGACGTCTGAATACGGGAAAGGTCCTGATCGTAGGAGATGATGAACTGAATGCCGGCGAGGGGGTCCTGAGAGACATGGTCAGCAAAGAACAGATCAAAGTGGATCTGGATCAGCTTGTGCACACCTTGGCGCAGAAACACTTAAAATGACAACCGAGGCTCATGTGAATATCGATGCACTGGAAGGATGGGCCCGCACCCATGACTGCGGCGCGTTGAGACGCAGCCATATTGGGGAAGAGGTCATTTTGATGGGCTGGGTCAACCACCGCAGGGACCTGGGGCACCTGATCTTTATCGACCTGCGGGACCGGGAGGGAATCACTCAGGTGGTTTTCGACCCCCAGGAGCAACAGGCGATCCATGCACGCGCCCGGGTCCTGAGAAATGAATGGGTCCTGGCGGTAAAAGGAACGGTGGCGCCGCGCCTGGAAGGCCAGGAAAATCCAGGATTGCCCACCGGCGACATAGAGCTGAAGGCCACCCAACTCAAGATCCTGAATGTGACCGAGACCCCGCCGTTTCAGGTGGACGGTGCAGTGGACGCCGCTGAACCCCTGAGGATGAAATACCGGTACCTGGAATTAAGGAGACCCGAACCCTTCAAAAATCTCCAAAAACGTCATCGGATCGCCTCCTGCATCCGGCAATATCTGGACCGGGAGGGATTTGTGGATGTGGAGACCCCCTTTCTCACCAAAAGCACGCCCGAAGGGGCACGGGATTATCTGGTTCCCAGCCGGCTGAACCGAGGGATGTTTTATGCCCTGCCCCAGTCGCCGCAGCTGTTCAAACAGTTGCTGATGATATCCGGTTTCGACCGCTACTACCAGATCGTGCGCTGCTTCAGGGACGAAGACCTGAGGGCGGATCGGCAGCCGGAATTCACCCAGGTGGATCTGGAGATGTCCTTTGTGGATGAAACCCGGATCATGGAGATTTTTGAAGGGATGATGCAGACCCTCTTCCATGACCTGCTGGGAATAGAGATTCCCCTTCCCATCCATCGCCTGACGTACCATGAGGCCGTGGCCCGCTTTGGCACGGACCGGCCTGATCTCAGGTTCGGAATGGAGCTGAAAGACATCACCGACCTGGCCGGCGGTTCGGATTTCAAGGTGTTCAAAGGGGTCGTCGAATCCGGCGGCGTGGTAAAGGCCATCCGGGTTAAGGGCGGGGCGGCCGCCTATTCCCGAAAGGCCTTAGATGGACTTTCTGAAATGGTCACGGCAGCAGGGGGAAAGGGTCTGGCATGGATCAAACGGACGGAAACAGGCTGGCAGTCCTCCCTCGCCAAGTTTTTCACAGATGAAGCGCAGTCGACCCTCAACCAACGGCTGGATGCACAACCCGGTGACCTGGTGCTCATGGCGGCCGACCGACCGGACATCGCCAACCTGGCACTGGGAAACCTGCGGGTGAAGGTGGCCCAAGAGCAGGCCCTGGTTTTAAAGGATCAATACGCCTTTGTCTGGATTACCCGGTTTCCGTTGCTGGAATACGATGATGAAGCGGGCCGGCTGGCGGCCGTGCATCATCCCTTTACCGCCCCTTTACAGGAAGACCTGCACCTGCTGGACCAACACCCCGAACAGGTCCGGGCCAGGTCCTATGACCTGGTGTTGAACGGCTCTGAGATCGGGGGCGGAAGCATTCGAATTCACACCCTGGCCACCCAGCAAAAGATTTTCAAGACCCTGGGGATCCCTTTGGAGCAGGCTGAGTCCAAGTTCGGGTTTCTGCTGGAGGCCCTGCGCTACGGTGCGCCCCCCCATGGGGGCATGGCCCTGGGATTTGACCGCCTGGTGGCCATTATGACCGGGGTGGACTCCATCCGGGAAATTATTGCCTTTCCCAAAACCACCCGCGGAACCTGTCCACTGACCGATGCGCCCTCAACGGTCAGCGAGCGGCAGCTTGAAGAACTGGGCTTACGCCTTACTTAGGGCTGGCGCAAAATAATTTTCCAGAATCGACGCTCAGATTTGGTGGATGACAATCCAAAATGACCCGTTGTGTCGTTTTTCCCTTGAAACCGGACACACCATGTCTATTTTTCTTGACATCCCAAAACGCCTCAGGCATAAAGCCTGGCTTAAAATTTTAAACTTTTTAAAGAAAGGATGTGATTAAAATGGTTTGTCAAACCATTAAGAAAGGGTATGAATGTTTTTTCATGAGCAAAAAGGGGTGTAATTTTAATGGCGGCACCTGCCATATTATCGTTGAACAGTGTGAAGGGTGCCAGAAGGTCCTATCATTACCCACCGGTACATACTGCCAGGCGTTCCCCGATCCAGCTGCAAAGTGGAAAGTGGGGAACTGCAATATGGCCACCCATCTGCAAGCCACCGCCGGTAAGGACAACGGCAAGGTAAATCCCCTAAAGGCATCGAAACGCCGCGGTCAGTAGATCGTTCCCGCATCATCCAGTCGGTTCGGGTTGAGTGTTTATGGTGGGGCATTCAGGATCGCCTCCAGGGCGTCTACGCACGCTTTGTCCCATTTGGACCCGGCGTGCGTCCGGAGTATTCCCAGGGCGGTCTCGGGACTTCTCCCTTTTTGGTAGGGTCTGTCCGTGGTCATGGCGTCAAAGCCATCGGCCACGGCCAGGATTTTGGCGCCCAACGGGATATCTCCGTCCCGGAGGTGACGGGGATAGCCTTTGCCGTCGGGCCGTTCGTGGTGGCAGAGCACATAATCAATGGCCGGCCCCAGGAAATCGAGGTCGCTCAGGATATGAGCGCCCGTGGCAGGGTGTTTCATAATCTGTTTTACCATGGCGGATGAATTCTTGACTTCATGGTCATCAAAGAGTTCATCCGGGAATCCGATTTTACCGATATCATGTAGAATCCCTCCCAAACGCACATAGTCTACCTCTCTATCCTCAAGGCCCATGTATTCAGCCATTCTGCCGGCCAGGTCACCGACTCTGGCGGCATGCCCCTCGGTGTAGGCATCGCGGGCCGCCAGGGCATGGGCCATGGTGGAGACCGTGTTGATGGTATTTTTCTGGATCTCCCGGTTCAGTGCCTCCAGCTCCTTGACCATAAGTTCCAGACGATATTCTCTGGCCTCCACTTTCACCATCATGAGCCCCATGGCCTCGGCAATGCTTCGTATGGGCTCTGGCTGGTCTTCCCGGGTAAGGTCCATAATATCATTGGAATAGTTCCCGGCGGCGATGTCCTCCATTATTTTCAATAGACGGTTCAGGGCCATGTGATCGCACCTTTCCTGTTTCGTGCCCGTTTTAGTTGGGGGATACCTTCCGTGAGGGTATCGGTTTCCTATATCTTGTCGTCTTCTCTTGTTACATACATCAGAAATTCCCGATTTCCTTTGGGGCCCAGAAGCGGCGAAGGAATATACCCCACCACCTCCCATCCCAGGGTCTGGAAAAAGGAAGCCAAGCGGTCAATGACTTCTCGATGAAGTAACGGATCGCGTACCACCCCGCCCTTTCCCACCCGACCTTTGCCCACCTCGAACTGCGGCTTTATGAGCGCAACGATGAATGCCTGGCTTTGAAGAAGAGACATGACTCGGGGGATGACCTGTTTGAGGGAGATGAAGGCGGTATCGACAACCGCTCCGTGGGGGATTTCTTCCAGATCCTGAGGTTGAAGGTGCCGGATATTGGTTCTCTCCAGGACCTGCACCCGGGGGTCCTGTCGCAGTCTCCAGTCCAACTGCCCGTATCCCACGTCCACTGCGATGACTTTTTTGGCCCCGTGCTGCAAGAGGCAATCCGTAAACCCGCCCGTGGAGGCCCCCACATCCAGCATCACCCGGGAAGTCACATTCAAAGAGAAATGCCCGAGGGCCGCCTCAAGTTTCCGACCGCCCCGACTCACATAGGGGGGGGGACTTTTTACGGTAACTGTTGCCCATACGGGAATGGACTGACCCGCCTTTTCCACCCGTATGCCGTTGACTTCCACCAGGCCGGCCATGATCAGGGCCTTACCCTTTTCGCGACTCTGTACAAGGCCCTGTTCCACCAGGATCCGATCCAGTCTCTTTCTCGGGCTCATTTTACGTTGTCAGAAAGAAAACGTCCACATAGAAGGGGGAAGCGCCTCAAGTTGATCCGTCTTCATCATTGTCAAGCCATGAATTCCCTGGCCGCTTTCAAAATACCGGAACTATCCAGTCCATACTTTTCCCGCAGCAAATCCGGAGGGCCGTGTTCAATAAATTCGTCGGGTAACCCGATTCGTCTCACCTGCACGTCTGTCAGACCCAAATCATTGAAAAGCTCCAGGATGGCTGAACCGAATCCACCCTGCCTGATGTTTTCCTCCACCACCAGCACCCGCCCTGAAACGAGGGCCAGATCCCCCAGCCGCTGGTCCATGGGTTTGGCAAAACGGCAATTGACCACACCCACAGAGCGACCCTCTGCCTCTAAACGGTCCGCTGCATTCAGGGAGGGGTATACCATACTGCCGATGGCCATGATGGTCAGATCCTTTCCTTCCCGAAGTATCTCGGCCTTGCCCAATGGAATTTCCCTGTATTCCGGGTCCAGGGATACGCCCGGCCCCTTGCCCCTGGGGTATCGAAAGGCGACGGGGCCTTTATATTGAAGGGCGGTGTAGAGCATTTGCCTCAGCTCATTTTCGTCTTTGGGCGCCATGAGGGTCATGTTGGGCAGGCTTCGAAGATAGGTGATATCAAAGTGGCCGTGATGGGTGGGTCCATCCTCACCCACAAGCCCCCCCCGATCAACGGCAAAAATCACCGGCAGGTTGGGCAGGCATACATCATGAATAAGCTGGTCAAAGGCCCGTTGCAGAAAGGTGGAATAAATGGTCACCACAGGCCGAAATCCCTCTGTGGCCAGACCGGCGGCAAAGGTAACCGCATGCTGTTCCGCAATCCCCACATCCAAAAACCGATCCGGGAACAACCGCGCAAACTCGGTCAATCCGGTTCCCTCGGGCATGGCCGCGGTAATGGCGAACACCCGGTCATCTCTCTCGGCGAGGTCCACCATGGTCTTGCCGAATATTTCCGTGTAAGAAGGCTTGGGTCTGGGTTTGCCCTTTGTGGGTGAACCCGTGGGGATCTCAAATGCTCCCACCCCGTGAAAGTGGGCCGGGTCTCCTTCAGCCGGTTCATACCCCTTTCCCTTTACGGTCAGGGCATGGACCAGAACCGGCCCTTCCAGGTAACTGATATTTTCAAAGGTCTCTATGAGCTGATCCAGGCGATGCCCATCAATGGGGCCCACATACTTGAATTTAAAGGCCTCGAACATCATTCCCGGGGTGAAAAAGGTGACAAAGGAATCCTCGCTCTTACGAACCAAATTGAGGATGTTCTCTCCCACACCGGGCAAGGTTTTAATGAAGTTTTCCAGATCTCTTTTGAGATTCACAAACCGTTTGCCGGTCATCTTTCGACTGATGAAAGAGGAGAGTGCCCCCACATTGGGGGCGATGGACATGGCATTGTCGTTTAACACCACGATGAGATCCTTTTCCATATACCCGGCCTGATTGAACCCTTCAAAGGCCATGCCCGCGGTCATGGAACCATCCCCGATCACAGAGATCACCTTCCCCTTTTCTCCTTTCAACGCCTTGGCAGTGGAGATGCCGAGCCCGGCCGAAATAGAGGTGCTGCTGTGCCCGGTATCAAAGGTGTCGTAGGGACTCTCTGAACGTTTGGGAAACCCGCTGATCCCTCCGTAGGTTCGTAGGGTATGGAAGCGGTCCCTGCGACCGGTGATTAATTTGTGGGCATAGGCCTGGTGTCCCACGTCCCATATAATCTTGTCCTCAGGGGCCTTGAATACGAAATGCAGAGCAATGGCCAATTCCACAGCTCCCAGACTGGGGGCCAGATGGCCGCCGGTCCGGGAAGTTGTTTCAATAATTTTTTCACGGATTTCAACGGCCAGATTCTGGAGATCCTCCATGGAAAAGCCCTTGAGGTCCTCCGGGCTGTCGATTTGTGCCAGCAGATTATACATGGTGTCAACTTCGTTCATCGCGTTCTCTCAATAATATATCGGGCAATTTGCCGAAGGGGATCGGCCTTATGATCGAACGGATCCAATGCCAAGACCGCTTTATGGACCAGTTCGGATTCAATTTTCTTGGATTCCGCCACACCCAAAACAGCGGGATAGGTCATTTTCCCTTTGGCCTGGTCCGCTCCAGCCTTTTTGCCCATGGCATTGGAGTCCCCTTCAATATCCAGAATATCGTCAGAGATCTGAAATGCCAACCCTATCTGCTTTCCGTATGATTCCATGGCATCAAGCTGTGAATCATCGGCGCCGCCCAAAAGGGCTCCGGAAACCACGGAAGCAGAGATCAAGGCCCCGGTCTTATGGGTATGCATGTAGTCCACCAGGCTGAGATCCGGGTGCTTTCCTTCCGACAGAATATCCACAGCCTGTCCGCCCACCATGCCCTCAAATCCCGCGGCCTGGGCTATAAGCCGGATGGTCTGGGTGACCCGAAGGACCGGAATGGATGATGAATCGACCAGGCCGGCCATCAAATGAAAGGCCGCCGTAAGGAGCCCGTCCCCTGCCAGGAGGGCCATGGCCTCTCCAAATACCTTGTGATTGGTGGGCTGACCCCTTCTGATATCATCATCATCCATCAAGGGCAAATCATCGTGGATCAGGGAATAGGCATGGATAAACTCCAGGGCACATGCCACAGGGAGAACCGCTTCCGGTGCACCGTCCACGGCCTCGCACCCGGCGATGCACAGGATAGGCCGCAACCTTTTACCGTCTGCAAACAGGCTGTATCGCATGGCCTCAATAAGGGGAGATGCCGGTCCTTCAGGCAATGGGGCGTATTTTTGAAGGCCAGCGTCCACATAAGCCTTTTTTTCCTGCAAATAGGTTTTCAGTTCCAAGGTTGTCCTATTGTTCATCCGCTTCTCCAGTAATATCAAAAGGCGTTTCCCGGATGCCGCCGCCGCTTTCCTGAACCAGGAGCGTAACCTTTTTTTCAGCGGCCTCCAGTTCCTTGGAGCAGAACCGGGCCAGTTTCATTCCTTCCTCAAAAACTTTCAGGGAATCGCCCAAGGACAATTCCCCCCCTTCGAGATGCTGGACAATCTCTTCCAATCGCTGCATCGCTTCTTCAAATTTCTCTTCAGCCATTTACACCTCCCCACGTGTCGGGCATTCAGCAGGTATATCTCATGAAGCACATTATAACTATGGACGCCTGGTGTCAAATCAGAATCCGTGCTGCCCAGGGAACATATCAGGAGGTGTTATTGCCGCTTTTTTTGAGCGCAAGATGAGAACAGGGAAGGCTGCACATAATTTCGAAAATCCGGGCATTTCATGCCTTTGCACTTTGCACAGACACGGATATGGACCTTTTTACGGGTCTTCTTCTGATTGCAGACAATATAGGCCATAAGAATTATTCCAACGCCACCAGACTGGACCAGGCATTCTGAAGGCCTTCTTCAACATCCCTCAGTGAATCAACGGCCTCGGCAATAAAGTCTGTCTGCTCTTCGTCCCGCATTTCTGAGTAGTGCTTGAAATCCGCTTCAAGGCTTTCGATCAGAAGAATGACTTGATCCTTCAACTCCTCGATTTTACTGATATTGTTTTCCATTGGGCATATCTCTTCATGAAGTTGGCCTACTTTAAGAGACCCTCGGAATGTTCTCCCCCCATGAACAGCGCCACGTGCCCCTAAAGACACGGGTGCTGAAAAGCCTCATGGCCGCTGAGAGCGATATTTTAACCATCCATCCCTTGAAATCAAGCGGATTTTGCATAAGAAAATTAAGGGGATAGTCCGTATCTTAAAATAACATATATGGCCTTCAATCCGTCTTTCCAACCGATTTTTTTCCCTTCCGCATAGGACCTTCCATAATAGGGGATCCCCACTTCATAAACACGGCATTTCTTTTTGGCGATCCTGGCCGTAAGCTCAGGCTCAATCCCGAATCGATTCTGTCGAATGGGGATTCCTTTGATGATGTCACTTCTGAACACCTTGTAGCAGGTTTCCATATCGGTCAAATTGAGGTTGGTGAACATATTGGAAAACAGGGTCAGCCATTTATTCCCCACATAATGCCAGAACAGGTGTACCCGGTGAGGACCTTCTCCCAGAAACCGGGAACCGTAGACCACATCCGCCTTTCCCTCCACAATGGGGGCCATGAGCCTGGGATAGACCATGGGATCATATTCCAGATCGGCGTCCTGGATAATCACCACATCACCGGTGACGTGGGGCAGGCCTGATCGAATGGCCGCTCCCTTCCCCATATTTTGGGGGTGATGGACCACTTTATCCACCTCGTGTGCGAGTTGATCTCTGATCAATGCGTCGGTCCCGTCATCAGAACCGTCATCCACGAGAATAATTTCCTTCTTTGGGACCGGAGACTGCTTTACCCGTGAAAGCAATTCGGCAAGGTGCGGTTTTTCATTATAACATGGAATAATAATGGAAAGCTTCATGACCACTTATGGGATCCATCCCGGCCAAAAGGCATTGATCAGGTAGAAGGTTGTGTGTTCGGCTGACGCATCTAAAAGATAACATTCCAGATCGGCTGGCGGTTGTCAATCCAAATTGCTCCAGTGCTCTTGCCGTCTTATGGCGGAATCCATAACCATTATGGGTCTTGACGGTGTTTTTCACTTATAATTGGGAATTGCCGCTTGACGTAGGCAACAGGTAAATTCAATAATGCACAGGCGTTCATTTACCCTGCAGGCCGTGCTCATCCAGGATTTCCGCTCTTGGAACTGACCGGACTTTAAAAGAGCGCAGAAAATCGGTATGTTCAAACATCAATTGTGGAGGACAACAAATGACCTTGGAACGCAAAATGGACCCTGAGATCCTGTCAATGGTCCTGGACACCATTGAAAAACTGGAACGTGAACGGCTGCCCCTGGAAACCAAGGTGGAAATGGACCGTAAGGGAGAATTTCCCGCCGATTTGATCCGGTTCATGCTGGGACCTGATATCGCCCTGCATCTCATCTTTATCCCCGAGGTCTACGGCGGACTCGGGGCCGGGGCCGCTGAAATCGCCCTCATATCAGAGCGGATGGCAAAGATGGATCTGGCCGTGGCCACCTCTTTTCTGGCCATCTGCCTGGGGATGGACCCCATCAGGGTAAGCGGCACTCCAGAGCAGAAGGAAAAGTATATCACCCGGATCGCAGAGGAAGGACTTGTGGTGGCTTACGCGGTCACAGAACCCGAAGCCGGCTCCAATGTCCAGTCCCTTAAAACCAAGGCGGAAAGGGTCCTGGATGAACAGGGCCGAATCAAAGGATACAGGCTCAACGGACAGAAACAATTCATCACCAACGGCGGCGTGGCCCAGCTATATACCATCCTGGCCGATACACCGGAAGGACCCTCCTTTTTTGTGGTTCCGGGCGGCGCAGAAGGTCTGGTGCCCGGAAACCACGAAGACAAGCACGGAATCCGGGCATCTAACACCTGCGCCCTGTCCCTGGAGGACCTTTATGTTCCCCAGGAGGATCTTTTGGGCGGTATGGAAGGCCAGGGACTGAAACAGGCCAATCAGGTATTCGGGTATACCCGGCTTATGGTGGCTACTTTTGGCCTCGGCGGGGGCATGGCTGCACTGGAAAGGACGGTCAAGTACGCTAAAGTGCGCATCCAATTCGGGACCCCCCTTGCGCAAAAGCAGGGGTATACGCACCAGCTCCTGGTTCCCCATGCGGTGCAGTTGGAAGCGGCGCGGGCCTATATAGAGGAGGTGGCCAGAAGACTCGACACCGATGAGGAAGACCTCCAGGTGGAGGGCTCCATTGCCAAGTATTTTACCACCGAAGCCGGGGATGCCATGGCCAATGATGCCATACAGGCCTTTGGCGGCTACGGATACATGCGGGAATACGAGGTGGAAAAAATCAAGCGGGACGTCAAGATCCTGCCCATTTATGAGGGCACCAGTGAAATTCAGCGGAATATCATCGCCATGTTCCGCCTCCGGGAGACCGTCCGCTCCAAGGGGCAGTTTTACGAACAGATGGGATCGGAATTGGCCGGGATGACTCCGGAAACCGGCGGCCCCCTGCTGGCACAGGCCATAGAAACCATGAACCAGGTCATTCTGAATGCCCGACGGCACAAATTGACCAAGTCCCAGTATGTCATGTTTCTCCTGGCGGATATGATCACGTGGGTCGAAGTGGCCGATGCCCTGTGCCGGAAAGCCGCGGTCTATCAGGGGAATCAAACCCGCAGCTCCGGATTCATGAAGGCTGCGGCCAGACTGTTTGCAAGGGAGACAATGGAGAAAATTCTTGTAAACGGCACCCGGATCACCTGGGGCTGTGGACAGCGCATCGATGAACTCGCCGGTCTCCTTCAAGCTCTCGACCTGGGCCGGGGCACGGAGGGAAACCTCAAAGATATGGACCGGGTCGCCGCAGAACTGGTGGCCTGAACAGGCTTCCAGCTCAGTCAACCGGAGCCTTCACCGTGTGAGCCTTGTTGTCAGAAAGCTCCAAATAAAACAAAGACACCCGTCGCCTTGGTTCCGATTGGCCCTGTGAAATACGGTTTGGCCGCTTCTGTTGGGAATTTCACCGGGTAAACCATGGCCGGCAGAGTTAAGAGACCCTTGTCACCTAAAAAAAACTATCGCAAGCCAAAACGTCCCCCTCAGGGGAAAAAGGAACGTCGTAAGCACAGCGTCCCTTACGCCAGACCCAAGATCGATCCCGGGTTAAGCCCCGCCTTTCAGAAAATCGGGGCCCCGGAGCAGGAACCTTTTACGGCGGATCCATTTCAGCGGGAAGCCGTGGATCACCTGAAGGAATGCGATGTCCTGGTCACTGCCCCCACCGGATCGGGGAAGACCTGGATCGCTTCCGAGGCCATCCATGCGTATCGCGCCGACGGCCTCAGGGCCTGGTATGCGTCCCCCCTCAAGGCGCTCTCCAATTCAATCTATCAGGAACTTATCCATGAATTTGGGGCTCAGCAGTGTGGGATCCTCACAGGGGACAGAAAGGAAAACCCCGATGCCCCCATCATCGTGGGCACCACGGAGATCCTCAGAAATCAGCTCTATGACGCCATGCACAGCGGCCTGAGCCTCCATACCGATGTGGTGGTGCTGGATGAGGCCCACTACCTGAGCGATCCTGAGAGGGGAGTGGTATGGGAAGAGGTACTCATATACCTTCCCCCGCGCATCAGGCTCCTTCTCCTTTCCGCCACCATATCCAACGCAGAAGAGGTTTGCGCCTGGTTGAAACAAATCCGCGGTACATCGCCCCGGGTGGTCCGCTCCGAGGAACGACCTGTGCCGTTGAAATCGCTCTTTCTTTTCCCCAGCGGACTGGTTACCTCCCTGGGGACAAAAAAGGGATTGAACCCCAAGGTCAAACGATTTTTAAAATCAACCGGGGGGAAAAAAAGACGGTTTGAAAAGGTTGACTATGGAAGAATTTTAAGGTGTCTCAGAAAACTGGATCTCCTGCCGGCCATCTTCTTCCTCAAATCACGGGCGGACTGCGATCGCGCCCTTCGGAGTTGTCCGCCGGTGCGCAAATCCGAGGAAACCCAACAGCAGTTAAAAAAGGGCATCCAATCGTTTCTCAAGGACTACCCCCATCTCCGGGGCCATCGGCAGATGCGGTCCCTGGTGGATGCGCGGGTCACCTCCCATCACGGGGGCCAGCTTCCCTATTGGAAAGTCCTGGTGGAAAGGATGATGAACCAGGGTCTCTTGGAAGCAATATTTTCAACCTCCACTGTCGCCGCCGGGGTCAACTTCCCTGCCCGCACCGTGGTCCTGTTTCAGAGCGACCGGTTTAACGGCCATGAATTCGTAAATTTGAGGGCCACGGATCTTCACCAGATGATCGGACGTGCCGGAAGGAGAGGGAAGGACCGCATCGGTTTTGCAATGGTGATCCCGGGCCCGTATCAGGACCCCTACATCATTCATCATCTGGAGCACTCCCCGCCGGATCCCCTCATGAGTCAAATTCGCATCAATTTTTCCATGACCCTCAACCTCCTCCTTTCCCACGCCCCGCTTGAGGTGAAAGACCTCCTGGAACGCTCATTTGCGGCATTTCAGAAGAAGGACTCGGGCAGGGAGTTATGGGTCAGTTTCAAGCGGCATCTCGAATTTTTAAAACAAACCGGATTTGTGGACCAGACCCAGCGACTGACCTTTGACGGCCAATGGGCCAGCAATCTTAGATTGGATCAGCCCCTGTTGATTGCCGAAGCCATACGCACCGGGGCCTTTGATCAAATCCTTCCTGAGACCATTGCAGCCGGCCTGGCCCCTTTTGTGTGGGATCGGGACCAGGAAGTGGACATAAGAATGGATGCCGCCGCACCGGATCTTTCTCTCGTAGAAGGGATGTTTCACAACCTGATAGCGCACATAGCGGATATCCAGGCCTTGAAAAACAGCAGAGGCTTCAAGAGCCCGCCGCTGATGTTCTGGCCGGCTGCCGCTCTTTTTATGTGGGCCGGAGGGGCGTCTTGGGAAGCACTCCTTCGGTTTGTACCCATCACCGAAGGCGATATGGCCTCTCTGATCATGAGGACCGCCGACCATTTGAGACAGGTGGCCGCCCTCCATGAAACCCACCCTCAACTGGCCGCAGTTGCAGGGGAAAGTGTGGGGCTTATCTTGAGGGAACCGGTCTATATTGTTTGATACGGGGTATCGAGGTTTGAGTACTTTCAGTTTAAAGCGGCAAACCCCGACACCCTGAACCAGGAGTTATGCCCTGCTTTGGACCAGGGCCCGTGCGGCTTCCACCACATGCCTGACAGTGAATCCGAACTTTTCAAACAACACCCCATTGGGTGCTGAAGCACCGAACCGGTCCAGCCCGATGATATGCCCCGCATCTCCTACATAGCGATGCCACCCTTGGGTCACCCCGGCTTCCACGGCAATGCGGGTCTTTATATCAGGGGGCAGGACCTGGTCCTTGTAGGTATCGGGCTGCTGTTCGAACAACTCCCAGGACGGCATGCTCACCACACGGGTCCTGATTCCTTCCCCATCCAGCTTTTCTGCCGCACTAAGGGTCAGATGGACCTCCGAGCCTGTGGCGATCAGAATTACATCCGGTTTCCCATGGACCGGCTCCTTCAACACATAGGCCCCTGATCTCAGATTGCTGGCGTCGGCGTATGGGGACCGATCAATGACCGGGAGTCCCTGCCGGGTCAGGGCGAGTGCCACCGGCCCTTCACTCTTCAGAGCCACTCGCCACGCCTGGGCCGTCTCATTGGCATCACAGGGTCGAATCACTGTCAGGTTTGGAATGGCCCTCAACCCGGCCAAGTGCTCTACGGGCTGGTGGGTGGGGCCGTCTTCACCCAGGCCGATGCTGTCATGGGTAAAGATATAGACGACCTTCAAGCGCATCAGGGCTGCCAGACGAATGGCAGGCCGCATGTAGTCTGAAAATATCAGAAAGGTCCCGCCATAGGGGATTACCCCCCCGTGCAGGGCCATACCGTTGAGGATGGCCCCCATACCGTGCTCCCTTACCCCGAATCTGAGATTCCGCCCGTGGTAGGAATGTGCCTGAAAATCTTTTTCCCCCTTGATCTCGGTTTTGTTGGAAGGGCTCAGATCGGCCGATCCGCCCACCAGATTGGGGATATGACCGGCCACGGCGTTCAATATTTTGCCGGAACTAACCCGGGTGGCCTCTCCTTTACCGTCCGGCTGGAATATGGGAATATCCCTGTCCCATCCCTCAGGGAGTTTGCGGTCCATGCATCGCTCCCATGATTGGGCCATTTCGGGATAGGCCTCCTGGTAGGCGCTCAACCGCTCCTGCCACTGCTGCTCCTCCCTTTTTCCCTGTTCAACGGCCCGGCGGAAATGGTCCCTTGCTTCATCCGGGATGAAAAAAGCGGGAGTCCCGGGCCACTCCAGGCGTTGTTTGGTCAATTCCAGTTCCTCAGTCCCCAAAGGCTCGCCATGTGCAGCAGCGGTGTCCACCTTGTTGGGGCTGCCGTATCCGATATGGGTTCTCACCGCAATCAGTGAAGGCCTCTCCTGCTCCTGTTGGGCTGCACGTATGGCGGCATCAATGGCCTCAAGGTCATTGCCGTTTTCCACTGCCTGTACGTGCCAGCCATAGGCCCTGAATCGGGCCAGCCGGTCCTCCGTATAAGCGATGTCCGTGTTTCCCTCAATGGAGATATGATTGTCATCATACAGATAGATCAATCTCCCCAGCCTCAGATGACCCGCCAGGGAAGCGGCCTCGTGTGAAACCCCTTCCATCAGGTCCCCGTCACTGACTATGGCAAAAGTAAAATGGCCCACGATTTCATGATCGTCCCGATTGAAATGGGCGGCCAGAAAACGCTCCGCCATGGCCATACCCAAGGCACCGGCAGCCCCCTGGCCCAGGGGTCCGGTGGTAATCTCCACACCGGGCGTAATGGAATATTCCGGATGGCCGGGGGTACGACTGTTCCACTGCCTGAAGTGTTGGAGGTCTTCCAGGGTTAGATCGTACCCACTGAGATGCAGCAGGCTGTAGAGCAACATGGATCCATGACCTGCCGAAAGAATGAAGCGGTCCCTGTCCGGCCATCGGGGATTTAGGGGATTATGGCGCAGAAAACGGGTCCAGAGCACGTAGGCTGCAGGGGCCGCCCCCATGGGCATGCCGGGATGCCCTGAATTGGCCTGTTGTACACCGTCGGCCGACAGCATCCTCAGGGTATTCACACACAGCATATCCAATTTCGAGGTCATATGAACAAACTCCTTTCAGTGGTTTAAATTGACCTGAGAAATACAATCTGGTTGTCCCTTTGGGGATCTCCCCCTTAGCATCTTTCAGGGGATGAATCAATGGACAAATGTCTTACAAGGTACAAATACCAGACTCAAGCGGGGCAAATTTTACCTGGGAAGTATTGGAAGTCGGTTCTCTCAGGCCAAATTTTTACTTATGATTTAGATAAAAACGCCATTTACAAAACAATTGAATATATTTTCGAAGTTCGCGGGCATCCATAGGGTCAAAGATTCGAAGGTCCATGTTGCCTCCTTGAGGGTCAGGGTTTAATGGGTAATAACGATTTCCGGCATTTTTATGGGCAAAAAAGGAATTGTAAAAAACAGCAAAAAAGGGTACAAATCAGCCTTCGACAATCCGCAATCGTGAATTCTATACAGGGAGTACTCAATGGGCGATATCTTGGATTACTTTGTGTGTGACAACTGTTCCAACAGGGATTTCAAGCTGGTCTATAATTTCTGTCTGCGTTTTCACGGAGTCAATTTCTCCGATCATCTGATCTACGACAAGATAATAGAGGAGAAGTATGAGTGCACCCAGTGTAAAAAGACCTTCTCCAAGCGTGAGATAGAAACGGGGCTTTCCGAACTTCGTTCAAAACGGAAAAAGGCTTAAGGGCTGAGTTCATATTGCTCCAGGTGAAAGTCTTTTTTTCCAATGATCATAATCCGTTTCCCCAACCGTTTTTCCAGATCAATCACCCATCTTTGTTCCTCTTCCCGAAGGACATTGTCGATTTCAGGGTGGACCAGGATACGGACGTGCCCCCCTTTCCCGCCTTCAGCGGAACCGAGGGCGGGAGGTGTAAATTCCCTTTCAAGATCCCTGAATATTTCATAGCAGATGGTTTTGGGGGACTTCAGATTGCTCCGCCCTTCACAGTAAAAACAGGGCTCCGTCAGCAACCGATTCAAACTGGCCCGGGTCCGCTTTCGGGTCATCTCGATGAGCCCCATATCCGACATTTCGAGGATATTGGACTTCGCTTTATCCTTGCTCATGGCCGCCCTGAGTGCGTTGGCCACCCGTTCCCGGTTGGACATTTTTTCCATGTCGATGAAATCGATAACAATAAGGCCTCCGATATTCCTGAATCGGAGTTGATAGGCTATTTCCCTGACCGCTTCCAGGTTGGTCTTTACGATGGTTTCTTCCAGATTTCGTTTTCCCACGTAGCTTCCCGTGTTCACATCGATGGAAGTGAGCGCTTCAGTATCTTCAATGACGATATACCCCCCGGATTTCAGCCATATCTTTTTTCCCAGGGCACGGGAGATTTCTATTTCGATCCCGAATGCATCGAAGATGGGATCGCGACCCTCATACAACTCCACTGAGTACTTCAACCTGGGGGCGAAGGTCTTGATAAAGTCCATGATGCTTTCGTATTCGTCTTCGGAATCGATAATCAGGCGATCCACCTCCCGGGTGAAAAGATCTCTGACCGCCCGCAGGGAGATGGACAGATCCTTGTATAACAAAGCGGGATTTGTGCCTTTTCCCATCTTGGTCTCAATATTTTCCCAGAGCTTGATAAGAAAGTCCATTTCAGCCTGAAACTTCTCCTTGGAACCGTCTTCCCCTACTGTCCTTACAATAAAGCCGATGGGCAGGGGCCGAATCTCCCGAATGATGGATTTGAGCCGCTCCCGCTCATCGCGATCCTCTATGCGTCGAGACACACCGATGTGATTGACGGTAGGCATCAACACCAGATGTCTTCCGGGGAGCGATATGTGAGACGTTAACCGGGCCCCCTTATTGCCGATGGGTTCCTTGGCCACCTGGACCAAAATGCTCTGTCCCTCATGGAGAAGGTCTTCGATCAAAAAAGGATCACTTTCGAATCGATCCCCCTTTGGACTTTCGGCGTCGACAATTCTGTATTCCTGGCTGACCCCGCTCGTTTCGAGCATCATCTGTTCCATGTCAGAGAAATCCTTGTACACATCTGATACATAAAGGAAGGCGGTCCGCTCAAGCCCGATGTCCACAAACGCGGCCTGCATCCCCGGCAGCACCCTCACCACCCGTCCCCGGTATATATTCCCTGTCAATTCCTGCCCCGTGTCCCGCTCCACATGAAGTTCCACCACCACGCCGTTCTCCACAAGGGCCACCCGAGTTTCATATGGCCTGGAATTAATGATCAGTTCGCTGGACATGGGACAATCTCCTCGGTCCTCTTTACTCCAGGACTTGCTCGGTTTTTAATATGGTCATATTGAGCATTTCATCCTCCTGAAGACCAAAGATATGGCGTACAATTTCCGTTGGTTTCAGTCCCGGGCCTCCCCCGGGCCGGATTTCAAGAATGCGCAGATGCAGGGTGGTGGGTGAATCAATGGCCATGGATTTCACCAGGGACCGCGCGTCGATCTCATGTTCCCCTTTTTTACTCATTTTGACAATAGGAAACCGCTCTGACTGTAAAAATTCCCGCAATGGTTTCTCATTAAATCCGGGCTGTCCGAGGGTGATGGTGTATTCACTTTCTTTCAACCGGACCTTTTTCCGGCCCGGGAGAACCGGTTCCACATGGACCAAGTCGATTCCTTTGGGGAGTTCACGACCGATCCGTTCTTTCAATCTTGAGGGTGCTGGTTTTGATAACAGTTCAATCTCCATGGCCTCATGAAGACTTTGGGTCCCCACCGAGAGGGACGAAAAAAACGAAATTTTGGGCATGGGATGATATCCTTTGGAATGGGCCAGGTTCAACCCGGCCCGCCTGAAGGCCCGGGTAAATACGCGTAAAAGTTCCAGGTGTGAAAGGTGCCTCATGCGGTTCAGTTTTGTGAAGGTCAAACGGTACCGTGAAACATCCGGGTCCTGATTCGTATTTTTTGGAGATGGAGCAGGCAAGGGATTGCTGTCCGAAAGAAGGACCGGAGCTACACGCTTATGATCACATACCCCGCAATCAAGGCACTTGTGTCTACAGTCCGGGGAGACTTGTTCGGTTTTAGCCCGCTCCCATTCCTCAATGAAAAATGTCTTTTTCACCCCTGAATCGATATGGTCCCAGGGCAGGATTTCCGTAAAAGCCCTTTCCCTGGTCAAATAGAAATCAGGGTTTAGGCCTG
This sequence comes from Desulfobacteraceae bacterium, assembly GCA_041685955.1. Lineage (GTDB taxonomy): Bacteria > Desulfobacterota > DSM-4660 > Desulfatiglandales > Desulfatiglandaceae > JAIPDZ01. Next base: position 16,459 of record JAWLET010000002.1, on the reverse strand, counting down.
TGCTTAAAAAGGCCTCCTCCCAGATCCTCATATTGAAATGCTCCCCCCATGAATCGAATCTCGCCCCTCGGCTCCATGCTCTTTTAAGGGTTCGGCTCAGCCTTCTGTCTCCCCTGGCGAATACCCCCTCCAGCCAGCTCAACTCAGGCTGGTTCCATTTGATCTTCACCCGTGATCCCTTCAGACCGTCCTGAACGAGCCGTATCCGCCTACGGCTCTCCTCCAGCGAAACCTGGGCCTGCCACATAAACGGGGTATGGGATTTGGGCACAAAGGTGGAGATGCCCACGTTGAGATTGGGTCTTTTGCCCTTTTTCCCTGAAAGCGCGGAAATCCGTTTTACCAGGTGGACAATATCCCGCAGGTCTTTTTCTGCTTCCCAGGGAAGTCCGATCATAAAGTAAAGTTTGATCAGTTTCCACCCGGCTGCGTACACCACCTGTGCGGTATGAAGGATGTCTTCTTGGGTGAATCCCTTGTTAATGACACGTCTGAGGCGATCGTTTCCCGCCTCCGGAGCCAAGGTAAACCCGGTTTTTCTTACCCGATTAATTTGCTGTATGACCGAAGGGGCCAAGGTATCCACCCGCAGAGAAGGGAGGCTCACGCCGATATTCATGGGGGCCTGTCGATCCATAAGACCCTGTAAAAGGGGGACAATGGCACTGTAATCTCCGGAACTCAGAGAGAGGAGGGACAGCTCATCATATCCGGTAAGCTTTAATGCCTGCTCGGCCTTCTCCATGATGGATTGGAGGCTTCGCTCCCGTACCGGCCGATAGATCATCCCGGCCTGGCAGAACCGGCATCCCCGGGTACACCCCCTGGATATCTCCACAGAGATACGGTCGTGCACCAGTTCAGTAAAGGGGACAATCTGACGCTCGGGATAGGGGTAAAGGTCGATATCCGGAAGAATGGATCGCCTCACCTTGCGGTAATCGGAAAGGACGGGTTCAATGTGTTGAATGCGGCCGTCCCCATGATAGTGTACACCAAAAAAAGACGGCACATACACCCCGCTGATGTGGCGCAGTTCCAGGAGCAGTCGCCTTTTATCGGCCCGATGCGCTCTCTTGGCTTTGCGGATCCGTTTGCAAATTTCCAGAAAAGGGGCCTCCCCGTCCCCTATGACCATGAGATCAAAAAAATCCGCGACCGGTTCCGGATTAAAACATGCAGGCCCTCCAGCAATGACCAGGGGAAAATCATTCTGCCTTTCCCTGCTGTAAAAGGGAACGCCTGCAAGGTCTAACATATTGAGAACGTTGGTATAACACAGTTCATGTTGAAGGCTGAACCCCAGCACATCAAATGCGGACAGGGGTCGACCCGACTCCAGCGTGCTCAGGGGAATCCGCCGGTCCTGCATCTCAGCCTCCAAATCGACCCCAGGGGAAAAGGCCCGTTCAGCGGCCAGCCAGCCCTGGCTGTTGAGGAGGTGATAAAGAATTTTCAGCCCCAGATGAGACATTCCCACCTCATAGATATCCGGGAACAGGAGGGCCACCAGGACCTCTGTTCGGGCCGGATCCTTTCTAATGGCATTGATTTCGCCCCCCAAGTATCGACTGGGACGTCTTATGTTGGAAAACCAGGCTTCATTTAAGAGAGTCATGTCTTACCGTCGACCTTATGATCGTAAGTGAATGGGGGCCGGGACCATGGGCAGGCGTACCGTAATCTCGGCCCCTCCCCGGGGAAGGTTCTTGGCTGAAACTTCGCCCTGGAGAAGCTCGGTGGTCCTTTTGACCGTCGCCAGGCCCAGGCCGCTCCCCTCTTTCTTGGTGGTGGAAAAGGGTTTGAAAAAGTATGAAATTTGATTTTCGGCGAATCCTTTTCCAGAATCCCGGATCACTATCCTGGCCCATTCCCCCTCTTTTTCAGTAGGCTTCCCTCCGGTTATGGTGGTGACCTGCAGAGATCCGGCATCGCCCATGGCCTCTTTTGCGTTTAAGAAGAGATTCCACAGTATCTGTCTGACCTGATATGGGTCGGATTCAATTTCCAATGGGTCTTGAAGCTCCGTAATAATGTTTATTTCCTTCCCCCATTGTTGATCTTTCTGAATAAGTTCCAGAGATTCCAAAATAAGCTGATTCAGATCAAATGTCTTCAGGGTTGTCGTCCTGGGTCTGGCGAATCCTAAAAAATCGTTGATAAGATGATCCAGACGGTCAATCTCTCTGGATACGATATCCATAAGGCGTCTGTTTACATCATCGAGTTTGATCCCTTCCTTCAACATTTCGATGGATCCACTGATGGAAGCCATGGGATTCCTGACTTCATGCGCAATCCCTGCAGCAAGCTCCCCCACCATGGCCAGACCTTCTGCTGTTTTCATCCGGTCTTCCACTTCTCGGATCCGGGTAACATCCTGAAACACAAGGATATACCCCTGATCTTCCCCCGAAGCATATTTCAACGGGTAGACCGAAAGGCGGAGATACTGTACCGGTTTGTTCGGCTCCGTGTACGGGATGTCTACGTAAGGGGATTGACCGTCAGAGTGCAGGGTTTCCAGGTGTTCCAAAACAAGACTCTCCTTGAGAAAGGGGAAGGCGCTGTAAAGGGGCTGTCCGTGCGCCTGTGTGGCCCGGGTCCCGAACAGCTTCTCCGCCGCAGGATTAAACAGAATGATTTCATACTCCCAATTGAGGACGATGAGTCCTGAGTTCATGCTGTTGATGATGCTCTCTTTCAGGACCTCCAGTTTGTCCAGATCCACCTGCTTGGCCCGCAGTTCAAAACGGGTTTTCCTGGCCTGCTCGGAGAGATAGCTGCTCAGATACGCCACTAAGTAAAATCCGGCCATATTGGCGAAAATGGTATAAAACAGGTAAGCGGGTTGAATTGAAGATGCAGACAGATGGGCCCCTAAGGGATGGATTACCCCGTAGTAATGAAGGTCCAGCAGAAGCCCATACAGGATGCTGCTGCTGGACGCAATGATCATACCCCCTTTGCGGTAAAGAAGGATGCTTCCGGAAAAGATATTCAGGATATAAAGAAAAGAAAATATGCTGTCGATGCCCCCGGTGACGTATATGAACAAAGTGATGAAAAGGGAATCAAACAGGAGTTGGACATAGGCCTGAAGAACAATGTTCTTGAAAAGTCTCAGCAGCAGCACATAAATAATGCTGATGAAGTAGACAGTGGCCAGCAGAAAAAAGTGGGCCGAGCGAATGTCGCCGAAATAACTCCGGGTTTCACGGGCCTGAATGAATATGAGGGCACCCAGGAGGAGGGAGACAAACAGGACCCGGATCAACATCAGGATCTGAAGGCGCCTGGAAAGTTCCGGCGGCGGGGTTTTGGATACCGGGCTCACCATGTTGTCGTGCTTACCCCAGCGCTGCGGCCATCTTGAAGATGGGCAGGTACATGGAAATGACCAGGCCCCCAATGGCACCGCCCAAAAATATCATGAGCAGGGGTTCCAGCATGCTGGTCAACGTTTCAACAGCGGTGTCCACCTCGTCATCGTAGAAGTCGGCGATTTTTTCCAGCATGCTGTCCAGGGCCCCGGTCGCCTCACCCACGGAAATCATCTGGATGACCATACTGGGGAATATATCATTCTCCGACAACGGTTCAGCAATGGGCTGTCCTTCAGAAATGCCGGAACGAACATCCATAATCACCTCTTCCAAAATGACATTGCCGGATGTTTTGGCCACTATTTCCAGGGCATTGATGATGGGGACCCCGCTGCTGATCATGGTGCCCAGGGTCCGGGTGAAGTTGGCCACAGCCACCTTTTTGAGTAAAGGGCCGAATACGGGAAGTTTCAAGGAGAGCGCATCTGTGCGCTTTCTCCCTGACTTCGAATTCCTGTAAAATTTAAACAGCAACCCCAACAGGATCATCACACCGATGATATAATGGATATTTCCCTTAACAAACCGACTCATATTTACCACCAACTGGGTAGGGAGGGGGAGGGCTGAACCGAAATCCGCAAACATCTCTTCAAAAACGGGGATAACAAAGACCAGGATGACCGCAATGACCACGATGGCAATGGCCACCACGATAATGGGGTAGGTCATGGCGCTCTTGATTCGGGCCTTCAATTTTTCAGCCTTTTCGATGTAATTGGCGAGACGCTGCAAAATGGTGTCTAAAATACCGCCCACTTCCCCTGCAGCCACCAGATTGACATAGAGATCGTTAAATACCTTGGGATGCTTTCCCATGGCTTCGGCCAGGCTGGCTCCGCCTTCCACATCCTTGACCACCTCTTGTAGGATCCGTCGAAAGGTGGTGTTCTCTGTCTGGGCGGCAAGGATGCTGAGCCCCTGGACCAGGGGCAGGCCGGCATCGATCATGGTGGAGAACTGCCGGGTAAATATGACGATATCTTTTTTCTTTACCGTGGGCTGGAGGAATGCGATATTTTCAAAGAGGTCTTTTGGTTTTTCCTTTAACCGTTTGACCTCAAGACTGCGCCGTTTCAATTGAATCCGGGCAGTCTTCTCGTCCACGGCTTCCAGCTCCCCCTTAATGGTTCTTCCCTTCCTTGTCTCCGCAACCCATTTATAAATCGGCATATTATTTCCTGGATTTTTTTTGGACCCTTCACCAGGGTGGAAACCCTGGGACGCACCGGTTTGGTATTTTATAGTTTAATGAATAAGTTAAAAAACAATAGAAGAACCTACGGGTTCTGTCAAGGCGTCTATCCCCGTGCGGGATCTTTTCCTGCCGGATTGCCGTCAACTTTTCTCAGGCCTCTGATCCCCCTGGTGGCAGGGTGCAATGACAAAACCGGATATTTACTTGACAAGATGTGGGGAATAAATGTTATATGATCTCGGTTTAAAATTCTGGTTGAAACCCGGGTCGTTGGGTGACGTGAGAACCAAATTTCCTGTCAGCGCAACACATCTGTTGACCATTTGGGCCGGGGAATTGAGCCGCGTTACGCCCACATCCCATATCACTTAGATGAAGGAGGAATGAACTGTGAGTGAAATAACAGCCCCCATGGGCGGGAAGGTCATTGAGGTTAAGGTACAGCCGGGTGCAAGTGTAAACGAGGGGGACGAGGTGGTAATCCTCGAGGCCATGAAAATGGAACTTCCTGTCGTTGCTACCGATTCAGGCACAGTAAAAGAAATCAAATGCAGTAAAGGGGACGCCGTAGAGGCTGACGGTGTACTGATTGTGCTGGAGTGAACGGTTTGGTGACGCCCCATTCACCAAGGTTATACCCTGATGCGACGCCACTGCCCCGCTCTTTTTGAGCGGGGTATTTTTGGCGCCCAAAGTGGAAAACCCACGCAATCCCGCTGAGGCGCATTATGGCCCAAAAAAAGGCCTTTTAATGGGTGTCCATGTAAATTCTGCCGCAAGACCGGTTCCGGGTCTTTGCATAAAACCACCGTGTCCCGGTCGGGAGGATGGGCTGCTATGCCGAAGTCTTCGTCTCGAATTTCTTCACCAGGCTTGAAATAATCTTCCCGGAGAAATTCATGGCCAAAAACAGAATCAACAAGACCATGAAGACCCCGATATATCGTAAAATCAGGGTCCCGATGATCCATGTCCAGCTATCCTTAACGATGACGACATTGGCGCCGTCTTTGTCCTTTTTGGATATGGTTATGGAGTGCCACTGCATATTGCCGTCATCTTCGATATAAGTGGCATCTTTCCAGTCCCTGAATTTGATATTTTGATACCCTTCTAAGGCTTCTTTGTAATAGGACAGCACCTCGTCATGCGACAGGTCGGTTTTCAACTCCAGGCGGTCGTCCAGTTTTTTGGCAACTTTCCCTTCAGGTATGACAGGAGCGCCCAAGAACTTCTCCGCATTGGCGTAACCCGGAACGAGCGTCAGAAATAAAACGAGCAGAACGAATTTTTTCATGGTCTTAACCCCTTGAACAAACATCTAACTTCACGATCGTTTTATAGGAAAGCGGTTCTAATCAAACATGGCGATAAACATGCCCGCAGCCGCGGCCGAGCCGATGACCCCGGCCAGATTGGGACCCACTGCATGCATCAACAGATGGTTGGTTTTGTCATACCTCAACCCCTGCACCTGGGACACGCGTGCGGCCATGGGCACCGCGGAGACGCCTGCAGATCCGACCAGCGGATTGATTTTTTCCTTTAAAAACAGATTCATCACTTTGACGGTGACAATGCCGCCTATGGTACACACCGCAAAATCCACCAGGCCGAGACTGAATATAAACAGGGGCTTCCAGCTTAAAAACTTATCCGCATGCATGGTGGCACCTACCGAAATCCCTAAGAATATGGTGACAATATTCATTAAAGACCCCTGTGCCGTATCGGTTAATCGGGCTACCACCCCGCTCTCCTTCATCAGATTTCCCAACATAAACATGCCCATCAGGGGAATTACGGCCGGGACCAAGAGCGCTATGATCCCCGAGGTTACCAGTGGAAAAAGGATTTTTTCCTGCCTGGAAACCGGCCTCAGCTGGCGCATCCGGATCTTTCTTTCTTCCGGATTGGTCATCATCCTCATGATCGGCGGTTGTATCAGGGGAACCATGGCCATATAGGAATAGGCAGCCAGTGCATTGGCACCCAGGAGCTGGGGGGCCAAGTGCTGGGTCAGATAAATGGTGGTAGGACCATCGGCACCCCCGATAATACTCACCGAAGCGGCTTCCTTCAGGGTAAACCCCACCAGCACGGTTCCAGTAAAGGTAATGAAAACCCCTAATTGGGCCCCTGCCCCGATGAGCAGGGTCTTGGGATTGGCGATAAGGGGACCAAAATCGGTCATGGCGCCCAGACCCAGGAATATAATACAGGGGATCACTTCCCATTCCAGCCCGTAATGGTAAAAAACCTGAAGCAACTGGGGATGGCCGTGGGAATAGCCCATCAAAGGGACTAGGGGAAAGTTGACAATAAAAATGCCAAAGCCGATGGGAAGCAACAGGAGCGGTTCATACTTCTTGGCGATGGCCAGAAATATGAACAAACAGCCGATGGCCCACATGATAATGAGGTTCCATTGAAAATTGAACACACCCGTGGTGTGAAGTGTGCTGTACAACATATCCAATATTTCGTCCGCAGTCATCTCTACACCCTCACCGAATTTCCATATGCAGGAGTTATACACTGGCCCGTCGGGAAAAAAATAGGCCCTCACTTATATGAAAAAACGCTGTAATATAGCTACAACCTGTTGTCAAGATTAAAAGGGAGCGGCCTGAGGCTCTCATTTAAAAAAGATTTGACATATAATAGAGAGTTATCCTAATCTTTATTTCTTGTGAGATGTTTCTGCTGACTACTCTCACAGGCTCCGGTCAGGGGGGCCCGGAAGTTCTGGTGGTCGCCTTATTCGGCGCAGGTGGCAAGCGTGCTGTATATTCATGATATGCCGCGCCAGGGGTTTACGGAATCAAAGGCGTAAAAGCACAAAACCTCCCCGCTTTTTGCGGAGAAATAATGATGACTCTAAGGTGAAGGGTATGTCCGATCAGAATGGTGGTAAAAGCCTGGAGCAAGCTCTGAAGAAATGGTCAGAGCAGGTGGAACAAAAGATTAAAAAGCGGCCCGAGCGGAAGGCGGAATTTGTAAACACATCGGGGATCCCCGTTAAACGGGTCTATACACCGCTTGACCTCTCATATTCCGATTATCTTTCTGACATCGGGCTTCCTGGGGATTATCCCTTCACCCGAGGGGTGCAGCCCACCATGTACAGGGGCCGTTACTGGACCATGAGACAGTATGCGGGGTTTGCCAGCGCCGCCGAATCCAACAAGCGATACCGGTTTTTGTTGGATCAGGGCCAGACCGGATTGTCCGTGGCCTTTGATCTCCCCACCCAGATCGGGTATGATTCAGACCATGAAATGGCCCTGGGCGAGGTGGGAAAAGTGGGCGTGGCCATTGATTCGGTCAAGGACATGGAAATCCTTTTCCACAAGATCCCCCTTGATCAGGTGAGCACCTCCATGACCATCAACGCCCCTGCAGCCATTCTTCTGGCCATGTATGTGGTGGTGGCCGAACAGCAGGGTGTTCCCATTGAAAAGCTCAGAGGCACCATCCAAAATGATATATTGAAGGAATACTCTTCCCGGGGCACCTACATTTTCCCTCCCAAGCCTTCCATGCGGATTATCACTGATATTTTTTCCTTCTGCGCTCGGGAGATTCCGCTGTGGAATACCATCAGCATCAGCGGCTACCATATCCGGGAGGCCGGATCCACTGCGGTTCAGGAAGTGGCATTTACATTGGCCAATGGGATTGCCTACGTGCAGGCGGCCCTGGATGCCGGACTCGACGTGGACAGTTTCGGTCCCAGGCTGTCCTTCTTTTTTAATGCCCACCTGGATTTTCTGGAAGAGGTGGCCAAGTTCAGGGCCATACGACGCCTGTGGGCCGATATCATGGCCAAACGATTTAAGGCCCAGAATCCCAAGTCCATGATGGTTCGGTTCCATACCCAGACAGCGGGCTGCACCCTCACGGCCCAGCAGCCCAAGAACAACATCGTCCGGGTCGCCTTTCAGGCCCTGGCAGCGGTCCTGGGCGGCACCCAGTCGCTGCACACCAACTCCATGGACGAGGCGCTCTGTCTGCCCTCGGAGGAGGCCGTACAGATCGCCTTGCGTACCCAGCAGCTTATCGCCTATGAATCGGGTGTAGCGGATACAGTGGACCCCCTGGGGGGATCCTACTTTATGGAGACCCTGACCCAGGAGATCTATGAGCGGGCCAAGGCCTACATCGACAAGATCGATGAGATGGGCGGAGCAGTGGAGGCCATTGAAAAGGGATATATCCAGCGGGAAATCCAAGACAGCGCTTACACATATCAGCGCGAGATCGAGAAGGAAGAGCGAATCGTGGTGGGGCTGAACCGTTTTCAGACCCAGGAAGAACGACCCGGGCATCTATTGAGAGTGGATCCGTCTGTACAGAAAGAACAGGCCGAAAGCCTGAAAAAACTGAAGGCCGAGAGGGACAACGAAAAGGTCAAGCAGTCCCTGTCAACATTGCAGAAAGCCGCCCAGGGCGGGGATAATCTGATGCCTTTTATTCTGGAAGCAGTCAGATCTTATGCGACACTGGGGGAGATCTGTGACCTGCTTCGGGGCATATTCGGGGAGTACCAGCAAGTCAGTACGCTGGGGAATTGATCAACGAGACATGTCGACACATACGTCATGACGCAATAAGCGGAGAACGGCATATGGCGGAGAAGAAAAAGATACGGGTGCTGGCGGCAAAGCCTGGACTGGACGGCCATGACAGGGGGGTCAAAGTGGTGGCTTCCGCCCTGATGGATGCGGGGATGGAGGTTATTTACACAGGACTTAGACAGAGTCCGTCCCAGATCGTGGAGGCCGCCATTCAAGAGGACGTGGATGTGATCGCCATGAGTATCCTTTCCGGGGCACATGACTACCTGTTTCCAAAGGTTATGGATTTGCTGGCGGAAAAGGATATAAGGGATATCCTGGTCATAGGAGGCGGCATCATACCGGATGAGGATATCCCGGCCCTCAAGGCATCCGGAATCGCGGAAATTTTCGGTCCCGGAACCACCACCGGCGACATAATCCAATATATCCGGGACCAAAAATCCGTATAAGAGGGAGTCTGTGCCTACAAAACCCCGATGGTTTTTTGCGTCGGGGTTTATTACTTTTATGAGATTTTGCACTGAAACGATTAAATCACAGCGGGGTAAAAATTGATGACAAGCACAGCCAAGTTAATGGTCAATGGAGAAACGTACGAATTGCCTGTGGTGATAGGCTCTGAAGGAGAGGAGGCCATCGATATCACGGAGCTTCGAAAGAAAACAGGACTTATCACCCTGGATCCCGGCTATGCCAATACAGGGAGTTGTGAGAGCGATATTACCTTCATGAACGGTGAAAAGGGGATTTTGAGGTACAGGGGCATTCCAGTGGAGCAACTGGCAGAAAAAGCCAGTTTTATTGAAACCGCCTACCTCTTGATCAATGGCAAATTGCCCAGCCGGGCGGAGCTGGATCATTTTTCCACCATGCTCAATGACCACTCCATGGTCCATGAGGATATGCGGGCCTATTTTGAGAACTACCCCAGAAGGGCCCATCCCATGGGGATCCTTTCATCCATGATGAATGCCCTCAAGGCATTTTATCCCACCATTCCCGAAAGAAGCGAAGAAGAGGAAATCAACATCACGTTTGCCCGGCTCCTGTCCAAGGTCCGGACTCTCGCTGCCATGTCTCACCGGATCTCTTTGGGTCACAAGCTGGAATATCCCCGCTGGGACCTCTCCTATTGTGCGAATTTTCTACACATGATGTTTGATTCCCCGGTCCGGCCCTATACCGTGGACCCGGATATTGTAGACGCCCTGAACGTATTCTGGATTTTGCACGCGGATCACGAGCAGAACTGTTCCACCGCAGCGGTCCGCCTGGTGGGGAGCGCTCGGGTCAATCTGTATGCGGCCATTTCAGCAGGAATATGCGCCCTGTGGGGGCCGCTCCACGGGGGGGCCAACCAGGCGGTGATAGAGATGCTGCAGGAAATCGACCACAGCGGAGGGGATCCGGCCCCGTTTATTGCCCGTGCAAAGGACAAAAACGACCCCTTTCGGCTCATGGGGTTCGGCCACCGGGTATACAAGACCTACGATCCCCGGGCCCGTATTATGGAAAAGGTCTGCAACAAGGTACTGAAAAAGTTGAACCGGGAAGATCCGCTTCTGCCCATTGCCAAAAAACTGGAAGAAGTGGCCACCAAAGACCCCTATTTCATTGACCACAATCTCTATCCCAATGTGGATTTCTATGCCGGCATTGTCCTCAGGGCCATCGGTATCCCTTTGAATATGTTTACGGTCATGTTTGCCATAGGCCGTCTTCCCGGGTGGATCAGCCAGTGGAAGGAAAGCGTGGACGACCCCAAATGGAAACTCCATCGCCCCCGCCAGATCTATACCGGCCTGAATGAAAGAGATTATATTCCCATTGAAGAAAGGGAGTGAGAGATCACCGTTCCAGCCTCCGACGCTCCCGCTTCAAGATGGATTTCATGATCCCTTCATCCATCAACTCCAGATCAGAAGGGAGTCGGTTCCCATTCACATCATAGCGGATCACAGGGGTATCCGAGCTGATATACCCGTAGGTGAGCCCATAGCGGTTATCCTCATCTTTAATCACACAGCGAGAAGGAAGCTGGAGGGGGTTGTCCATCCCTGATTTTCTCAAAATGTGGATCAGGTGGTTTTTGCCGGTGGCGGTATCCAGGTCTTTGGGATCCAAGGAATACGTCAGCAGACCCTCTTTCTGATACAAAAGTTCCAGGTTCGGAAACACACTCAGGATATTCATGTGCACGGCCACTTTGAACCCCTCATTTGCCAGGCGCTCCCTGAGGGCTGCGATCTGTTCATAGTTCTTTCTGATGTCCGCCGCATCTTGGCCCGGTAAATCCACAATAATGGAAATCTCCAAAAAAACATCCCGGTTCAGGTAACGGATGATCTGGTCAACGGCCATCTCGATATCCGCATAGGTGTAGCCCTTATCCACATATTTCAGTGAAAAGTCGGATGTGGATTCCAGACCAATAAGCAGGCAGTTGACATGCCGGTTGATGAACTCAATATATGCCTTGTTTTTGAGGAGCATAATGCCGGTATATATGGTGATGTTGTAATCGGCTATTTGGTTCAGAATATCTTCTACGTGCGCTGAGTTGCACCGGTAATAAGAATCGATGAACCGAAGCTGGCGTGATCCACAGGTTTGCATCATATCGTGGACATAGCGGACGATCCGGTCTTTTTCAATGTGGGTCAGAAAATCCATGGCCGGCAGTTCCCGGTAGGTACAGAACTTACATTTCCCGTACCAGCACCGGTTGTTGAATCCAAAGTGCACGGGTGTGGAAGGAGTGGCGCGATAGTATTGCCTCAAAAAATCCCGCTCACAGTCATACACGGTCCCGTAATCGTTGGATCGAATCTCGGTATCCTTCCATGCGCTGATAATGGCATAAAGATCTGTGGTGAGATCGATATTCCCGGACACGATGATCAGATTCTCCTGCAATTTGGCAGCGGGAACCCCCATGGCCTGCAGAAACCGGCGCACAAAGGAATGGGACAGTTTGATGTTGATGAGCGCTCCTCCCAGGACCACCTTTTTCCCCATCTGGAGCAGATGCTTGACAATCAGTAAATCACAGAAATTCAAGACCGAGACAATTTGGATATCCGTGTCATACTGCTCCAGGATGTATTCGTCAAAATATCCGTGGGCCATGAATACATAAAACACGTTATACACCATGTATTTCTGTTCCATGAAAGCGACGACATTGGGAGAGAACTGTGATCGGGCCTTGGACATGATCGTGTCATAGAGTTTTTGGTCTACTTCTGATTGATAGGTGCTTACCGGGATGGCACTGAATTCCACTTCCAGATGCGGGTTTCTGAGCAGATTCTCCGTCAATATCCGGGTGGCCATGGGATAAAAAGGTTTAAAAAGCGGTGGGTATATATAGGTAACTTTCATTATCTGTACTCCATCATATCGGGCATCATTATTTTGGAAAATCTTCGGGCCGCCGATCTCCGATAACCGATCTGAGGGCCATGAAAAGCGGATCCCGGGCCTTTCCGGTCCGCTCGGCAGTCTCCAGCACTTCGATGAGGAATACCAATCTGGACCAGTCAAAGCGTTTGTTCCCCAGTCTTTGGACCTTCTCAGGGGTCAAGGGTTGGGGAAAGCTGGACGGCATCTTCTGACCCAGGGCCTTGAAGGCCAGCATGGTCCGGATACATTTGTCGCACACACAACAATTCTTGTCCGGGGAGGCGTCGAACTTATACTGTCCTTCCCAGCAGACCTTGAGGTTGTCCAGCGCCTCGGGCCACTCAGAGAGGGCCTTCAGCTTCTCCATTCGGGTGAACACCATATCGTGGTGAATGCGAAACCCTTTGCTGGACAGCAGCCTATCCGTAAGGGGATGGCTCCCCCAGGGGTTCAGGTGCAGATAGGAGTGACTGCTTCCCACCAGACACCCCCCCGATATGCGGCGGAACAACGCCGCAGTGGAGGCAATCACACAGGCATGGGACGCCCAGAATCGTTTAATGGAAAGCAGATATTTGAGGTTGGTCCTGACATTCAAAAATATCAAGTCCCCATGGTCTTTAAGAAGCGCCCGGTTCCGCTGGACCACTGCTTTGCATTGGGCATCATAGTCTATGTTGATGTCAAAGCCTTCAATATAAAGGGCGGCATTGACGTCAAACAATTTTCGTTTTATGGGTCCCCGCCTCAGGATGTGGTTCAGCGCACAAAAAGCCCCGTCCACGCCGCCGGAAAAACTGAGGATGACCTGGTCGTTGACCGGTTGGGTTTCCACCTCACTGTCGGCTTGAATGTCAATGCACCCATATTTATCTGGAAACCACAGGCTGAAAATAAGCTGGAATTCCTCCAGATTGTTGAGAAGGGAGGCGGACACCGGGCCGTGGACCCGCAATGCGGCCCGATCCTCCATGGCCTTTAAAAGGGCCGCCAGTACGAAGGCGTCCATGGGCTCCAAGGTGCAGTATTTCCATTGATCAAACGGTACGGCATACCACAACCTCAAGGCTTCATCGTAGGTCCTGGACAACCGGATGTTAATTGTGAATTGTCGGGTGTCATTACAGCGATCAACACCGTCCACATACAGATCAAGGTTTCGCATAGATAGCGATTCACACCTCCTTGAGGATCCGCCTAAACGGCAATTCGGCCCGGGGAGTGATTCACTTCGGGCCCAGGGGAAAAGACATGAACGGATTTAGATGCCGCCGGGCGGCAGACGTCCGGAACAGGCCTTATAAAAAGCGGCCGTTTTGGATTTCCGGGAAGGGGGGCGGCAACCCTCATGTATCAGCCTGTTCGACCTTTTCATGCAGTTGTCTTATCCGTCCGCTTAGGGCCTTGCAGATGCGAAGGGCGATTTGCGGATATTCCCGTACGATTTCCGTAAACTCCTGTTTGTGCAGGACCAGAAAACGGGACTTTTCAGCCGTGCGGATGGTGGCGGAGCGAACGGCGTCCTCAAACAGGGCCATCTCCCCGAAATAATCTCCGGCCCCGATCCTGGCCAGTTCGATGTCATTTTCCCCTGCCTCTCCCTTTTCCTTGATGACGGAGACCTCTCCCTCAATCACCAGATACATGGTTTCCCCGGCCTCCCCCTGTTTAATCACGGTTTCTCCGGCCGGGTAATCCACGACCTCGGTGACAGTGGCCACGGCACCCAATTCGCTCACCGCAAGCCCTTCAAATATATTGATCCCTTTCAATCGCAGGATTTTGTCAGGGATGGCGATGTCTGATTCCATTTTTTCCTCCGCACTAACGGATTCGATGTGTTGTTTATCCATGACAATCCGGGCCATTTGTTGAACATAAGGCGTATCCGCCTCAGTTAGTTTTCGTATGTCTGCTTCGTCTACGCCGTCAATACCGTGTTTGGACAAAAAATAGAGCGCCAGAACGGTTGTAACCCAATCATCCTGTTTTAAAAGAAATCCACGGATGTCCACTTTTTTAAAATCGGGCAGTTTGAAATTCTTTTGTCCCAGCTTCAGGGTCTCAGGGGGCGAAAGGTTTTCCAGCAAAGGGAGCATGACCTTGGACAAAGAGGCATCCAGCAGATCATCCAGGGCTTCCAGACCGTTTGAGCGGCGCCTCTGATCTGCAGAAAACACCCCTCGCCAGATGGCCCGCATCCGGCCTGAACGGTCCCCTGTGGCCAGTACCCGAAGCACGGTTTCCAGTACTGTCTGTTCTTTGTTTTCCAGGTGGTCTATGAGGAGGTCTCGCTCCGGGGTCTCCGGGAATCCCTTCAACGCCTCGATCTGGGCTACATAACTGTAACAACGCTCCACCTGGGACCGGGCAAATTTGACCATGTCCAGATCCTTGACCCCCAGAGTGTCCAGCAGGTCAAAGATTCCCTCCCGCACCTGACGCCGCGGGATATTCAACGATTCCACCAGGACGCCGGCGTTTTCATAATCTGCGGTCTGGATCTTCTCTTTGGCCAGCCCACGGATCTGCACTGAGACGTCATCCATCATATGAATGACCGTCCTCAGGGTGCCATCGTCCACTATTTCAAAGGCATCCAGCGCTGCAAAGCGAATGGCCTCTGTAGAATGCGTAAGATAGGGCGCCGCCAGGTCGTTGGTGTCCTCAGCGTCAACCGCACGAAGGGCGGTCAGAATATGGGGCACAACGGTGTTGTCTTTCTCCCGGGCCAGGAGCGTCTTCAGCCGGGCGGTATATATGGGATCTTCACTCTCGCCCGCGGCAATGACACCGGCCCGTCGTTGGGCCGGATCCTCGGAATCCAGCCAGGCATCGATGACTTTCCGGTATTTTTCAGGGTCCAGCCGGTACAGTCCGGTGACCGCATAGGCCTGTACCTCAGGGTCTTTCTGGGTTTCAAAGATCTCTTTGGCAAACGTCTTGGACAGTTCCGGAGACAACCGGTTGGCCGCTTTTACAGCGGCGATGGTCATCCCCCGCTTCTTAGGGTCCACCAGCCGCTTTAACACCGGGACCGCGTCCTGGGACGCCTCTGGTGAGAGCATGGAAAGGAGTTCAATGCGGGTGGGATCATCATTTTGTTCAATCACCTGGAGCATATATCGGTCAAAATCAGGGATCCTCTGGGGCTGGAGTAATTCCGCATACCAGACCGCATCCCTCCCCCTGGCATGGAGAAACTCCTGGACCAGTCTGGACTGGATGGTCTTGTCTGCAAACACGCTCCCCAGGTCCTTTTCTTCCAGGGTCTTGAGATCAAGGATATTCCGGGTAATCAGATCCAGGAGGATGTTGGAGTAGCTCTTCTTGAGCCAAAGGTTGGTCAAAATCCACGCCCCCACAAACATCATGGCGGCAATGGAGAGATATCTGGGGTGAAACCACCCTTCCGACGCGATAATGATTCCGGAACCGGCCAGGATGCCGATACGCACTACCGTGCCCCGTAAAAAGGGCCGGATCACGGCCCGGTACTCCATCGGGAACAGCCCCATGAGTACGGCCCGGGCCGGGTTGTTCATGGTGGTCCGGATCACATTGGTGGAAATCCTTGCATACATGGCCGAAAAGATGTCAAACCGCAAAAGAAAGGCGGCAAAGGCGATCATGTAATTGACAGGATGAAACATGAGGACCACGGGCAGGCCCCACTTGCCGTAGACCCTGCCCACAAAGAGCAGAATAAAGAGACTGACGATATTCATGGCCCCCCGGAAATACCCGAAGAAATTGAGCATGCCCCCCTGGGTGGCAAACGAATCGTTCACCGCGTAGGAGAACTGGTAATTGATGATGGGGATGGCCACATTGGGGAGCAGGGTGAGGAGGATCAGGATTTTGACCAGCGTGGATTGCTTCATCAG
>JAWLET010000345.1:0-2822 GCA_041685955.1 Desulfobacteraceae bacterium | reverse complement strand
TTTTTCCGGCTCAAGTTCGATGCCTTTTTTCACCCATTCGACGGCTTCCTCGTAATTTTCCCCCCTGTTGAGATAAATCCGGGCTTTATAAAAATAGCTTAAAGGAAAACGGGGATTGATCTCAATGGTTTGTTCAAGATATTTCAGTTCCTTATCCGGACGTCCTTGAAGACGGTGAAGGCGGGACAAATTGAACACCGCCCGGAAATTATGCGGAACATTTTCCAATTCCTGCTGATAGGCTTGCCCGGCCCTATCCAACTCGCCGCGGGCCTCATAGTACTGCGCGAAATGATAAAACAAGGAAGGCAGCTGCGGATTAAGTTCCCTGGCCCGCTCCAGATAACGTCCGGCCTCCCCCATTTGATCCCGGGCGATAAAGATGCCGGCCATGGCGTTAAAAGCGGAAGCCGAAGACGGATTGAGGTGGATGCATTTCCGGTAATATTCCAGCGCCTGATCGCCTTCTTTCAGGGCGTTATGAATATTTCCCAGGATCAGCATGATCTGGGAATCCGGCTCCAGATTGTCTATGGAGTCCAGGATGAAATCTTTGGCCTTCTCCAGCTGGTTCATCTGTATATACGAGTTGGCGATATTGATCACCACAAAGGAATCATTGGGCTTGAGATCCAGGGCCTGGAAAAAACTCTCCAGGGCTTTGTCGAATTTTCTCCATTTGAAATACAGGTTCCCCAGGGTAAAATAGGCATCCACCACCTTGGGATCTTCCCGTATGATCTCTTCCACCATGGCCGCGGCCTCTTCGTATTTTTCCTGCAGGGACAGTTCACGGGCCCGGGACAATTGGTTGAACACCACGATCTTGTCCTTGGGGTCGCCCAGATTGCGCCCGGACAGGGAACCGGAGGCGGAGAAAGTGCCGATATAGCCCAGGGCACTCAGTTTCTGGCGGGTTTCTTCATCCATCATGGTGTAATCCAGTTCGTACGCATTTTCACTGGTCTCCTGGATAAAATTCTCCAGCCGGGTCAAAAGCCGGCGGGCGTCGGCCGGACGCTCTTCCACCAGATTGTTCAATTCCCCCGGATCAGCTTCCAGGTCATACAATTCCAGCCTTGGAGCCATAATCAGCTTGAACCGGCCGTCCTGAATGCTCTTCAGCTCACTCCAGCCGTAATGAAAGCGGGGATAAAAGGTTTCGGCATAGGCTGTGCTCTCCATCCGTCCGCCGCCGGTAAAATCCGGCACCAGGCTCCGGCCCTGGACCTGGCCGGGAATTGCCGTCCCGGTCATTTCCAGGATTGTGGGCATGATATCCACCAGGGAAACGGGATTTTCCGGGACCAGTCCCTGCAGTTTTTCATTGGGGGTGACAAAAATCAAAGGAACACGCACTCCTCCCTGATAAATAAAAAACCCATGGGTGCTTTCCTGATGTTCACCCAAGCTCTCTCCATGATCACCCGCCAGCACCAAAAAAGTATTGTTCAGAAGACCGCGGTTTTCCAGAAATTCCCAAAGGCGCCCCAGCTGGGAATCAGTGAAAGCGATTTCGCCCAGATAGGGCCTGTGAGGATACATCTCATCATACGGCGGCGGCGGGTCGTAAGGGGTGTGAGGATCAAAAAGGTGAATCCAGGTGAAAAATTTCCCGTCCTTTTTTTCTTCCAGCCAGGGCAGAGCTTCATCCAGGACCTCGTTGCCCGGGCGCTGCACATTACCCAGAGAAATGGTTTTATATTTACTGAGATCGAAACTATCGAAATAATGATCAAAGCCCTTGTTCAACCCCCACTTGGAATCCAGCACATAAGCGGCCACAAAAGCAGAGGTGGCGTATCCCCTCTGCCGGAACAACTCCGCCAGGGTGATGAGAGGGTCCGGCACCAGGAAACCCCCGTTATCCCGGACGCCGTGAAAGGTGGGATACGTGCCGGTCATAATGGAGGTGTGGGACGGCAGCGTCAGGGGAGTCACGGCGGTGCAGTTTTCAAACTTGATCCCGCGGGAAGCAAACATGTCCATGACAGGGGTTTTCACGCCCTCAAACCCGTAGCAGCCGATGCGGTCGGCCCGGATGGTGTCCACGGTGACCAGGACCACATTGAAATCCCGCCCTTCTTTAAAAGCTTTGACGTCCCCCCTGGGAAAAACCAGAAAATAGACCAGAACGGCCGCGGCCAGTGCTGTGGAGATTAACCCAAGAAGCCGTTTTTTCTTCATGCCGCCATTTTAGCATAACCGTTTTTTTTCGTCAGCATCGCCGCCCGGCAAAAAAAAAGGCGGCACGCCTGAGCGCGCCGCCCTTGAACTTTCGCTTAGAGACGCCGGATCAGCTTAGAACGTCAAACGGATACCGATTCTGGCTTGTCTGGCATCCACAAAATTATACAGCTCGTGCCCGTCGGTGGAGGGCCACTCGCCGGGCAGCCAGTCGTACCCGATCCGGGTCCCCCACGAGGTGATGGTGTTGGAGTTGAACACGTTGAACACATCAAACATAAACCCCAAACGGTATTTCTGCGCGAAGGTGAAGAATTTCTCCAGTCTCACATCCAGCAGTTGGGCCATAGGATAGTGGTTGGAACCCCGGTCTTCGGTGAAAAAGGTCACCCGCCCCCCGGGATAAAACCACGGTGTGCGGTAGCGGGTGGTCCAGGCTCTTCCGGTGATGGCCCGGAAGTGAGCGTTGAACTGAATATCCAGAGGCAGAATCACCGAACCCTGGATCTTGAGCATGTGGGTGGGGTCATTGGTGCAGTTGCCGTCGCCATTGATCCAGAAGTTGGGGCTTTCCGTGTTGCCTCCCCAGCCGAGGTCGTCGGCGAAACCGTTGTCGATGGTCCCCAGGGTCCGTG
>JAWLET010000344.1:0-2824 GCA_041685955.1 Desulfobacteraceae bacterium | reverse complement strand
TTGGTCACCGTATCAATGGTACTGTTGGGGATAACATGGACGTTTCCATGCAGGTCCCGAAGCCGGACCGTCCGGAGACCGATGGCTTCCACATGTCCGCCCTTATTGCCCAGAGTGGCCCAATCTCCAATCCGGATGCTCTCCTCAACAAGGATAAACAATCCGTTGATGACGTCCTTCACCAAGGTCTGGGAGCCAAATCCCACCGCCAGTCCCACAATGCCGACTCCGGCCAGGATGGGTGTGTTATTCACCCCCAAGCGATCCAGAATGATGATCCCCCCGATAAACCAGGCCCCGATTTTCACTGTCGTCAACACCACCGGGACCAGCGTCTTGGTCTTCTGCGAGGCCACCCCTTTTTTACTCAGCACTTTCCCGGCAAGGATCGCCTCTCCCAGCAGGTAGCTGATCTCGATAATGCCAAAAATTACGCCGATGGTGACCATAATGG
Source organism: Desulfobacteraceae bacterium (assembly GCA_041685955.1). Classification (GTDB taxonomy): domain Bacteria; phylum Desulfobacterota; class DSM-4660; order Desulfatiglandales; family Desulfatiglandaceae; genus JAIPDZ01. The sequence continues at coordinate 2,370 of JAWLET010000344.1, read as the reverse complement.
CAATAATTCTCAAAATGATCAAGGATCCGGTTTCAGACACCACGAAATCGGAGACCGGGACGCCCAGGACCTCTGCCATGGCCCCCGCGCCCGCAAGGATAATCATGAGGTCCAGGGTCTTTCCGATGATCTGGATATAGCGATTGGTCTTCTCTTCCAGCCCGGGGAAGTGTTCCTTTACCAGTTCATTCACCGCAAACATCCGGGTGAACAGGCGATTCTTGAGGTGCAAAACCGTCAGGGTGGCAAAAAGGACGATGAGGGTCCCCAGCGTGGACATGGACAGGTACGCATACCCGCCTTCAAAATGCACAATCAGTAAAATGAATATGACCCATGCATAGCCAATGACCAAAACCGGCCAATGTCTGAGGACAGGTCTGGCCATCCAGTTGGTCTTTCGCTCCGCCCGTTGGTCCTCAGCAGCCCGTTGGTCCTGGCGCAGACGCATTTCACGGCCCAGTTGCAGGACAAAGACGCTGATGAGGATGGGGAACACCACCAGGATCATCCCCCTGATAAAAGTAAGGGCGTCCTCGGGTATGTTGAAGAGATACAACAGGTTGGTCACCAAAAAATAAAACGCCGTGTAATTGGCAAAACGCCGCATCCAAATCCAGCAATAATGGGCATCTTCGTCACTGATGGGAATTAGACGGAGGGCACTGTCATGGGGGGCCACCAAGACCCTCAAGGCCTCAAGCACGGCCCGATAGATGAGGAAAATCAAACACACCACAATGACCAGGACATGCGCCCTGGGATGAGACGGGAAGATCTGGCATAACAGGAACAGGGAGACGAAGAGTGCGCCAAAAGGGAGGATGTTGAAAAGAGCGCGGATTAGACCAGCACCCAGCTTTTTCCTGAATCGGCCCTCTCCTTCCTGAACTCCGCCGGGGTATCGCCTGAGGATGAACCTCAAGATCAATGAAATCATTACGGCCAGGAACACGTCCAGCAACAGCCACATGGCCTGCCTCCGCTGCTTTGGGTCCGCCACAAGGCGCTTTAAGCGGTCAAAGGCCTGGGGAATATCGGCCACCAAAGCGCCGGCGCTGGAGGCGGCCTCCACAAACTCCCGGGAGAGTGCGTCAAACCCCAGAAAAATCTGCTCAACAACCATCACCTCCTTTTTCTCTGAGGGCTTCCCTTTCCCGTCTTGACGGGTGAGCTCCCTGGCGTTTAAAATTGCCTTCAGGTCTTTTAACAGGGCCTCCCTTTTTTCAGGGTTTTCCAGCAGGTTCACCACGCCTTGGAGTTCCTCAGTGGACGGCGAATCAGGCCCAGAGGTCCCCTTCTGGGCCCCGTACCCGGGGGACACCGTCCAAAGGACCACCAGGAGCCACACCCCTGCCAGCGCCCCGCATGAAAACAATCGCGAATACATGACACACACCCTCCTCTCTAAGTGGTAATCCCACTCCTCCACCCCGCGTCCGGGGTATCTACGCCCCGCGCATGCGCCTGGCATAGGCCACCATCCGGGCCAGGACAGTGACACTGTCTTCAGGGGTCTGATAAAAGACACCGCTGTACCGCTTCCCCGCAATGGATCGGACCGTTCCCCGCTCCGTCCTGGCCAGGGTCACCCCGATGACCGGCTTTTCATAGACCTCCATGAAATCCACCATCCGGGTGATGAACATCTCTTCGTAATTCCGGCTGTACTCTTCCATCTGTTCCAGGAATTCCTCAGGCATGTGCTTATCCGCCTTGCGCGTGGAGTCGGTCAACAGGCGCACGATTTCGTCTCTGCCGATAATCCCGAGGCAAATGACCGCATTGATCCGCTTCAACTTCAGCAATTCTTCCACCGCCACCATGGGGGCGCCCGGATCCCGCGTACCCACCAGATCCACCGGGTTTCCCTTGCTCCAGAAAGGGGGCAGATGCCTGCCGATGGCCGTTACGGTCCGCTCCGGGATATCGGGGACCATTAGTCCCCGTTCATTACACTCATCCGAGGTGACCACCCCCCAGCCGCCCCCCAGGGTCACGATCCCCACCCGATTTCCCCTGGGCATGGGCAGGGAGGAAAACCCTGCCGAGAGATTCAGCAGTTCCGACGGCATCCTGGCATTGAGGACCCCTGCCTGGTGGCACGCGGCCCTGAAGATGGCATCGTCCCCGCTCATGGATCCGGTATGGGAGGCGGCAGCGGTCCGACCGGCCCGGGTGCGCCCCCCTTTGAGGACAATCACCGGCTTTTTTCGGTTGACCCGCCGGGCCACCCGGACAAACCTCACTCCGTCTCCCACACTCTCAAGATAGATCACGATGATCCGGGTGAGGGGATCATGTTCCAGATAGGCCAGATAGTCCGTACAACTCAGCATGGCCTCGTTCCCGGACCCCACAAACATGGAA
>JAWLET010000051.1:0-12422 GCA_041685955.1 Desulfobacteraceae bacterium | reverse complement strand
GGCCAAGACCTTGGTGCTCTCCCGTAATGTGATGAGCGGTCTTGAAAAATAGAGGCCCAATCCAAAACTCAGGATGATTCCGATGATGGTGATGATGACAGTTAACCACAGAAGAAAGATTTTTGCATTGTGGATACTTTTTTGAATCTTTTGCTGGGAAATGGCGATACGGACATGCCCTACTTTCAGCTTTTGGTAGGTGATGGGTTTTTCAAAAAGGAGGGCCTTTTCTCCTTTGTAGGTAAATGTGCTTATGCCGACATCGTCTTCTTCTCCAACAGGCGTAGCGGAATCGTCCTTTGAATATACTGTTGAATATACTGTATTTGCCTGATCGATCTGACTGTGGGCCTTGATGACCCCTTTTTCATTGGTGATGAGGGCAAATAAGACCTGGTCGTCTTTATTGATATCATCCACTAACTGAAACAGTGCAACTTCCTCCTCCCCCAGCAGTTTGTCCGATGCGTTACTGGCTACCACCCGGACCATGGTCTTTCCGAACTCGCTCAATCGCTCGGTGAACTGCGCTTGTTGTTTTCGAAGTATGGAAAAACTGACCGTAAAGATGATCAATATAATGAGTATGGCAGTCAAAGACGCCAGTTTGACAAAAATGGGGATTCTTATTTTTTTTAGATTAGATCTCAAAGCGATAAGCGGTCCCTTTTCAGGAAAAGGATCATGCTCCACGATCAAATACAAATGCTTTTGCCGGTTCGTATCCGGGCGATTGCCGGTTTCAAAACGGTTTCCGAGTCATTTTTAAGACCCAGAGAACATCACTCGCTCAATATCACTGAGACCCTATTGGATTGCTTTTCCCTAAACAATACAAGATTTTTCCCCGACAGTCAACACAGCCAAAATTTAGGCCCTGTTCAAGGTCGTTATTCTTTTGCATTCAAATCCTGTAGACGGTCAGCGGTTTTGAGTATCCTTTAACCGACTGGGGCGTCATTTCTTCCATGGAATGGGACTGATCCAGTCTTTTTACGGTCTCCTGACTCACCAGAATGTCGCAGCCGAACCGCTTGGTGAGTTCCTGAATCCTTGACGCCAGGTTCACGGTGTCCCCGATAAGGGCATAGGAGAGCCGATCTTCGCTGCCGGTGTTTCCTGCCAGGACCGGACCTGTACAGATGCCGATTCCATGATGAAAGGCGGGTTTGCTCTCATTCTTCCTGGACTGGTTGAGTGCGTCGAGGCGCTTTCTCATCTCCAGGGCGGCGAGCAGGGCGTTGTCTGCATGAAACCGATCCGCAATCGGTGCCCCGAAAACAGCCTCTATTTCATCTCCCACATATTGAAGCACCAGCCCCTTGTGCATGCGAATCCCCTTTTCCATGGCGGTAAAATAGGCCCGCATGCTCTCAATCACTTCCTCAGGATCGTTTTTTTCCACATAGTGGGTGAACGAGCGAAGATCTGAAAAAAGGAGGGTGGCTTCGGCCCTTATCCCATCTAAAGGGATTCGACCGGCCAGTATTTCATCCCGGATCTCAGGGGTCACATATTTTCCAAACGTATCTTTGATTTTCTCCCGCTCTGCAAGACCTTTGATCATATCATTTCCCGCATTGGCCAAAAGGCCGATTTCATCATTGGAAACCACTTTGATCCGTTGCTTGAAGTCACCTCCTTTTATCCGGTTGACCACGCCCAGCATTTCTCCGATCGGTTTAAGGATGGAGTCCCCCACCAGGCCGTTTAAACGCAACACAATGGCCGCAAACACCACACATAAGACCAGAGAGAACAAAAACAGTTCCCTGCCCAACTGCTCCGGGGTAATGAGGCTGTCCCGGGTCTGCCATAAAATAAAGAGGAGGGTGACCAGAAGAAGCAGCATGGGATTCAAGGTGCCGGCCATATTTAAGAGCCTGATCTTTCTCAAGATCGAGATTCGAATGGTCCCCGGAACATCAAACAGCCTGCCGTCCGGGAAAAACCGGGGGATGAGATTTTCCCTGCAATAGGCTTCCACCAGGAAAAAGGAAAGTCCTGTAGCAATGAGGCCAATCATGGTGGCTCTGAAAAATAGAAATAGAGCAGTGCTCAGCGGGGCTTCTCCCAGGAGGTAGAAGGTGGCGCTCACCAGAAATGAGACCATGACATAGGTCATCAGGTTGAGGAATCCGATAATAAAGGGGAGATTTAACAGCCGTCTTTTGGCCCTGAGCTGGAGAAGCGACGGCACTGGATCGGTATTTTTAGAAAATGCGAAAATCCGGGTGATGGGACGCTGGATTCGGAATTGAAGCAGGCAGATCACCGCCACTAACAGAGGGTAAAGCAAAAACAAGGTCCACCAGCCTCCGGCTTGAAACAGGATCGCCCGGTTGATTTTGAAAAATGTGATGGGAGTGGATAGATTCAATACCAGGATGGTGGCAAATCCCACCATATTGGCGCCGACATTATACAGATAAAGTCCGGTCAGTTTCTGCGCACCAATGCCGTCTCCTTCAGGAGAAGGTTTCATTTTGCTGAGTTTCACATCATTTTTCATGCCGTCACCAGTCCTTTTTCCTTGGGTGTACAGAAAAATTCCCTTTATTTCAACTTCATTTCACGCCCTTCCTGTCCTCAAAGGGGTAAAACCCGTCTTGAGGATTGACACCTTATAAGGAATTCAGTAAGCTTTTACAAGGGTTAGCGTGTTTGTTTGTAACTTCTACACAAACCGCGAAGATGTTTTATTGTCGAAGATCCCGTCCAAAGAGAAGCGAAAGCGGGGAACCCTGGAGGGAAATTTGGTGGCGGCCAAAGGCCTGCATTGGAAAATGGTCTTTCTGCCACCGAGGTGTGGCTCTATACCTGGAGGATGATGCATTTGGACCTTTCAAAATTGCGGCGGTTTCTGAAAACCGATGTGTGGATGATTCGGGCCCGTGAACTGACGCGACCCAGATCCTTTGCCCTCAGGCAGTTGCGATTGCTTCTGCTGGCCTTGAGAGGCTTTCAGGAGGACCAGATTCAGCTGCGGGCCTCTGCGCTCACTTTTTATACCCTTTTATCCATTGTACCGGTTCTGGCCATGGCCTTCGGGGTTGCCAAGGGCTTCGGAGTTGAAAAACTTCTTGAAGAACAGCTTCTTAATCGAATGCCGGCACAGGAGGAGATGGTTGCCCGGATCATCACCTTTGCCCACTCCATGCTGGAAAGCACCCAGGGTGGACTCATGGCCGGAGTGGGACTGGGCTTTCTTTTCTGGGCGATCGTTCGGATACTGGGAAACATCGAGGCCTCTTTCAACAATATCTGGGGGATCAAGGAATCCCGTTCCTTGATAAGAAAATTTAGCGACTACCTGTCCATCATGCTCATATCCCCCCTGCTTTTGGTCATGTCGGGCAGTCTCACTGTTTTTTTGACCACTCACATCCGGACCATAACCCAGGAAGTCTCTTTCTTGGGCGTGGTGAGCCCGTTCATCTTTTTTCTGTTACGGTTTATTCCCTATGCGGCCATTTGGGGCCTGTTCACCCTGGTGTACATCCTCCTGCCCAACACCCGGGTCCGGTTTGTTTCAGGGCTTTTGGCCGGGGTGGTGGCCGGGACCGTCTATCAAATCGTCCAGTGGGGCTACATTACCTTTCAGGTGGGAGTGGCCCGGTACAATGCCATTTATGGGAGTTTCGCAGCGCTCCCCCTGTTCCTCATCTGGCTTTACATCAGCTGGCTGATCGTCCTGTTCGGGGCCGAAGTCTCGTTTGCTCACCAGAATGTGGATGCCTACGAACTGGAGCCTGGCTCGGTTCGAATCAGCAATAGATTCAAGCGGCTTCTCTCCCTCCTCATTTGCCATGCCGTGATAACGGACTTTTCCCAGGGAAAACCTGCTCGCACGGCCCCTGATTTGGCTCATGGCCTCGATATTCCCATCCGGTTGTGCCGGCAGATGCTCCATGAGCTGGTAACCAGCGGTATCCTTTCGGAGATCAAGACCGACCAGGACAAAGAATCGGCCTACCAGCCTGCTCAGGATATTCACCACCTTACCGTGGGGCGCGTGCTGGCCGCCCTGGACAGCGAGGGGATGGATGATATTCCGGTATCCAGGACACAGGTGCGGCAAACCCTCTCTCAAAGCCTGGCCGAACTGGATGAGGCTGTAAAAAAATCCCGGGGCAACCTCCTCCTGGCGGATATCTGAGCGAGGCCATGAACGCTTTTTGTTTTTAACCGGATAATTTTCTCGTATGTTAATGCATCGGACAAGTGGATTCGACCCCAGGGCCCTCCATCTCCTGAAAGCGGGGGTGGGAAGGGCGTTTGAAGGGCTGGATGCAGTGATGAACGAGGTCAGGCCACAGGAGAAGGGATGGAAAAATCTCTAAATGCCGGAACTCCGGCCTATGCCGCATTGAAGCAGGAGGTGCAGGCGCTCAAGAAACAGGTATCCGGACTGCAAAGGATGGAGAGGAAAAATTATGACCAGTTGCGGAAATTTCAGGTGCTTTATGATCTGGCCATTGCCATTACCTCGGCAGGCAGTTTAAAGACCAATTTGCAGGTGGTTGTGGATAAAAGCCGGCAACTCCTGGGTACGGAAACGGCCTATATTGCCCTGCACGATGAGGAAAGGCAGGAGGTATTCATTTATTGTGTCTCAGGCATTCGAACCGAGGCGTTCAAAAAGATACGGCTTCCCTTGGGAGAGGGGGTAGGGGGGAGTGTGGCCAAGACCGGGCATGGATACATTATCGAAAATTATTTTACCAGTAAGACACTCTCCCATAAGGCTGCCGATGCTGTTGCGCAGGAAGGCCTTATCTCGGGCATGGCCGTACCCATGCAGGTGGGACAGAAAAATCTGGGCGTACTCTACGCATTTGATCGGGCAAAACGGCATTTTTCCCAGTCAGATCTTGATACCCTGTTTCTCATCGGTAATCTGGCCGCCGTAGAAGTTTCGCGTCAACAGACCCATGAGGGCCTTAAACAGGCCCGCGATGAATTGGAGCAACGGGTTGAGGAACGGACCGCAGCCCTTGCCAAATCCAACGTGCTGTTAAAGCAGGAGATTGATGAGCGGAAGAAGGCGGTGGAAGGGATGAGACAAAGCGAAAAACGGCTTTCTCAGATCGTTGACGGAAGTTCCATCCCCACCTTTGTCATTGATCAACGCCATGTGGTGACCCACTGTAACAAGGCCTTTGAAAACCTCACCGGCATTGGGGCGGAGCAGATTATCGGCACCCGAAAACAGTGGATGTCTTTTTATCCTCAGAAAAGACCGGTCATGGCCGACTTTATTGTGGATCAGGTTCCCGGGGCTAAAATCGCCGAACACTATGCCCACGGATATCAGCCATCTCAGGTCATCGAAGGGGCATGCGAAGCCGAAGGGTTTTTTCCGTCCCTGGGGGATGAGGGAAAATGGCTTTTTTTTACTGCAGCCCCGTTGAAGGATGGTAAGGGGAACATCACGGGCGCCATAGAAACGCTTCAGGATATTACCAAACGGAAAAAGGCGGAGGCAGCAGTCAGGGAATCGGAAAGGCGATATCGAAAAGCGCTTGAATTCGCCCCTTATCCCTTGGTGGTGTTTACGCTGAACGGCCGGGTATCGTATCTGAATCCCGCCTTCACCAAGGTGTTCGGATGGACCCTCCAGGAACTTGAAGGTAGAAAAATCCCTTATGTGCCTCCGGGCCTGGAAGAGGAAACCTCGGAAAATATTAGGCAACTGTTTGAGGACAAGGTCCTCATGAGACACGAGACCCGGCGGATGACAAAGGACGGGCGTGTCCTGGATGTCATATTGCGGGCCGCGGTCATTTCGGATCGCGGCCAAGAGACCTCCGGTGAGTTGGTGATCCTCAGAGACGTGACTCGGGAAAAGCGGATCACCCGGAATAACCAGGCCCTGCTTCGAATCAGCATGGCCCTGCCGGAATATCCGGGCCTGGATGAACTTCTCAATTATGTCAGCAAAGAGATCAAGGACCTTTTGGATGCAGGAGGAGGGGCGGTGATATTGCTGGACGAAGAGAAACAGGAGATCTTTTTTCCCGGAGTGGCCTATGATGATGCCACCACCCAGCAACGGATGAAAGGGGTTCGGTTTCCGGTGAAGCATGCGGATGAGGTGGTGGTTTCCAAGGTCATGAAGACCGGAGAGCCGGTGATTGTGAATGATACCGCCAAAGTGGGGAAATCGTATCCCTTAAGAGACCGGATGCTTGGATACACTCCCCGGAATTTTGTTCAGGTGGCCGCAAAGAGCAGTGATCGCATTATCGGGGTCCTGTGCGCCATAAACAAAAAATCGGGGGCGTTTGATCAAACCGATGTGGATCTCCTGACCATGATCGCGGGAACCGTGGCCCTTTCCATTGAAAATGCCCGGTTTTCAAGTGATCTTAAAAAGGCCTACACCGAAGTCTCCAGTATAAACCGTGCCAAAGACAAGATATTCCACCATCTGTCCCATGAATTGAAAACCCCTGTCACGGTTTTGATGGGATCTCTGGATATATTGGAAAAGGTGCTGGCAGCATCGCCCGAGGAATCATGGGTCCCGACCCTGGGAAGGGCCCGCAGGGGCCTTCAACGCATTATGGAGATCCAATATCAGGTGGAAGATATTATTCAAGACAGACCCCAGAAGGCCCACGACCTCTTAACGGATCTGCTGGATCAGTGCAGTGACGAACTGGAAACCCTTGTTGCGAAACATACGGGTGAGGGCCCGGTTGTGGGGCAGGTGAGGAAATGCATTGAAGACCTGTTCGGGCCCAAATCCTCGGCCCCGGAAAAGATTCGCCTGAATGAATTTGTTCGTGAAAACCTCATCCGGCTGAGGCCGTCATTTTCCCACCGGGAAGTGGAGATGTCGATCCGTTGTGAAACGGTTGCACCCATATGCATTCCACAGGATGTGCTTAAAAAGGTGATGGATGGCCTTGTTAAAAATGCGGTGGAAAATACACCGGACCAGGGAAAAATTGTCTTGACGGTCCAGGAACGGGGAGGGGATGTCGAGTTGAGGGTACAGGATTACGGGGTAGGGATCACGGATGAAGATCAGCGCCGGATATTCGAAGGCTTTTTCACGACCCGGGAGACACTTTCCTATTCCACCAAAAAGCCCTTTGACTTCAATGCGGGTGGAAAAGGGGCCGACTTATTGCGAATGAAGGTGTTCTCGGAGCGGTATCATTTCAAGATCCAGATGACCTCCACACGCTGCCGGCACATTCCCGAGGAGACCGATATGTGCCCGGGACGTATTAGCCGGTGCCCCTTCTGCAAGCGCAAGGATGACTGTTATGACTCCGGAGGGACCACCTTTTCACTCGTTTTCCCCAAAGCGTCATAAACCCTAACGTTCCACCATTGTATACTACGCGATCATTTCCTTCATCTTTTTCAAAGGCTTTATTTTGACCGCTCTTCTCGCGGGCTTGGCCGGGATGGTGATTTTCTCTCCGGTTCGAGGGTTGATGCCTTCACGGGCTTTTGATGCCGGCTTTTTCTTGACCTCAATCTTCATAAGTCCCGGGAGGGTGAACTGACCGGTCGACCGTTTTTTGATATGCCGCTCGATCAGAATGGCCAGTTCATCTAATACGGATGAAACCTGGGTTTTATTCAACCCTGTATCCTGGGCGATTTCTTCAACCATTGCCGATTTGGTCATGGGTTTTTGGATGGCGGTCTTTTTGCGGGCGGGAGCCGTATTTTTAGCCCGCGATTCCTTTGTCTTTGCCGAACCTGTTTTGGCAACCATAAACACCTCCCCATTTCTTATTTTAGATTTAATTCCACCAATAAAGCACTAAAACAGCGATGTCAAGTTATTTCAGCGTATTTTCATCTATTCATCTGAGCACAGTGCTTCCCGGTTCATTTCTGTGGAGGTCTTGTTGATCAGCAGGCCGAGATATTGCAGGCGAATGATCATTGCGCCGAGCACATCGTGGGGCCCAAATAGCTTTTCGAGATCCTCGTAAAGAAGCCTCAGGCCCAAAGCCCGTTCAATAATATTTTCCACGGGGATGGGCGGCCTGACGGTGTACCCCGCCATGCCCTGGATAGATTCTATCAGGTGCAGAGGCCCGGGAAGCCGTGTGTTGTTTAGATATCCAGGGAACCTTCATGTTTTCTCCTTTTGGTGTTTCCTGTCAGTGCCTTTAGGAGGATCGATGTTACTGCATCATATATTCGGGGGGCCTCACTGGCCCGGGGGCCGGCCACGTTCAACACCGTGATCGCTTGCGCTTCTATCCAGGATCTCATCTTCCGTGACCCTTCGGTCACAGATAGCCGGTCCAGATCCAGGTGAAGGAAGGGCCGGTGATGCTTTTGGGCCAGTTTTCGGGTCAATGCGGAGCCGCCTTTCAGCCTGCCGTGGGAGATAATCAGGGTGCCGTCCGCATCCAGGACGTTTTGCTGGGTGCGTTTATGATAGTGTCCCGAGGGCATTTCTGTCAGGTGATATCGGTTCGTGATCCTGCCGTCCTCGGCCCGTCTTCCTTTGGGGACCCAGCCCCCATGAGGAATGCCAAGCTCAATGGCCGCATCCAGGGCGGCCCGGTCAGCACCGGTCTGTCCCCCGGAGATGATTTTTTTAACCTTCATCATTTCTCCTGTATACTCCCGTATCCTGTATGGCGTCAAAGTGCGGACAAGGCCGGATCTCGAAACAGTGATGGCTGTGTTTGCGTCGTTCAAAGTCCATAGGGGTGGTGGCCAGGGAGATGTCCCGCACACGGCAGGACGAGAGTGCTGCTTTGTCCAGCCGGAAGTTGCGTTTATTAGCGGAGAAAATCAACAGGCCGTTTTCGGTGAGGAGATGTATCACTTGCTTCAGAAGGGGGACATGATCCCGCTGGATATCCAGGGACCCTGTCATCCGTTTGGAGTTGGAAAAGGTGGGAGGATCCAGAAATATGAAATCATAGCGCTTCCGGCAGTCCCTGATCCATTGAAGACAGTCGGCCTGGATCAATTCATTTTGTTTTTCATCCAACCCGTTAAGGGCGAGGTTCTTTCGGGCCCAGGACAGATATGAGCCGGACATATCCACGCTCGTGGTTTTCAGGGCGCCCCCGGCCGCGGCATACACCGTGGCTGCTCCGGTATAGCAAAACAGGTTCAAGACCCGTTTACCCGCTGCATAATCCCGGATCCGCTCCCGGGTGAGTCGTTGATCCAGAAACAGCCCGGTGTCCAGGTAATCCGTCAGGTTGACCAAAAAACGGAGTCCGCCCTCCCGCACTTCAAAGAACCGACCCGTTGCCGCCAGCTTGGCATATTGTGTGTTCCCCCGGGTTTTGCGGCGTTTTTTGAGGACCATGTGATCCGGGGACGTATTCAGGGCCGCAGGAAGCACCGCCATTACCTGGTTGAGCCGTTTGCGCGCATTTTCCGGCTGCACACCTGCCGGGGCCTGATATTCCTGCACATGGACCCAGTGGTCATACACATCTATGGCCACGGCATATTCGGGCATATCCGAATCATACAATCGATAACAGCTGATCCCCTGTTTTTTGGCCCATTTCCCGATCCTTTTCAAGTTTTTTTTCAGGCGATTGTAAAACATATCCGAGCCTGCATCGGAAACGGGCCGAATGTGTCTTTCGGCCGGGGCTTGATCCTTCCCGGCCATATACCACGATGCGTGGATCTCAAAATTCAACAGCTGGCAGGGCAGGGCGCCGTTATAGAACCGGTAGATTTTTTTGGCCCGGATCCCCATCTGTTTGGTCAACTCCGGGTTGGCGGTCAATATGCCGGCATTCCAGCCCTTGAAGTGAGCCTTCAGAGAGCGGGCGAGATCTGGATAGAGCGCTTCCAGAGATTTTTTCTCCCCCATGCGTTCTCCATAGGGGGGATTGGTCACCACCAGGCCCGGTGCAGGGACCTCCGGGGCCTTCAGCTGCCGGATATCCCGGTGATGAAAGCGGACCCGATCCGAGAGGCCGGCATGGGCGGTGTTGGACCGTGCCCGGACAAGAGCGGTCTGATCTTTATCAAAGCCCAGAAAGAGACTTGTGTTCTTTTCGGCGCTCTGTTCAGCACGCGCTTTGGCCTCCGAATGCAGGTCTTTGAAGGCAACAGGGTCGTGTTGGTTCCATCCTGAGAACCCGAACCAGGTCCGGTCAAGTGCAGGGGCCTTGTCCAAAGCCATCATAGCTGCTTCCAGCAAGAGGGTTCCGGAGCCGCACATGGGGTCCACTATGGGCCGGTTTTCTTGAGCCATTTGCGGCCATCCGGCCCGCAGCAACACGGCAGCCGCCAGGTTTTCCTTGAGCGGCGCTTCGCCGCCTTGGGTCCGGTATCCCCGTCTGTGCAGACTTTCCCCTGCCAAATCCAGGGAAAGAGTGGCCTGATTGTGCTTCATGAAAACATTGATCCGGATGTGCGGTCTTTGGGTGTCTACATCAGGACGACGCCCCAACCGGTGGTTGAACTGGTCCACCACCGCGTCTTTGACCCTGAGGGCGGCATAATGGGAGTGAAACCGATTGGATCCGGTCGAAGTGAAATCCACTGCCAGGGATCCTTCTACGTTCAGGTGACGGCGCCAGTCGATTTGATGATAAACCTGGGCGTACAGTTGATCCGGTGTTTCGGCTGTAACCGTACATAAGGGGAGCAGCACCCGGTTGGCAAGTCGGGACCACAGACATACCCGGTAGGCGGTTTTCAGATCACCCTTGAAATGCACCCCGGCCCGGGTTTGGCGCACCTTTTGTGCCCCCAGGTCCATAAGTTCCTGGGCCAGGAGACCTTCCAGTGTCTTGGGACAGGTGGCAAAGAAGGACCTTGCATCACTCATACCTGTGACCTCAGTAATATCTGATGATCCGGTGCCCTGGACTCCCCGGCCGAGATCACACGAATGGCCGGTTTCCCTTGGATTGGGCATTTGTATTCACAGATGCTGCATTCCCCACACCGCTTCAGGTCCACATAGGGCAACTGCACCGACAGGGGGGTGCCCTGGGAAGTGTGAACCTCGCTTTTGCGGAGATAGATGGCCTTGGGAGAGGTGGGGCAGTGTTTTTCACACACAATACGGTTTAAAAACAAAATACCCAAAAAGATCAGGCCCATGATCCATGCAGTCTGATAGGCCTGGTGGCTATAGCCGAACACAAAAGCGACCACGTTTTCTGCGCGGGACCGTTACGGGTCATAATGCGGGTGGCATCGATCAGGGTGACGGTGGGTTTGAAAAACAGGGCCAGATCCACAATGCTTTGATGGATATCCTGATGAAGGGAGGATCTGCTCCCCCCCACACCACCGATCCAGTTCTTGATCCCCATGGTGAGGCCGCTCAATCCGTGGGCTTTGGCGATGGGAGGATTGATGCATGTGTCGGCTTCCACCAGTAGTACCAGAACAGGCCAGACGTTCAGCCGTTCCCCCCGAAGGTCCATGCGTCGAAACAGCGATGACCTGGGAAAGATGAGGTCTGCGCCAGTCTTTTTGGCCACCGTACCGGCCCCGGTGATGCCGAAACAGCGCCGGGCATCGTGGATGGTGTGATCGGCGATCCTGACCTTTTTGGCCCCTGCATCCAGGGCCAGTGTCACCACGGCCTCCAGGACCTCCGGATTGGTGGTGGCCGCAAGGTCGGGGGCCCTGGCCCAGGAGAGGTTGGGTTTAATGACCACCACATCTCCATTGAACGGATTAATAATCGGTTGAATTTATGGACTCCAAATGATAGATTTCATGTAAATGATGGCACAGGTGGCGTACCGCTGTCAATAAGGGACCGGCCACAGGGGCCGGGAACCCATTGTGAGAGATGTCAAACGGACGCACAGTATGCGCGTAGAGAACCTAATTTTACTGTAGATGGCGACGTACTGGATATGCAGGTCACTTCGGAGGAAACCATGATGAGACCCCTTCAAGGAATCAAGGTGATTGAGATGGCCGGATTGGCCCCTTCCCCGTATTGCGGAATGATCCTCTCGGATTTCGGTGCGGATGTGGTGGTGGTGGACCGGCTTTTAAAGGGCCGGCCGGAAATTCCCAATGTGATGAAAAAAAATCCCTTTGACCGGGGAAAACAGTCTGTGCGGGTTAACCTCAAGACCGATGAAGGTGTGGGAATTGTCAAAAAAATGATGCGCAACAGCGATGTGCTGGTGGAGCCTTACCGGCCCGGGGTGATGGAATCCCTTGGCCTTGGGCCAGAAGCCGCCTTTGCCGTTAATCCCGGGCTGATCTATGCCCGGCTGACGGGATGGGGGCAGAACGGGACCTATGCCAGCATGGCCGGTCACGACATCAATTACATTGCCCTTGCAGGGGCCCTCTCCCTGTTCCGGCGAAAAGGGGAACGCCCCCTTCCGCCCTGCAACCTCCTGGGCGATTTTGCAGGCGGGGGAATGCTGTGCGCCATGGGGATCCTGCTGGCACTCATAGAGAGAGGCCGTTCGGGC
>JAWLET010000343.1:0-2870 GCA_041685955.1 Desulfobacteraceae bacterium | reverse complement strand
TACCCATGATTTTGGTATTCTCATTCGCCTGCTCCTGGAATTTGTCGGCACTCTATGGCCCGGGCCGTCTCATCAGGTTTTGCCCCCTCCGCCCGCAGGCGGACAGGGCCTCATAGAAGGTTTCCGCTTTTTGTGCCGGTCCTGAAACGGATTTTGTCATGTGATGAGCTTGCATATGGGGTGGCCCGACAGGGCCTCGATTGCTTCTACGAATTCTTCACAAGGCAATACATTAAACCGGCTGTGCGCCTGGATGTGTACCGGGTCTCCCCCAATCTCGTTCACTTTGAACAGGATTGGGCAGTCTCCGGGGTATTTAAACACGATGTCCCGCAGGTCTTCCAGAAACGCCCGGCTGTTCCCATCCCCCTGGAGCGTAAGTTGCACGGCCCTGACCCGCTTCATCCTGAGGGACTTCAAGGTCACAATCTCCTTTGCCAGTATTTTGGCGGAACTTTCGCCCACTTCTGCGGTGCCGGTGATCAAGAGGGCCTCATCTCCTTTCAACAGTAAGGAGGTGGTGTTGAAGAGATCCGGAAATATGACCACATCGGCTGAGCCGGTCAGGTCCTCGAGCTTCAGGTTGGCCATCTTGTCGCCCCGTTTGGTCCGTTTGATCTTCAGCTCCGCAACCACCCCTGCCACCTTGACCGTGGATTTGTCCTTCTGGCCGGGAAGATCCTGGAGCAGACAGGTGGAAAATCGATTGATTTCGTCCTGATATCCGGCCAGGGGATGCCCGGTGATGTAAAATCCCAAGGCCTCCTTTTCCCGCCGCAACCGCTCCCGGTCATCCCATTCCGCCACCTGTGGAAGGTCAACCAATCCATTGGAGGCCCCGCCGTTCAGGCTGAGGGCGCCGAACATATCGAGTTGATTGGGGTCCCGATGGGCCCCGCACGTCCTGAGCACGTCATCCAGCCCGGCAAAGAGCCTGGACCGGTAGATCCCTGTAAAATCAAAGGCCCCGCACTGGATCAATCCCTCCAGCACCCTTCGATTGACCTTGGATCCCTCCACCCGTCTGCAGAAATCGAGCAGATCCACAAATGGGCCGTGCGCATCCCTTTCTTCAATGACCAGTTCCACTGCCTTCAGTCCCACGTTTTTGACTGCAGCCAGTCCAAAGCGGATTTTTTCATCCACCACCGAAAAATCGGCCTGGCTTTCATTGACATCCGGGGGCAGGATATCGATTCCCATCACCCGACACTCGGCGATATTTTTGATGGTCTTGTCCTGGTTCCCCATGTCCTGGGTCAGCAGGGCGGCCATGAATGGAACCGGGTAGTGGGCCTTGAGATAGGCGGTCTGATAGGCGATCATGGCATAGGCGGCTGAATGGGATTTGTTAAATCCGTACCCTCCGAACTTGTCGATCAGGCCGAAGAGCTTGTCGGCCATTTTGGGGTTTACCCCGTTTGCAGTTGCACCCTCGGTAAATCTCTGCTGGTGCTTGGCCATGACCTCCGGCTTCTTTTTTCCCACCGCCTTTCTGAGTTCATCCGCCTCCGACATGGTGTAGTTGGCCAGGACCTGGCCGATCTTCATGACCTGTTCCTGATACAGGATCACGCCATAGGTCTCCTTGAGGATGGGTTCAAGTTCGGGGAGGAAGTAGTTGACCCGTTTTTTCCCATGTTTGCCGTTAAGAAAATCGTCGATCATGTTACTGCCCAGAGGTCCGGGGCGGTACAGGGCCATCAGGGCGATCATGTCTTCAAACACCTCGGGTTTCAACTTTCGTAAGAGGTCTTTCATGCCGGAGCTCTCTAACTGGAAGACCCCGGTGGTCTTGCCGTCCGTACACAGCTGGTAGGTGGCCTCATCATCAAGGGATATCTTGTGAACATTAACCTTCTCTCCTGTGGTTTTTTGAATGCGTTTGAGTGTTTCTTTGATCACCGTCAGGGTCTTCAAGCCCAAAAAATCAAATTTGATGAGCCCCAGCTGTTCGATCCGGTCCATGGTGAACTGGGCCATGATTTCACCCTTGGCCCCTTTATAAAGGGGAAGGTAATCCACCAGGGCCCGGTCTGAAATCACCACGCCGCATGCGTGGGTGGATGCATGTCTCGCCAGACCCTCCAGAGACCGGGAGATCTTCAAGAGTTTTTTGGCTGGCCCTTCTCCGCTTTCCAATTGCTTGAGTTCCGGTTCTTCCCGGATGGCCTGATCCAGGGTGACGCCAGGGCCTTCGGGGACCAGTTTGGCAATGCGGTCCACTTCTCCCAGGGGGATGTTGAGGCTCCGGCCCACATCTCGAATGGCCCCCCGGGCCTTCATGGTGCCGAAGGTGATGATCTGGCCCACATTGGATCGGCCGTATTTTTCCGCTACATAGTGAATCACCTGGTCCCGTCCATTGATGCAGAAATCGATATCGATATCGGGCATGCTGATTCGGGCCGGGTTGAGGAATCTCTCAAACAACAGGCCGTATTTGATGGGATCTATATTGGTGATATTAAGACAATAGGCCACCAGGGAACCGGCTGCCGATCCGCGGCCCGGGCCCACAGCGATGTCGTTACGATAGGCGTAATCGATAAAATCCGACACAATCAGAAAGTATCCGGCAAATCCCATTTTCAGGATCACCCCCAGTTCAAAACGCAGCCTTTCTTCATACTGGGTCCGGGTGGTTTGGGCAAGACGGCCTTCCTCTTCCGCCTTCTGGGCCAGGCGTTGGGCAAGTCCTTTTTCCGCGGCCTCTGTGAGGACCTGATTAAGGTCCTGGCTTTTGGGGACGTCGAATACAGGGAATTTGTACTCCCCGAAACCCATCTGAAAGTTACACCGCTCGGCCAGGTGAGCCGTGTTATCCAGGGCCTCACCATATCCCGTAAGGGAGGCTTCCATCTCCGGAC
>JAWLET010000342.1:0-2875 GCA_041685955.1 Desulfobacteraceae bacterium | reverse complement strand
TCCAGAATGCGGTTCATCCTGGAAAAGTGAAGCACAATTCCGCCGGCAACGGGCACCGTACCACCGGTCAGGTTGGTTCCGGAGCCCCGTCCCACCACAGCGATCTTCTCCCTAAAGGCCAGCCTCAAAATTTCGGACACTTCTCGGGTGGACCCGGGCAGCACAGCCGCATCCGGCATCGCCTGTTCCAGCGATGCATCATAGCTGTACAGGGTGAGATCCATATCCGATGACAGGACATTCTCAGGGCCTGCAATGGTCTTTAATCGGGCAATCAGTTGTTCTTTGTCCATAATTCTTCCTTTGTATTTTGTCGCCATCGGAGCGGCTTTGCCAATGGGCTCCTTACATTCTTTCATGGGGGTAGGATGAAGCGGCGGTCTGCAGCCTGGTCTTCATATGAAATGCCCGGACCATTGCCTCCACACACTTCATACGACCAGGTTCCAGAAAAATAGAATACAATTCATCGGTATTACTTACAGGTTCTCCTGCAAGCCTTTCCTGAACTCCGGCCAGGGCCTGAACCGATTTGTCGCACACCGGATAGCCTTTGTCGTCCAAGGGGATGGACGATTCAGCGGAAATCTCGGAGATATTGTTGATATCCACGACCTTCATATTCCCCCAAGCGGTCATGATCAAATTTCCCACACCGGCCAGGTCCGGAATAAGACCTTTTTGTTGGATCATGCATCTGGTCCGTCTTAAAAACGTCTGCGCCATCCTTTGAACCCGGGTCAGCCATTTCTCCACCCCACATTTGAGGGGGAATTCCATGTCCACGGTTAACCGGCCCATCAATGCCTTCAGGTACTCGGCATCCAAACGACTCCACGGATCGATGATCTCGCCTGCCACATATTCCTGAAGCCCGCACAGCAGTATTTCCCGGCTGGGGCCACACCCATAATCCACCAAAAATTCTTCAGATCTGGCCACATGCTCCGGGCCAAGGTATCGGTCCACGGTCCTGACCCGGTTCAGCTCTTCTTGGGCTGCATGGAGATCCTTAAACCGGGTTCTGAAAATCCGCAACATTTTTAAAGGTTCGGCCTTTGGAAACCATCTTACACCGCTTATAATGACCCCATGGTCCTGTTCGATTACATCATCCGGCTTCAACACTTCCATGATATGGGATCTGAGCCCGGTCCGATAATGTCGCCTGAATAGAAAAGGCACACGGGTTCGGATGAAATTGAGCTGAACAATGTCTTCGTGTCCCAGTCTCGGGCGATCTCTGATATCCTCGGCCATCCTGGACAAAGGCAAAAACCGCTCTCTGCGTTAATCCAGTCCAACAGCGCGGACGGCCAAGACATAGGGCAGAGCCTGGATTTTTGACAAAACAGACTCATCAGCCGCTGAATCCATGGTCACCGTACAGATGGCCCGGCCTCCGCCCCGTCCCATATGGAACTGCGCAATGTTGATCCCCTCCCGGGAAAGGATGGTGCCGATCTCACCGACCACGCCGACGCGGTCCTCGCTTTCAATGACCAGCATGTCCCCTTCCGGGATCACATCCACATAGATTTCCCCCAATCGCACAATGCGGGGATATTTCTTTCCGAAAATGGTCCCCCAGATCTGGTTGAGGGGTTCTTCGAGCCCGGGCATCTCCATGCGGATCAAGTTGGTATAATCCCGGGCCTCCTGGGTAATGGTCTCCGACACATTGATGCCCTTATCCTTGGCCAGGGCCGGGGCATTCACAAAATTGACCGGTTTGTCCGTATAGGCCCCCAAAAATCCCTTGAGGGCCGCATGGGTGAGGACCCGGGTATCAAAATCTCTCACATAGCCCGAGTAAACCATGTTGATATCATGGGGTTGTCGTACCACATGCCCCAATAGGACCCCCATACGTTCTGCAAGCCCCAGAAAGGGTCCCAGGTTCTCCATCATCTCGGTGGGAACCGAGGGGAAATTGACGGCGTTGGTAATGACCCCGTTCAGGAGATAATCCGCCATCTGTCTGGCGATCATCTCCGCCACCCGGGTCTGGGCCTCCCCGGTACTGGCCCCGAGATGCGGGGTAAAGATCATATGGGGGTGCTTCAAAACGGGCAATCCCGGATCCGGCGGCTCCTGGGGGTACACATCCAAGGCCGCCCCGGCCACATGCCCGCTTTCCACGGCCTCGTGTAGATCGTCCAGTTTCACCACCTCGCCCCGGGCACAGTTGATGATCCGGACCCCCGTTTTCATTTTGGCCAAAGTCCCCTTGTTGATCAGGTTATGGGTCTCTTCCATTCTGGGGACATGCAGGGTAATAAAATCGGCCCGGGCCAATAGATCATCCAGGTCCACCAGTTCCACACCCAGCTCGCTCGCCGCCTCTCGGGTCACATACGGGTCTGACCCGATCACCCTCATCTGCAGCCCCAGGGCCCGGGAGGCCACGATCCGTCCGATCTGCCCCAGACCGATGATCCCCAGGGTCTTTCCCGCAATCTCCACCCCCATGAACCGCTTTTTCTCCCATTTCCCGTCCCGGATGGACGCGGTGGCCTGAGGAATTCGACGGGCCAGGGCCAGCATCATGGAGATGGCATGTTCGCCGGTGGTGACCGTATTTCCACCCGGCGCATTCATCACCACAATCCCCCGCTTGGTGGCGCCGACCACATCAATGTTGTCCACACCGATTCCGGCACGACCGATCACCTTGAGTTTATCGGCTTTTTCAAGGGCGGGTCCTTTCACCTGGGTACCGCTTCGCACTGCCAGGCCGTCAAATTCGTGAATAATCTCTGAAAGGGCCTCAGGATCATTGGTACCCTTATCAAAGTCCATCACCACTTCAATCTGCCCGGATTCCTCTAAGATCTCCTTTGCCCGTGGGGACATGTTATCCCTGATCATGACC
>JAWLET010000341.1:0-2876 GCA_041685955.1 Desulfobacteraceae bacterium | reverse complement strand
GGGTTTGCCCTGAACCTGTGGGGGAACTTAGATACGGACTATGCAGATGAACCCTACGAAAGCAACACCAAATGGAATGAAACCGATATGACCTTTTCCTATGGTCGCAGCTTCGGTATGGTGGGCGTAGAAGCGGGCTTTATCTATTATGCATTGGACGGGGCGTACGACTCCAAGGAGTTCTACCTGAGCGGCGGCGTGGATACCCTCCTGGCGCCCACCCTCACGGTCTACCGGGAAGTGAGCAAACTTCAGGGCTGGTATATTGCTCTGGGACTGTCTCATTCATTTGAGTTGCCTTATGACCTAACCCTCGATGTGGCCGGTACATTTTCCTACTACAAATCCGACAACGACCACATGGTGGAATACAATCATGATTTGACCCCCACCGGCGAGCGGTTCAACGGCCTTCATGACGGACTGGTGTCCGTGGGATTGAACATCCCTTTCTGGAAGTACTTTACGGTGACGCCCTCCGTGGCCTATGCATTCCCCCTGTCTCATCAGGCGGACAATGAACTTCAGGCCGGAAGCATGGACGGCGATGCCGACCATATCATGGGCGGGGTAACCCTTTCCATGGCCTTTTAACCGATAGACGCCTCATGGGGGGAACCTGATAATGCATTTTTTCCGTGTCCCATTTGACGGCTTACCCTTCAGGGGGTGGCGAGACCAGGGCCTGGCCTTCCACAACCACCTTGCCGTGCTGGTTCCTGCACACGGTCTCTAAGGTCACGCGGTTTTTATCCCGATCCACTTCCAGGACTGTTGCAGATGCCGTTACCGTATCTCCGATATAGACCGGTGCGGTAAAGTTGAGTTCCTGCCTGACATAGATGGTTCCGGGGCCGGGCAGCTGGGTGGCGATGACCGTGGAGAGAAAGCCGGCCGACAAGAGCCCGTGTGCGATGCGGGCCTTAAAAAAGGTTTTTTCCGCATACGGTTGATTCACATGGGCCGGATTGAAATCGCCGGTGATGCCTGCATACAGATAAACGTCGCTTTCTGAAATCGTCTTTGAAAACGCTGCGCTGTCGCCTATTTGTATCTCGTGTATGGTCTTCCCTGTCATTAAACTTTCCCCTTAGGGCTCACTCAAAAATAAATTCACAGAATTGACGCTCAGATTTGGGTCAGATTTGGTCGTCGCGATTGAGTGAAGCCACAGAAATAGTGAACTATTTCGAGGACTTCACGATTGAGCGGCGGCCGAAGATGGCCCGAAGCTGAGATGGGAAAATGGGAAGTTATTTTTGAGTGAGCCCTTAGTTGAAGCCCCCTTTTATATAGGGTCCTGATGAAGGGTTCCTTTTCCTTCTGACGCTGACAAGCTGGCATGAACCAGTTCTCTTTCGGCAAAATCCAGGTGCTCCACAACGGCCGCATTGGCCTTTTGAGGTTCTCGCGCCTTTATGGCATTCAGAATGGCGGAATGTTGCGCCAATAACCGCTTTTTGTTTTGATCCGCCATAAACATGGTTTCTCTGATGAGTTTTTGAGACCGCCACAAATGATCGAACAGCGTGAATCCGATATGAGACAATATGGTGTTTTTGGCCGCATGGAAGATCGCGAGATGAAATTTGGAATCCGCATTGACCCCCAATCGGTCGTTTTCGAAGTCCGCTTGCATCTCTTGGCAGGCCTTTTCCAGGCACGCGATATCCTTCTCAGTGGCGACTTGGCTGGCCTTGGAGACGGCCCAGGATTCCAAAATCTTTCGGACTTCCAGTAACTGAATCACCATATCCAGATCACCCTCAACGGTCCTGGCCATGGGGTCATGGAGGGCTGAGGCGGCAACGGATTTTACCACGATCTTACTGCGGGGCCGGATCTCCACAAACCCCAGGGTCTCAAGGATCTTGAGCCCTTCCCGCAGGGGCGGAAGGCTCACGCCCAGGCTCCTCGCCATCTCCCTCTCAGAAGGGAGTGTGTCGCCCGGTTTAAGGGTTCCGCTCTTTATGAGTTCGATAAACTGATCCGCAATTTCATCTGAAAATCGCTTATGTTGAAGACGCTTTAGCATGGTTCTGACCTCAGTGATCCTTTCCCTGGTTGTGGCAAAACCCGCACTCAGAATTCCTCTTTCCTGATCTCCCAGCGCGATGGTACAGGTATGGTATTCGAATGAGCAAAGATTGTCAATGAGTTGATCATATCAATTCCATGTATATCGGCATCCATTGTCAGGAAATGGCTGCTTTTCAATCCCCGGGCAATGAACGATTCCAGTTAATGTTTTAAAAGTTCTTTATTTTCAGTATGTTAATTTGAATAACGGGGGGGTAATTATAGAAGTGAAAAAGGGCTTGACAACGCTCCCCGGCTAATATACTGATAATATCAGATATTATTTTTGAGCCAACCTATGGCGCGCAGGAGATGACCGCTCATGGAAAATGGGATAAAAAGGACTAAGGAGATACTGCATGAAGCCCTTTCGGGGCAGACAGGTACGCCCCTGTACAGCCGTGAGGCCCTGGATGCCATCCGGCGAGGCTTTGATCAGTGGATGGAGACCGTTGTTCGTGAAGCGGATCGGGACCACTGGCGCAAGACCCCTCACACGGTTCTGGGCTCTGACGCCCCCCGGGAGCTGCTCTACACCCCGCTTTCCGACCCGGACTTTGACTATGAAAGGGACCTGGGAAATGCGGGTGCCCCCCCCTTTACCCGGGGAATTCACGCTAACATGTACCGGGGCAGGGAATTTACCATGCGCCAGCTCACCGGTTTCGGATCCCCGGAGCAGACCAACCAGCGCCTGAAATTCATGCTGGACCACGGGGCCACGGGCCTGAATGTCCTGTTTGATCTTCCCACCATCCAGATGTATGACTCGGATGACCCCTTTGCGGTGGGCCAGG
>JAWLET010000340.1:0-2877 GCA_041685955.1 Desulfobacteraceae bacterium | reverse complement strand
ACAATCCTGAGCCCCGCCTCCCTGCACCGGGCAATGATCTTCCGGGCCGAATCCCGTTGAAGGGTCATTCCCCCGATAAAGGCCATATCCGCCCAGGAAAGGGCCTCGTCCGTAAGGTCGTCCACGTTTACATCCACGAGACGGACTTGGTAATCATCCGGCAACATGGCTGCCACCGTAAGCAGGCCGAGCGGTGAGTTTGCCGCCTTCCGGTGCACGAATTTCAGCGCGTACTTGAAAGACCAGAACGTATCCGGAAACTTTGGGTAAATCAAAAGAACATTCATATCGTGTAACTCCCCGCTGCAGTTGAATGATGAAAAGGTGACTTGTGATCCCTCACAGGCGCCAACTCTTCGGAAAGGGAAACCGTGTGGATCTCAATTTGCTGAAATTCCCGCAAAAGGCTTTTGGTTCCAAGCAAAACGCCGAATCTCTCGGACTTCAGATGATGTTCAAGATCTTTGTGATTCTCCCACGCCACGAGAAGCGTAAACACGGTATTGTCCGTGATATCGCAGAAGCCCTCATATCTCAGACACCCCTTCTCTTTTGTTGTTGGCTCAATCAAGGAGAGAAGCGTTTGCATCACCTCTTTGCGTTTTTCAGGAAGTGCCTTCATGGTTATCCTGAGAATGATCATCATCTGAGTCCCACTTTCCCTGAAGTAAAATAGCTTCGCTTCAGTGTAAATCAACAATTTAACTCGCCTGTTGCCAGCAACCATCCTTTCTTCATTAACCATTCAAACTTCATGCCGGGCTCGGCAATCTCACCGGGAAAAAAGCTAAGCTATCGATTTTCAAATGAATATTGAGAGAGCGGCAATTGTCAGGGGGCGCGTAAATCGGCTTATAAATGGTCATATATGATTAGTGGTTAAATATGACCATTTTCTCTGCCTGTCTTCAATTATATTTCGAAATCGCTTGACTTTAGCGAATAGACAGGTTATTTTATAATAAATCATGAGGGTTCGCCTTTGTGGGCGGGCTTTTTTCGTTCTGAAGGAAAATGCAGTGGTCCTAAGTGACATCCTGAGGTCTGGAAACATGAGAAATTATTTGAAAGGAGGATGTTACTATGGCGAATGGAATCGTGAAGTGGTTTAACGACCGAAAAGGCTTTGGCTTTATTGAGCAGCAGGACGGCCCGGATGTATTTGTTCATCATTCAGGGATAAATGCAACCGGCTTCAAGTCCCTGAACGAAGGTGATCATGTCACCTTTGACATAGAGCAGGGTCAAAAAGGACCTTCTGCGGTGAATGTTACCGTAGCTTAGCTCACAGTATTCTGAGAGCAATAGGGTATGCCGACAAATGACGGCGTGCCCTTTTTTTATGGGTGGAATCGTCCGGCAAAAAGCGGTTCAACTCAATTCCGCATGCATTCTGACCACCACATGCCCCCATCCCCCACATAAGGGGCCGGCATCAAAACAGCCGGTGGTGTTGAACATGACCTCGTTCGGGTCCCGGCCGTTCATGAGGTTCTCAAAAAAGGCATTGATGAGCACCGTCAAATTGGGCATCAAAAAGGCGCATACCCGCTCCGGATTCTGTTGGGTGAGCAGATTGCCCGAATTATCAAAAATCAACCTCTGCCCCACTGCATGTCCTGAGTGACACCCCTTGGATTCGATCACCTCACCCACCAATCGGTATTTGGAGGCTTCGATGGCGTTTTGAAACAGGTTCTGAAATTTGGGGTTTTCCTCAATCAGGGACCATTCCCGGTCTTCCAGGTTCAATCTTTTCCGTATTATTTCTGCGATCCGGTGTTTATCCATGATTTCCTCCTCAGTACATTGTATTCATGGATTGTTTCGTAAACAAAAAATCCAAAGATCAGGCATAGAACAACCCCAGCCACAAGGGAACCCACTGATAATGCGCCTCCTCTTTCACATCCATTGGCGGATTTCGTGCAGCCACCTGATGCTTATTCCTGGGCCCAATGGTTATGATGTTCCAACCATGCCCTTGCCTGAATTGATCATACCAAATGATTTATGCGTATTAAAGGGCTAACAGCAGATCCGGAAACTCCCCTGTCGCTTAGATGGAAAAAAGCGATCAACATGATGCTCTTCACACGGTTTGCCCTGGATGGGCCACTCTTTTTTGGAATGCGGCCTGGGGCCAGTTGAAATCGAATCCAACCCGTGGTAAGCTTTTATTGTTATTCGGATTATCTCAGAAACCCGGGGTGAAGTGATGGAGGATCAAGGCAGCGCGGATGCAGTCCGTTTCAAGATCTCCCGCCGGGACTTTCTCAAATTCGCCGGCTTCGCCTACATGGGGGTATTTGCATCCGGCTGCCACGAAAGGGGGAAAGGGATGTCAACGTCTTTACCCGGGTTTTCCGGATCCCATGAACCGGTAGTCATGGCCGCGATTCCCCGGGGCGCCGATGCAGAATCGGTCCTCGCCGCCATCGGACAGACGGCTGAAGCGGCCACAAACTTTTCGTGGCTTTCCCGGGGGGATACGGTCTTCATCAAGGTGGTTTCCAACTCCGCCAACCCGTACCCGGCCACCACCTCCCCCCTGTCCGTGAGCGGCATGGTGCGCCTGCTCAAGAAGAAAGGCGCCGGGCGGGTGATCGTGGGTGATAAGCCGGGTGTGCAGGCGGTCTATCAGGATGGGGACGGTCAAAAGGGATCCAGCCGCGACGTCCTGGTTCAAAACGGCCTTCAGCAGGCCGCCCTGGAATCGGGCGCCCAGGTCCATTACTTTGAAGAGCCGGGCTTTGATGCCTTTTTTGGAGATCGTACCGAGCACAGGGGTCACTGGAAGGGGGAGTTGCTGTTTCCCAACATCCTGAACCACGTCGACCACATTGTTCTCCTTCCGCGGGTGAGCCGGCACGCACT
>JAWLET010000050.1:0-12553 GCA_041685955.1 Desulfobacteraceae bacterium | reverse complement strand
CAAAGGGACTACCACTTGAATCCCCGCGGCCTGGGCTATGGGTACCGATTTTGAAAGATTGTTCCAGTCGTGTAAGGCATCAAATATCATAAGATGTTTGATGCCGTTGGCCGCACAGCGCTCTATCCAGAGCTTGATCACGGAGTCGGGAACGATGTTGAAACTGGTGAGAGACTTGCTTCGAATCAAGGCGCGCAAGGGGGTATTGGGCAAGGCCTCGGAAAGGAGCCGGATCCGCTCCCATGGATCTTCACGCAGATACCGGAGGCAGGCATCAAAATGGACGGTTCCCATCAATTCGGCAGCCATGAACCCGGCCTGATCCAATAAAGGCGCAATGGGCATCATGTGGGCCGTTCTCATCCGTGTGGCCCAGAGGCTCTGGTGCCCGTCTCTCAATGTGGTATCAACGAAACGGATTTCCTTCATTTTTTTCATACTCCTTAACCAAACGATTTTCTATCCAATTTGTACTGATGCTCCCGTTCACATAGTCGGTGTGATTCATGATAACCTGGTGAAAAGGGATGGTCGTATCAACGCCCGAAACAGTAAAATGGGCGAGGGCGTATTGCATTAAATCAATGGCCTCCCGACGGCCGGTTCCTCGGGTGATGAGCTTGGCCAGAAGCGAATCATAGTATGGTGGAACGAAATAGCCTGAATAACAGTGGGAATCAACCCGGATACCTTCTCCTACGGGGGGCTTCCATTTTGTAATGTGACCGGGACAGGGTGAAAACTCCGCACCCGGCGATTCGGCGTTGATACGGCACTCGATGGCGTGCCCGGTCAGTCGAACCTCTTCTTGTGTT
Organism: Desulfobacteraceae bacterium; assembly: GCA_041685955.1. GTDB lineage: Bacteria > Desulfobacterota > DSM-4660 > Desulfatiglandales > Desulfatiglandaceae > JAIPDZ01. The sequence continues at coordinate 11,738 of JAWLET010000050.1, read as the reverse complement.
ACGCTGAAGGACTCTCCGGCGGCCATCCTGAATTGCTCCTTGACCAGGTCTATCCCGCTGATCATCTCGGTCACCGGGTGTTCCACCTGAATGCGGGTATTCATCTCAAGAAAATAGAACCGACCGTCATCCTGATCCAGCATGAATTCCACGGTTCCGGCATTTTCGTACCCGATCTGCTTGCCGATCCTGACGGCTGCTTCACAAATTTCCTTCCTGAGTTCAGGGGCCACTGCAGGAGACGGCGCCTCTTCCACCATCTTCTGATACCGGCGCTGAAGCGAGCAATCCCTTTCAAACAAATGGATAATATTCCCCAAACGATCCCCGATGATCTGCACCTCTATGTGCCGCGCATTGGGGATATAATGCTCTACATAGATCCGGTCGTCCCCGAAGGCACTCAGGGCCTCGATTGATGCCTCGTCAAAAACAGTCCTTAGATCCCCGGCCCGCGCAACGATTTTCATCCCCTTTCCACCGCCGCCTGCGGCCGCTTTCAACAAAACGGGAAATCCCACCTGTTTTGCTGCGTCTGCCGCCTCTTCGAGATGATGTACCAGTTCCGATCCCGGGATAAGTGAAACCCCCGCCCTCCCTGCCAGCTTTCGTGCGTAGAGCTTATCTCCCATCTTCCTGAGATCATCCGCCTTGGGCCCCACAAAGATGAGCCCATGAGCGGCGCAGGCCTCGGCGAGTCGAGGCTGCTCTGCCAGAAAACCGTATCCGGGATGAATGGCATCTGAACCCGTACCCAGGGCGGCTGCGATAATGGTATCCACTTTGAGATAACTATCCGTGGGGGGCGGCGGACCGATGCATACCGTCCTGTCAGCCAACTTCGCCGGGAGACTGTTTTTATCCGCCTCAGAGACCGCAACCACCGACTCCAGCCCCAGTTCACGGCATGCGCGAAGGATACGAACGGCGATTTCACCCCGGTTGGCCACCAGAACGCGGGAAATACCCTTCATGAGGCAATTTCCTCCTTACCTGTCTCCCCGGCGGCATTCACCTCCTCCACAAGAAAAAGCGTTTGCTGGTATTCCACCATTTGACCGTTTTCTGCACAGATCTTGACCACGCGTCCCTCCACGTTGGCCTTGACCGTATTAAAGAGTTTCATAACCTCGATAATGCACACCGAATCATCCGCGGATACCAACTGACCCACTTCCACAAAGGGCGGCGCACCGGGCTTGGGCGCCCGGTAAAAGGTTCCGAGCATGGGTGCACGTATGGGGATATACCCTTCCTCCTGGTTCCCGGCGACAGGTTCCCCCTTCTGACCCTCCCTTTCCGGGACAGTAGCCGCCATTTCAGGTTCACTCTGTTTTATATCGGTTGTTACAGGCGGCTGCCCTCGGGCCGCTTCAGGATGAGGCAATCTTTCCCCGCTCTGAAAAGCGCCTTGCACGGGTTCGCTGTCTCCGTGCTTCTTTAACATCAGCTTGAAGTCCCCCATCTCCAGGCATAGTTCATCGAAATTCGACTCCTCCACAATTTTCAAAATCTGGATCACCTCATCTTGACTAATTGTCTCCATTAACAACCTCCATTCCCATGATCTTGACGAAGGGAACTCGTCCCACCCATGTAAGCGGCTGGGGCTGAAAGAGGGCATCGGCCCCGTACAGGTCACCCATAACCGGTGCGCGTTTTATGGTTTCAGCCCGACGTTCAAATAATATTTTCTTCCTTCAACGCTTCGAGCTCTTCGTCTGAAAGCCCCAACAACTCTTTGTATACTTCCTCATTATGCTCACCACAGTAAGGTGCCGGTCTTTCAAACCCGGCTTCTGATTCGCTAAATTTAACAGGGAAACCCGCAACTCTCAGGCCTGTATTTCCGCTGATGGGATGGATGACCTCTTGAAGCATTTTTCTGTAATTGAGCTGGGGGCATTCCAGGACTTCTTCATATTCCAATACAGCGTCACATGGAACTTTGTACTCTCTCAACCGGTTGAGCGCTTCCTGCCGGGTAAGATTCTCCATCCACTGGTTCACTATATGTTCCACATCATCAGAATATCGAAATCGTCCTTCTTGATTTTTGAACCGTTTATCATCTTCAAGGTCCTCCCGTCCGATGGCCTTTAGGAAAGCATTCCATTGCGTATTATTGGCAACACATATGATGAGATGCCCGTCTTTTGCTTTGTATGAATTCCATGGTGCCAACCTGGGGTTTCTATTCCCGGTCCTGACCGGCATTCCCAGAGACATATTATAATCCAAGGCCTCATCAGTAACCACCGAGAAACAAGCGGCCTGCATGGCTATATCGATTTTATCCCCTTGACCGGTTTTCTCTCTTGAATACAGCGCCGCCAGGATACCGACGACACCGTATAAAGAAGGGATCATATCCCCGATCCATGCCCCACATCTTGTAGGAGGCCCATCCGGATATCCTGTAATTCCCATAATGCCGCTGGTGGCCTGAATGGTGAGATCAAATGCGGTCCGATCCCTGAAAGGGCCGTCCTGACCATAGCCTGAAATAGAACAATAGATAATTCCGGGATTAATTTCTTTTAAATCCGGATAATCAAGGCCCATCCGCTGCATGACCCCCGGGCTGAAGTTTTCGATAACGATGTCGCTCGTGTCGACCAAGCGTCTGAATAGCGCTTTCCCTTTTTCCTCCTTTAAATTCAAAAAAATACTCCTTTTTCCCCGGTTTCTCTTAAGATAGAGGATGGACATATCCGTATCATTCTTCATTTCAAAGCTGACACCGTTGTGCCCGGCAAAGGGCGGATTCCATCGGCATGGATCCCCGATTTTCGGCCTCTCAATTTTGATAACATCCGCACCCAATGCTGCAAGGTTAAGCGTGGCATAGGGTCCGGACAGGTAAGCGGTTAAATCGAGGACTTTAATCCCTTCCAAATGCTTTCTCATGTTTCACCTCCATTCTGATGTTCATGCAAGCAGTTATGCCCCTATACGGATCTCCTGGGGGAGCCTCTCATGATAACCCAACGCTAAGGCCTCATGGTGACAGCAGGGAAGGAAGCCAGAGGACGATCTGGGGAAAGAAGAGCAGGAGCAGCGTCCCCATCGCTTGAAGGCCCATGAACTGTAACATGCCGATGTAAATGTCTTTGAGTTGCCACTCGGGCACGACACCCTTCAGCCAGTAGGAGGCCAAGGCCACCGGGGGGGACAGCCACGCCGTCTGAAGGCATACTGCCACCAGAATGCTAAACCAGATAAGGTTGATCTCGAAGGCCTGAACCACAGGGAGCACAATCGGCACCACGATGAGGACAATGGGGATCCATTCCAGTGGCCACCCCAGAATGAATATAATTAGCAGGATAATCAAAATGGTTCCAAATGGTCCCAGACCGAGTCCGATGAGGGCCTCGGTAATCATGGTCGGGGTCCCAAGGCGAGAGAAGACGGCCCCGAAGAAATTGGAGGCGCCGACAAGAAAGACGACCATACCGGTCACCTCTAAGGTCTGCATCCCTGCCTTGTAGACCCTGGCCCATGTGAACCGGCGATATGCCAGGATGAGGACCACGGCCCCGCATGCTCCCATGGCCGCGCCTTCCGTTGTGGTGGCCCAGCCAAACAGAATACTCCCGAGACACGCCATGACCAGCCCTGCGGGAGGTACGAGACCCACGCTGAGTTCCTTCAGGATGACCATGAACGAGTCCGCCCGCTGGTCCTTGGGAAGAGACGGACCCATATGCGGCTGAATAAAGCTGCGTACCAGGGCATACCCACCGAAGAGCCCGGCCAGAATGACCCCGGGAACTATGGCCGCAGCGAACAGATCCACCACTGACACACCCACGATGGGGCCCATGACCACCAGCATGACACTCGGCGGAATAAGGATCCCGAGCGTTCCACCCGCGGTGATGATTCCAGACGACATGCGCACGTCGTAGCCGCACTTATTCATGGTGGGCGCAGCCATGACACCGAGAAGCACGACCGATGCACCCACAATCCCGGTGGCAACGGCAAAAATCGCGGCACTGATCGCCACTGCGAGATAGAGGGACCCGCGCACCGGTGCAAGCAGCAGCTGAAAGGCCTTGAACAGGCGTTCCATCATCCCCGACTCCTCCAAAATCAGTCCCATAAAAAGGAAGAGCGGTACCGCCGCCCAGATCGGGTCCTCCATTAACGAGAAGTATTGGTACACCATCAGATCGAATACGACCCAACCGAAACCGATGTATCCAAAAACGATTGACAGGATGATAAGAGTGAATGCAACGGGAAAACCGACGAACAGCGCCACTGAAAGGACGCAGATGAAAACAAGGCCGAGCGTCTCTGGACTCACAGCTGATGCCCCCGGAGTAACACATATAGATTCTTCAGGAACTCAGAGATCCCCTGAAGGATTAAAAACGCCATTGCCACGGCCATGATCATCTTCAGTGGGTATATGGGAGCCATCCACGCACTCGTAATTGCCCGCTCATTCATAAGCCAGGACTCGTATGCGAACTGCCATGCGAACCACAGGAAAATGGAGACTCCCGGGAAAAAACAGGTAATGTAGAAAACGGTGTTCAAAGCCGCCTGGGTTCGGGGACGCCACCTATCGGATATGAAGTCGATGGCGATATGCCCGCCTTTATAGAGCGCATAAACCGCACCTGTCATTCCTAAGATGCCGTTGAGCATATAACTGATATCCATGGCCCAAATGGTCGGGCTGACAAATAGCTTTCGGACGATCACTTCATAGGCGAGAACCGCCATCAGAGGAATCACCAGCCACCAGGTGAGCCGCGCCAGCCAGAGCGTGATGTTGTCCAGAATCTTTACGATCCTTTTTAGTACGTGCATCCTAAAAACCCCAGCTCATGTTCAATGCAAGACCTGCTTACCGAGTATCCGGTCCCCGCCCGGGCCGCGCCGTCATTGGCCACCTCACGCTATCTTCAACTGGTTTACCCCTTTGGAGGGCAAAGGCCGGGGCACCGGCACTGCAAACTCCCCACTCAGTTCCAACTCCAAAATGACATACCCGCTGTACCGGCTACCGCGCAGATGCCCCTGATCCTTATGTATTTACTGCACTTACTTTTTTCTGCCCTCCACCAGAAACACGGAACTATTGAGAGACGCCTTCCAATATGGACGGATCAGATCAGCGTACTCCTGCTGGGAATCCAAAACTTTCTTAAAGAAGGGGTCTTTGGTATACTTTTCCAACACCTCGTCAGTAGCCTCCATGAACGCGGCAAAGATGTCCGGCGGCACCTCGTGAACGGTGACACCGTACTCCTCTATGGCCTTCTTCAACAGTTTTCCGTTGTCTTCCAGCAATCGATAGAAGGTTTCCAAAACGGTAGCCCGGGCAGCTATATTGATCATCTCCTGCAAATCCGGCGTAAGCTTGTTCCAGAAATCCTTGTTGATTATCAACTCCCACGTTGAGATCGGGAAATGGGCGCCCTGGAGATAGTAGTGTTTCCATATCTGATGAAACCCCAGGGGGATATCGTCGTAGGGACTCCCCCACTGTGCCCCGTCAATCACGCCCCGCTGACCCGCCGGAAGGATTTCACCGCCGGGCAAAAAGGTTGCGGGAACACCAATCTTTTCCCAGGTCTCGGCCACGAGACCCGGGCCTGATCGATAGCGACGGCCCTGAAGATCCTTCAGGCTTTCGATCGGTTCTTTGAACCAACCGATGCTGAGCGGACCATGGAAGCCCACCGGAAAAGCCACCAGGTTCATCTTGATTACGTCACGAAAATACTCTTCATGAAGCTCTCGACCAGGCCCAAAGATCAGCCAGGTCATATGGCCGAACTGGTCTATGCCCACATTGCTCCCGCCACCCGCGGGCGGCGCGCCGAACAGGGCGCCTGCCATGTGCTTTCCCGCGAAATACTGGCCGTATGTGGCGCCTGCTTCAACCAAACCCTTGTCTACGGCGTCTGGAATCCGCGCCGTCGGGACGATGGCGCCGTCCGGCAAGACCTCTATGTCAAGCCTTCCGTCCGACATAACCCGAACCGCATCGGCCATTCGAGCCACTGATTGAAATGACAGGCTGACATTTGGTGCAGCCGTTTGCACCCGCATCTTGATGGGGGCGGCCGCACTGGCCGCTGGCGTGTACCAAACGACAAGCAGAAGACATATGGTCGGTATCACCAAGAGCAAAACAATAGACCTATCCCTCATTTTTTGCCAATCCATAATCACACCTCCTTAAGTTAGTTACAGGTTAATAAGAATTTACCAGCTATCGCCTTTCCATCGATCCATCCGACTATTTAATAAAGGGACACACTTCGAAATTGTTATTACACCTTGACCATAGGCATTAAGTAGCATTAAGTGGACCAGCAAAGGGGAGTAAGGCCCTCAGCTTTGTGAAAATATTGTTAGTTGTGGCTCCGTATCTCGTCCCGAAGTTCTGTTTGGCAGGTTTACTATTAAGGGATGTCAATACTCACATAATCTCCTCCTTTGCGGAAACGATTTCTCCCATTCGCTTCATCGCAAACTTCGGAAGGCCTTCGTAAAGCTTTAGAAATTTGGCATTAATCTCATTATTCACCTGTTCAAATAGACTCGCCCCTTGGGTATCACACTCCACTATAAAGGGTCCAAATTTTTCCACCTCTAACACCCACATGGCCTGTGCGAGTCCAAGCTCGTCTTTCCAGGCCACGTCCTTTACGCCCAAAATTCCCCTGCCGTAAACCGCCCCCATTCCATAACCAATAGTGGTCAGGTAGATGGCCCCATTTGGCTGAAAGCATGTTTTGTACACTTCTGAAGACATGCCGCCCTTTCCGATAAGAAAGCGAATCTTGTAGCGCTTTAGAAACTCGGACATATACTTGGCAAACCGAAAACTTGCGGTTCCAGTAATAGACGGAACATGGTAAACCCCAGGCTCAGTTTCTCTTACCGTGGGCGAGGCGTTAATGGTTGCTCCTCCCAAGGTTCTTATATCAATAGGAGGCTCCTTTTTTTTCTCGAAAATCATATCATAGAGGCCTTCCCGTCCCGTAAAAACCAGGCCATTCAAGAAGACAGCATCCCCCACCTTCAGAGGTGCGATATCTGAGGCGCTGACAGGAAGTGTTAAGTTGAACTCTCGTAGCATTTTTTGATCTTTATTTTCCATGTAATCAGACCTCCGGTCATCAAACAAAATTTGCGGTTTGGATCCGACCGTCGCACTTTGTGTTTATTCAATGGTTTCTCTACGGTAATAGGGCGTAAACCAATGCGGATCCTCTCGATATTCTATGCTGTTGTCAGGAAAAATGCGCACCGTTTTTCTTCTTTGTGCATAGCAGAACTGCTGGATACCAACGGGCATTCCACCCGTATGGGCATAAGCCACTTCGATATGTACGTCCAATACTGCTGAGTTTCCTTGAAATCCCATTGGCCCGAACCCGGCACTGGTTCCGATTTCGACTAGCTCCTCTTCCAATTTTGCAATTTCGGGGTCCGGATTTCGGTCTCCCACAATACGTAAGCAGGCCGCTTCTTTTGCCAATCGGACACACATATCTTTTGTCCCCCCCACCCCAACCCCTATGGTCGCGGGCTGGCATGCCATCCCCCGGCGGAGGAATTCAGCTAATGAATCAAGAAAGAAGCGCTTTAGACCGGGGATACCGTCTGCAGGGAAAAGCATGCGATAATCGCCGCCGAACAGGCCTCCCTTATGCGTTACTGTGATATCCACCCAATTCGCATTGGGTTCAAAACTGTAATCCACCGTGGGTGCGTGAATCCCCACGTTGTTGTTATTATCCTTTCTTGTAAATGGATGAACCCGGTTGGGACGTAATGGAATGCTAACGGTGGTATCCGCAGTAGCCTGTCGAAGCGCTTTCTCGAGCTGGACCATTCCTCCCTCTATTACTGCATCATTACCGATTTTTACGTAATACCGCGGTAGACCCGTATCTGCACACATGGCAACCCGATCTTTAGTAGCGGCATCATAATTTTCCAAAATCTTGCCCAGCACGTAGCTTGAAAGCCGGTTTGTTTCTTGTTTCAGAAGTTGCTCGACTTTTTGGTAGGCATCCTTTGGGATATCAATGGCCGCTCTGACATTCAGCTCCCGCGCAGCATCCAATATACTATTTTCTCTTATCATTATTGATGGCTCCTTAGACGTTCTTTGTGGTGATGTCCGCCAAATGTCCAGTTGACGTAAGTAGAGTAAGTTTAGACCCCTTTTTCAGCTCATTTATACCTTGCCTTGGTCGCTATCTCTACCCGGCTTATGGTAAAGTAAACTTGCATATCTCATCTTCTAAGCAAACTCCGTACCAACCGCATGCCACAACGTAAGCTGTTGGAAAATCAATTTATTTTGCCCTGTATCGCTTGGATGACTTTATCAAGGGGTAAACCCAATACCTGACAGATTTGCCCAATTTTGGGCATATGCAAAGGTAGAGCGGGTGTGAATGGTCACTTGACTTGGGTTTTACGGCGCTTCAAATGTCCGGGGGGAAATCCTGGCTAAGAGAGAACCACCTCATAGAGGCCATATTCACCGGATTTGCCTTTGAGCCTCGCGTCCCCTGCTTTACGGGTTTGCACCAGCCCTTGAATTTTCTCCCGGGCCGGTTGGGAAATGAGCAGTTGGGTGTTGTACTTCTTGTTGGCCTGTTCTATTCTGCTGGCCATGTTCACCGCGTCTCCGATGGCGGCGATCTTGTTCATCATGCCGGTATCAAAGCTTCCCACGATGACGCTCCCGAAATGGATGCCCGCCCGGATCCCGAAAGACCGGTCATACATCTGTGCAAGGTATTGGTTGAACCGAATCAGGGCCTCTTTCATGGCCCGGACCGCATTGACCGCATCCCATACAGGATTTTCACGAGTTTCAATCACTCCGAACAATGCCAGGATCCCGTCCCCTGCCACATCACTGATCACCCCTTTATGGGTCACGATGATATCATTCATGATCTGATAGTAACGGTTCAGGACATGCACCACATCATAGGCGGGAAAGGCCTCGGCAAACTGGGTGTAGCGTTCAATATCCGTGAAAAGGATAGCCAGTTCCTTCTCCTGCCCCAGCTTGCTGCCGGGACCTTCTTCCAACTGCTTGAGGATGATTTTAATATCCAGGTCGTCCACCACCGGCCGTCTGAATGCCATATCCCCTTTTATGCGGGTTTGACAGGCCAACCGGATATTGTCGGGAAAGCCCAGCTTTCCGGACAGGGCCTGCTCCTTTTCGTTTCTCGGCAGGCAATTTTCCAATCCTTCCATCACATAGACCCGGCAGGTGGAACAGCGGGCATTGCCGCCACACACGTGCGTATGATGAATGCCGGCCCTGCGCGAGGCCTCCAGGATGGTCTCGCCGGGCGACACTTGGATGATCTTATTGTCGGTTTGAGAGAATATTTCGGGCATAAGCCGTAACCGATTTACAGACTCCCCGTCCAGCCGGACAAAAAACAAGAGCAGACGGTGGATGTAATGAGAATAGTGCTTTTGGGGGTTGCATGGTTACAAGGGATGGGATCAAATCCGATGGGATGGGCTGAATGGCAGGGCACAATGTCAGATACCGAGAAATGCGCTCCGGAACATATCGCTTTTCAAAAGCTCCTGACCGGTTCCCTCGGCCACAATCTTTCCGGTCTGAAGCACATATCCCCTGTCCGCCAGGTCCAGGGCCTCCCGCACATTCTGTTCCACCAGGAGGATGGTCATCCCCTCCGCCTTGAGCCGCCGCACCGTATCTAAGACCTCGTCCACCAAAATGGGGGCCAGTCCCAGGGACGGTTCATCCAGCATAAGAATGGTGGGATTGGACATGAGCCCCCGACCGATGGCCACCATCTGCTGTTCGCCGCCCGAGAGGGTGGAGGCCGCCTGGGACCGTCGCTCCTTCAACTGGGGGAAGAGGGTATAGATAAACCGGAGGTTCTTCTCAATGGCATCCCGGTCGTGGAGAATATAGGCGCCCAGTCTCAGGTTTTCCTCCACTGAAATGGGCTGGAAGAGCATCTTCTCTTCAGGCACATAGATGATCCCTTTATTCACCACCGTTTCGGTTCGTAGCCGCTGGATCTCCTCGCCCTGGAACACCACTCGACCCTCAAATACCCGCTGCGCCCCCATTATGGCCCTGAGGAGGGTGGATTTTCCCGCACCATTGGACCCCACCACGCACACCGTTTCGCCGGAGTCCACATGAAGAGAGATATCATGGAGCACCGGCAGCCCTGAATACCGGACCTTGATCGCTTCTAATTGGAGGATGTTTTCGCCCATAAAAAACCCGATTTGAGACAGACTGGCGCTCTCAGCCGGCGCTGTCCCCTTGTTCTTTTACATACCGCTCCCCGAGGTAGGCCTTGATGACCTGCGGGTTCCTAGAGATGGAGTCGGGATCCCCTTCGGCGATCTTTCTGCCGTAATCCAGTACAATCACCCGGTGGGCAATCTTCATCACCAGTTCCATCACATGCTCGATGAGCATAACCGTGATGCCCATTTTGTCATGCACATGCCGGATGCTGGCCATAACGGCTTCCACTTCGTTGGGATTCAGCCCGGCCGCCACTTCATCCAGCAACAACAGCTTGGGGTCGGACCCGATGGCGGTGGCCATGGTCACCCGTTTCTGTGCGGCCACCGGCAGTTCGCTTACCATATAGTCGGAGAGGTCCGCAATGTTCAACTCCTGAAGTATTTGATCGGCATGGGCCCTGGCACGGGACCGTGAAGCGGTTCTCATGAAACACCCCACCATCACATTTTCTTCCACGGTCAGGTCCCCGGCCGCCACATAGACCTGAAAGGTCCGGGCCAGCCCCCGCCGGGCCACCTCGTGGGCTCGAAGGGACGTAATATCTTCCCCATCAAACACAATGCGGCCCGAGGTCACCGGATGCAGGCCCGAAATGCAATTGAAAAGGGTGGTCTTGCCTGCTCCGTTGGGGCCGATGAGTCCCACCAGCTCTCCTTTTTCCATTTGAAAGGAGATCTCCTCATTGGCCACCAGGCCCCCGAAATTCTTGGTGAGATGATGGACTTCAAGGAGGGTCATTAGGCACGCTTCCTCCGTCTGATCTTTTCGATGATGCCCCACACCCCCCGGGGTTCATAGGCTGAAATCAACATGATGATCATTGCATAGAGAACGAGATCAATTCCCACCAGTCCGGCCTGGGCCCCCAGCCATTCATTGAGATAACTTTTGAGGGGGATGAGGATCCCCGCACCGATAATGGGTCCCCACAAAGATCCGGCCCCCCCCAACATGGCCATGAGGGCGATCAGGATGGAGATATCCAAACTCATGGTGTCTTCCGGTTCAATATTTCTGATATAACAGGCGTGAAACGACCCCACCATGCTCACAAACGCCGTGGCAATGGCATAGGTCTTGATCTTGGCCCAGTGTACGTTGATCCCCAGGGACCTGGCCATATCCTCATTGTCTTTGATGGACCGAAGCTGAAAGCCCAACCGCGATTTTCTGAACCAGTTGATATACAGGATCCCGAGGAAGAAGAAGCCCAGGATAAAATAGAAATAATAGATATCTTCCCAGAAGATGAGCCGCAGAAAATCCGGCGGGTGGTACTTGATGGGGGAGATCTCCAATCCTCGGGCCGCGCCCACAAAATCCCAGACCTCGAAGATGTCTTTCAACACTAAGGAGGTGGCAATGGTGGCAATGGCAAAATAGTGTCCCTTGAGCCGGAACAGGGGGTAGCCGATGATAA
>JAWLET010000339.1:0-2889 GCA_041685955.1 Desulfobacteraceae bacterium | reverse complement strand
AGCCTGGCCACCAGGGCCGGATAAACCGGCATTTTCCAGAATAGATCCACGCCTCGGGTCCACTGCCCCAGATTGGCCGGACCGATAGGCATCCTGCTTGAAACTTTACGCCCATCAAAATACCCGATCTCTAATCTGTCCCCATAACACCGCTCCATCTCAGTATAAAGACATCTGAGATATCGGCTGATGCCGGTGTTCACATTCACCAATGGAATAGCATTGACAATCACCTTGATCCGCGAACCCGTCATATACCTATGTCCTTTCGCCGGTGAGCTTTTGCTTCAGTCCGATTACAAGGATTGCAGTTAAAAAGGCCTCCGTCGCAATGGTCGCCCATGCAGCGCCCAGGGCACCGTAGCCTGGAATTAGTATCAGATTCAGTCCGATGTTGAGACCTGCGCCCCCACCCGCAGCAATGGCGTACAGACGTTCCATGTTTTGAGCGATGGCGGAGTGGGTCAGGACCCCGTTCGGCAGCACAAAAATCAAGGCGCTGAACAGCCAGGGAAGCAACATCGCCGCATCATGATACCCCTGGCCAAAGGTCAAAGATACAATCTGGTGGTTGAAAAAGACGCCCGTTAGGATAAGCGTGCACGCAACCAAACCCATTATTAAAATCATTCCCTTAAGCTGAGATCGAAAATGCACCCTGTCCTCATAAACCAGTCGCAGTTTTCGAAACCAGATCAGTCCCAACGGGGCGGCAAACAGGATGATGCCGTCTAAAAATCTGTAGGCGGCTGCGTACTGACCGACCACTGCAGACCCGGTGCTCAAATGTTCAAGGAGAATAATATCCGATCGATAGTAGACAGTGGTGGCCGCATCAATGACCAAAAACCCGAGGCATGCCCGCCGAACACCCCTTTGCCCGAATCCACCGAACAAAGGCCTGGCCCATTTTATGGGTGACATGAAAAGTGATGCCAAAAGCCCCACAGCCCAGCCTGCAAAGATAACAAAAGGCCGAGCTTCGGTAAAAAAAAGCACGCCGAGAATGGCTGCTGCACTCAACGTCCGAACGGTTACCTGCCAGAGCGCTTCTCGAGCAAAGAGACCCCTCCCTCTGAGTACCGAAGAGACAAAATTCACCCCGGCCTGGAGCCCGAAACAGATAAGCGCGGCGAATATTCCCTGGTGATATTTGCATTCAACCGCCCATACAAAAAGGATCCCGGCCATACTGATCACGATGGTATGCCCCAGGGCCCATGAAAACAATTTGTCCTCTTGCGGTCTCAGCCATTCAGAGGGCAGGGTCTTTTCTCGAAACAGAAGGGTCTTATACCCTCCATCCTGGAGGATAAGAAACAGGGAGGCGATGGTCAGGATATAGCTGTAGGAACCGAATCCTACCGGTCCGAGTATGCGGGCGATCACAAAAGTCAGTCCCAAAGAGATCCCACCCGTATAAATGGTGGCGGCCCACTGGGAAACGAGCGGGTTTTTGTAAAACAGCGGCATGCTATGGCCTATAAGAGACTGTTTTTGAGGCTTGAAGGATCATCATTTTTTTTCTAAAATTCATCATCATCGGCAATGGCCAATCATCAATTATGGAATCATGAGGAGCCATCCCACAAGACCCGCGGTTCATCCATTTGGCCCCTGCTTATACACGTAAATCCAAAGAATGTCTACAATTCAGAGCGTGACATACCCGAAGGCCTCGCCTGAAAAGATTGACGGGGCTTCGAGCTTTGTGCTAAAAAATTTCACCGATCAAAAAGGGGAGCATAGCGTTTTTTGGGCGTCTAAAAAGCGAATTCCCACAACCTGAACAGAGGGAGGAAAGTCCATGGGAAAAGGAAAATATTTTTGGGTCCTGATTTTGATTGGCCTGTGGTTATCCGGCTGTGCCGGAGGTGAACCGGTTCGATATGCGGATGATTTCTACGACCAGGGCGTGGCCTGGTATAAAAAGGCGGAATATGACCGGGCCATAGACAGTTTTACCAAGGCCCTGGAAATGTCTCCCGAGGGCCGGGACAATTACGTGATCTACTACAATCGAGGGCTTGCCTATTATAGACAGAGGAATTATGACCGGGCGATTATGGATTTTAATACGGCCTTACGACTCATTGCAGGAGGAGAACCTTCTGGAAGGTACCAACCGAAGGTCTATGATTCCACCATGGAGGTCACTGCCCCTACGCCCAAACTGGAATACGGCGTGTTCAACCTCTACAAGGCCCGGGGAGATGCCCGGTTCTATAACAAAGGATATGCCGAGGCTGTTGACGATTACAATAGAGCACTTCAATATGGGGAGCAGCGGGAAGAGCTTCCCACGGTGTTTACCAGCCTGGGATGGGCCAGATTTCAGCTGGGGGAGTATAAAGAGGCGGTCGACGCCTTTTCCAAGGCGCTGGATATTAGACCTCAATCCGCACCGAGTCTGTTCGGGAGGGCCCGGGCCTGGGCTGAAATGGGGGACCTCAATATGGCATTGCGCGACGCATTGATGGCTCAGGACCTGAAACCAGACAACCGGAAATATGCGGATCTGGTCTTTGAACTGAAGCAATCCCTGAAGTAAACCTGATAGCGTCCAAAAACTATTCGTGGATGGACACAAGCTGAAATACCTTACGGGACCCATGCGGGTCCCGTTTCTGATCCTCACCCCGGCCTGTGTGCTGTTGGGACTGGCCACCGCTGACTGGTCATCATCGACGATACATCCCCTGTATGGGGTGGTAACCCTCATCGGGGCCATGGCCGCCCATATCAGTGTCAATGCCTTTAACGAATTCTTTGATTTCAAAAGCGGTCTGGATTTCAGGACCCGGCGGACCCCTTTCAGCGGGGGCAGCGGTGAGGCTGAATGTGGTGATCAATATCGTCATGCCGGTTCTAATGGCCATCGGGCTTTTT
>JAWLET010000338.1:0-2897 GCA_041685955.1 Desulfobacteraceae bacterium | reverse complement strand
ATTTCGGCCGCAGCATGGATGGAGAATGTCAGGTTCTTTTTTGACAGCCGGTCTTCTTCCCACGCCATCGCCTTGCCTTTCCTTACAAAATATGATGTAGTTGACAATCATTGAAAAGGCTCCCGACATGAAAAGGAGGTTCATTTTGAAAGGAGGAAAAGATCATCTCTACATTTTATGGACCAGCGGTGATCCCATTACCGCTGAGAAGATGGTTTTTATGTACGGCATAAACTCCCGGCTCAGGGGATGGTGGGACAAGGTGACATTGATCATTTGGGGGACTCCTGCAAAATTATCCGCTGAGAGCCCCCAAATTCAAGAGAAAATCAAGGAGGCGCTGGATGCGGGGGTGCACGTAACCGCCTGCAAGGCATGCGCAGACCAGCTGGGGGTGACAGAAGCCTTACAGAATATGAATGTGGAGGTGAAATACTGGGGTGAACCGCTTACAGAGATTTTAAAAGGCGAAAACCCCATTTTGACCATTTAGTTGCGCCCAAACAACGTTTAGCCTAGCATTTTCCTTTCTTTCAAATACCCCTCACTTCCGGTTCACCACGTAGATCCCGATACTCACCAGAATGAGCGACAGGACCAGCTTCAGGGTCAAGGGGTCCTGGAAACACACCATGCCTGAGAGGGTGGCGAACACCGGAGTCAGGAAGGTGAAGGAGGACAGCCGACTCACGGGGTAGGCATGAACCAGATAGAACCAGATCAGGTAGCTGATAAAGGCGATAATGATGCCCTGGAACAAAAATGAGGCCACAATGAGGGCATTCACATGGTGTATGGGGGCCTCTTGGAACAAGAGGCTGAGACCGAACAGGATGGGTGTGGAAAACAGGGTCTGATAAAAGAGCGTATTGTGATAGGAGACCTTCCCCACCAGCCGTTTTTTGATATAGATGGTGGTCATGGCCCAGAACAGGGCCGCCCCCAGGGCGGCCAGGTCCCCTACCAACTGCAGGAGCGAGGGGAGACCCAGATGTTTGCTCAGCAGGAGGACGATGCCGGAGAATGCCAGCAGAAGGCCGACCCCTTTGTTAAGGTTTATTCGATCCCCCGCCAGAAAATAATGGGCCCCCACGGCGTGAAAAAAGGGTGTGGAGTAAAGAAGGATCCAGGCCGAAGAGACCGTGGTATACAATAAAGAGGAGAAAAGGAGTGCGAATTCCGCTCCAAAAAGGACCCCCACCATCACGCCGTCCGCCAGATTTCCGGGGAAAAGGGGAACCCGCTTTATTTTCATCCATACGGCCAGGCCCAGGGCCCCGATCAATGAGCGAATACCGGCGCCGAATATGGGGTCGATCCCCATATTGCCCACCTTCATGGCCACGGCGTTGAATCCCCAGAACAGGCAGAGTACGGTGAGAATAACGACCGCTTTCATATCCAGGGTTTCGTGTTGTACGGTTTGATTCTTAGGGGCTCCCATCGGATTGTTGATTGATGATGGATGATTATATTAGTGAGCAGAAAAACGCTTGTCAGGCAATTTCCTGACAGCAATTGTCAATAACAATGGGACATCTGGAGGTCAAGCGGTTTTCGGGGTCGGAAGGGTTTTTCCTTGCAGTTTATTGAGGTCACCCATAAGATGACCACCGGACATTAAGCCCATACCGGGCGATATAAGGGCTGTTGAAGCATAGCTGAAAAATGAATCGACACAGGCAGATAACGCGGGTCCTGATTGTAGATGACGAAGCCGTGGTCAGGCAGGGCATCAGCAGGGCTCTTCACAATCGACAGATTACCACCAGGACGGCGGCCGATGGAAATGAGGCACTGGCTCTCCTCAACCATCACGATTTTGACCTGGTTCTGCTGGATATCAAAATGGAGGGCATGAACGGGATAGAGGTCTTAAAACGGATCCGTGACCACTATCCTCAAACCAGGGTGATCATCATTACCGGGTATCCCACCATTGACACGGCAGTTCACTGCACCAAGCTGGGGGCGTTGGATTACCTGATCAAACCCTTCAGCCTGGATGACCTGGATGCGGCCCTGGAGAAAGCGGGCCGGGAGGCGGTCGTTGTCCCGGATGAAACCATTGATCAGAGCGGGCTGAGACTCGATTCGGAAAAGCACCTCATGGTGGGGAACAGCCCCCCCATCCGGAGAATATTTGAAAAGATCAAGCGGGTCGCCCCCACCGAGAGTACGGTGCTGATTACCGGGGAGAGCGGCACGGGCAAAGAGCTGGTGGCCCGGGCCATTCATGCCAACAGCAGTCGCAAGGAGCAGGAGTTTGTGGCCGTGGATTGCTCATCCTTAGTGGAGAGCCTGCTGGAGAGCGAACTCTTCGGCCATGTCAAAGGCTCTTTCACCGGGGCCCACCAGACCAAACACGGCCTCTTTGAACTGGCCAATCACGGGACTTTCTTTTTTGATGAAATCGCCAACCTGAGTCTTAATATTCAGGCCAAGCTCCTGAGGGTCATACAGGAGCGGGAGTTCATGAAGGTGGGGGGTCAACAGAAGATTAAGCTGGATATTCGCATTGTCTCCGCGTCCAACAGTGAGTTGTCGGAGTCCATCCGGAAAGGGGACTTTCGGGGGGATCTGTATTACCGATTAAGCGTAGTGCCCATTCATCTGCCTCCCTTGCGGGAGCGAAAAGAAGATATCCCCCTTCTCATCCATCATTTCTTGGACAAACTGAGCCGGAAGGTGAAAAAGGAGCCCCCGGAGGTCACCTCCGAGGCCATGGATATCTTAACCGAGTATGCCTGGCCCGGAAATGTGAGAGAACTGGAACACGCCATGGAACGAATCCTCATTTTAGAGGATACCGCCATTATACGGCCCGGGAATCTGCCCTCTTACATTACCCAGCGGCAGGGGGAACTGCAGATGTTTTCCGAGGAGCCGTTTACCCT
>JAWLET010000337.1:0-2907 GCA_041685955.1 Desulfobacteraceae bacterium | reverse complement strand
AGCATGCGGGTGATTTTCTGGGCGATGTGGGAGGCCCTGGCCAGGCCGTTGTATTCGGCCATGAGCTGGCTGGCCCCGATAATGAGGTCCATGAAGCCCACCTTGCATGCCCCGCCGCAGTTCATCCGATGGGTCTTGGCAAAGCGGGTGATAAAGCTCTGGGTGTACTCGATTTCGCCGCACATGAATACTCGTTCCCAGGGAACGAATACATGGTCAAAGACGATGAGACAGGTTTCCCTCTGACCGTACAGGGGGTTGCCGATCACTCGGGGGTCCGGTTCACATTCCCGCTCCACGCTGAAGGGGGTGTACTGGGCAATGTAGGTCACCCCTTGGGTCCCGTTGGGGATCACGAAGGCCAGGGCGTAATCCTCCTCTCCCTTTCTGCAGGATATCCCGGGCAGCACCAGGGTTTCATCCGCTGTATAGGCCCCGGTGGCATGCTGTTTGGCGCCACACACCACAATACCGTCCGACCGTTTTTCCACCACATGCACATAATAATCGGGATCCTGCTGAAGCGGCCGTTTGCTGCGATCCCCTTTGGGATCGGTAACCGACCCGCTGACCACCAGATCGTTTTCCTGGGCGTACTTCAAGAAAGTATTGAATCGCTCATGATAATCGGTTCCCTTATCCTGGTCTATCTCCCAGGTGGTGGCGGCAAGGGAGGGCAGCATTTCGTTTCCCGGACAGCGGTAATTGCAGGTCCCCAGTTTCTGGCTGCTCAGCCGCGCCATATCCAGCCGTTGGTGAAGGTCTGCTTTGCTCTGATGAATATGCAGGGCCCGGCTGATGGGCTCACCGGTAAGATGAGACATGCTCTGCATGGTGTCCGCATATTGAGGGTCCATGGTGAGTGCATACACGCGGGCTGTGGCATCGATGACCCCTCGGGTGATGGGATGATCGGTCAGGTCCTTGACTCTTTTGCCTCCGATGAAAAGCCGGGGTTTCAGCTTTGCCACCCGGTTACGATAATCCTGTTCAGACTTGATGGTCATGGGTTCCTCCTGTTGGTGATTTCAAAATAGAGGCCGAATTAATGTCAGGCCGGTAATAACATATCTTTTTAACCAGGTCAGGATTATAAAGCCCGGGCCTGTGGAAGTCCACTCAAAATAATGACCTGTAAATGGTACCTCCTATGCCCGCTGAGGCGTTTTGAACGATCAGGTCTGCTGGATCAGACCTGGGCGGAAGCCTATTGTAAGACGGACACCCAATGGAAAGTGTGCAGGCGGTATCAATTGGAGGAGGCGGGTAGATATCATCCGGATAACATGCTGCCGGACGGGAGCATCGACGATAACCTGGATTAATGAAAAGACTTTGAACCTCTGAACTGTTACGGTTTTTTTCTAAAAAGATATTGACAAACAGCCGCGGGAGGCCTACTATATTCCAAAAAAAGAATTTAATGGCGAGTTGATAATGATGAAAGCATTTACCAAAGTGATGAAGGCCCTGTCAGACCCAAACCGGGTCAAGATTGTCAAGATGCTCCAGCACAAGGCCATGTGTGTCTGTGAGATTCGGGAAGCCCTGGGGATTTCCCAGCCCAGCGCATCCAAGCACTTAAGGATACTCGGAGAAGCCGGTCTGGTGGATTACAGAAAGAATGGGCTGTGGGTCAATTATTTTCTTACTGACGGCGGAAACTCTCCTTACGTATCCAGTATCATGGGAAATCTGCGGCATTGGCTGGAAGATGACCCCGATATCGCGGAACTGATCCGGAAACTCCCTTCCATTCGGAGGGAGGATATCTGCAGCCGATAATTTTTTTGGGCCGAATAAATAGCTATATGGCTTTTTAGTTATTCACCATCAAAGGAGAGAAATTTTTAAGATGAAAGAACGCTGGAAACTGCTGCTGATCGTGTTGGTTTTTGTCGGCGCCTATTACGTGCCCTGGGCCGATCCCAGAATACGCCAGTCCGGGCTGGAGGCCTTCATGATGCTCCAGGAATACGCGCGGGAGCATGTCCTGACCTGCCTGATCCCGGCCTTTTTTATTGCCGGCGCCATTTCGGTGTTTGTGTCCCAGGCCGCCGTACTGAAATACTTCGGGGCCACGGCCAAAAAGATCCTTTCCTATTCCGTGGCGTCTGTCTCCGGCACCATCCTGGCGGTCTGCTCCTGTACGGTGCTGCCCCTTTTTGCCGGGATTTACTCCCGGGGGGCGGGTATCGGACCGGCCACCGCCTTTCTCTACTCGGGTCCGGCCATCAACGTCCTGGCGGTTGTGCTGACCGCCCGGATCCTGGGCTGGCAACTGGGCCTGGCCCGGGCCATCGGAGCCATTGTCTTTGCCGTGATCACCGGGCTTTTGATGGCCTTCATTTTCAGGAAAGACGACGCTGAACGAACCACAGGCCAGATCTACCTCCCGGAGGAAGAGGGAGGCGGCAGAACCCTGACCCAGGAGGCTCTTTTCATGATGACCCTGGTGCTGATCCTAATTTTTGCGGCCTTTGCCAAACCGGCCGAAGGCTCCACCGGACTGTGGCCGGCTGTTTTTGCTGCCAAATGGTATATCACGGTCGGGCTTCTCATTATTCTTGGCTTTATGCTGAAGAGGTGGTTTGTGAAAGAGGAAAGAACCACCTGGGTCCAGTCCACCTGGGGGTTTATGAAACAGATTCTGCCCTTATTGGGTGCCGGGGTCCTGGTGGCCGGTTTCATGCTGGGCCGGCCCGGGCATTCGGCCCTGATCCCGGAGCATTACATTGAGACTTTGGTAGGAGGGAATTCGGTATGGGCCAACCTGTTTGCCTCGCTTTCAGGAGCGCTGATGTATTTCGCCACCCTCACCGAGGTCCCCATTTTACAGGGGCTGTTGGGCGCGGGCATGGGCAAGGGCCCGGCCCTGTCGCTGCTCCTGGCCGGGCCTGCCTTGTC
>JAWLET010000336.1:0-2918 GCA_041685955.1 Desulfobacteraceae bacterium | reverse complement strand
GTTCCGTCCGGTGTTCCTGACGCCCGGGCCCTGTCAGTGGAAGACGAGCGGAAGATGGGAGAGGAATTCCTGCGTCAGGTAGGCGGCCAGTTCGAGATGGTGCAGGATGCCTTTGCCAACCAATATATCAACGATCTGGGCCACTATCTGATCGCCCCCCTGGAGGAGAAGAATTTCCCCTTTCATTTCTATATCATCAAAGACAACACCCTGAACGCCTTTGCCGCTCCTGCGGGCCATATCTTTATATTTTCCGGTCTGATCGAGGTCCTGGAAGATGTGGATGAACTGGCCGCGGTGATCTGTCACGAAATCGGGCACGTCTCGGCGAGACATCTCGCCAAACGGATCGAGCAGAACAAGAAAATCGGGCTGGCCACCCTGGCCGGGGCCCTGGCCGGCGTGCTTGTGGGCGGAGAGGCCGCAGGGGCACTGATCACCGGCTCCATGGCTGCGGGAATGCAGGCCCAGCTGCATTACAGCCGGGAAGACGAGCGGCAGGCGGATCAGCTCAGCTTCAAATATATGAGACCGGCCACCTTTGATCCCGAGGCAATGGTCCGGGCCCTTCAGAAGATCCAGAAGGGGAGCTGGCTGGGCACAGACAAGATCCCGGCCTATCTGCTGACCCACCCCACCGGTCCTGAGCGGATGAGCAACCTGGATTCCCTGTTGAGCCGGTACAACCCCCCTCCGGTCAGTGCCGAGGCTGAGGCGTTTAAGGCCCAATGGCCGGCCTTTAAAACAGTCATCAGGGCACGGTGCCTGGATCCGGCCGATGCAGGGCGCATGTTTACCAAAGAACTGGAAAAAGACCGGGGCGACCCTCTGGCCCGCTTTGGCCTGGGGATGGTGGCCATGGAGGAATCGCAGTACGGCCGGGCCATCCAGGAGCTGAAAAAGGCGGCGGACTCAAAACCGGACTTCATTCCCATATTGAGAACCCTGGGAAAGGCCTACCAGTTAAACGGCCAAGACCAAAAGGCCGTGGCCACACTCAAAAGGGCCTTGAGCCTGGCAGAGGGAGACCGGGATACGCTTTTTGCTTTGGCCTCCGCCTACGAGAGCATGGGCGACAACGAGAAGGCCCTGAAAATCTTTGAGCGGCTTTCCTACTTGAAACCGGTACGCCATGATGTGTATTATCACCTGGGGCTCTGTTACGGCAGGGAAAAACAGCTGGCCCGCGCCCACTACAATTTCGGCGTTTATTATGGGAAACTGGGGCAGATGCAAAAGACCCGGTTCCACTTGACAAAGGCCAAGGAACTTTCCGGACAAGACCCCGCCTTGAGGCGAAAGATAGAAGAGGAGATCAAAGACCTTGAGTGAGCCCTTAGAAGCACCTTATTGGGGTTCGGGAGGGAACTGTTTTTCACTCAACAATCATAACAATCAACAATCATGAATCCGATGAGAAGGGAGGTCTGACATGTCCGAAGCTACATCAGGTGCGTCACAGGCGTTTGAAACAGCTCTCAAGGTGGGTCGCCCACCCAATATTACCCGGCTTTTCCCCCATTCCAGGGCATTGATCGTGAGCGGGAAGGTGATTGACCGGGCCATGTTGAAAAAAGGCAAGGCCATGACCATAGCGGCCAACGGCCGGAACCATTTTGTGATTCGAGGGGCCTTGTTGGCTGCCCAGCGGGCCAATGCCGCCATTATCATGGAAATCGCCAAGTCAGAAGGCGGCGCCAACCCCTACTGCGCGGTGAATTACTGGAACCTGGCCCGGCAGGTGGACACGGTCATGAATGAGCTGGGGATCACCGTTCCCGTGGCCCTGCATGCAGACCATTACGGCATCAAGGGGGACAAGGATGTGACCGGGGCCAAGACCGAGATCCCGTCCATGTTTGACGCAGGGCTCACTTCCATCGCCATTGACGCCTCCCATCTGCCGGATGATGAAAATCTCCTGGCCAGCCTGGAGTTGAGCACCCTGGTGCCCGGATGGGCCGGATATGAGACCGAGGTGGGGGAGATTAAGGGGAAAGAAGGCCTTTCCACCAAGGAAGAGGCCCTGTTTCTGATCCAGGGCTTAAATGCCCATGAGCGGTTCCCGGACTGGATTGCGCTCAATAACGGAACTACCCACGGGATCGAGGCCAGCGATCAGGGGATCCAGGTCCCCCTGACCATGGAGATTCACGAGGCCCTGGCCAAATACCGGGTATCCGGCGCCCAGCACGGGACCTCGGGAAACAGCTCGGAACGATTAAGGGAGATTGCGCAGAAGACCCGTACCACCAAGGCCAATGTGGCCACGGCCCTGCAGATGATTACATGGGGCGTAAAGGTTAATGAGTTCGGAAATGCCATGCTGGATGACCGGGGGGAATTTGTTAAGCGCTCTGATGCGGGTGTCACCGACGAGCTGTGGGCCGAGATGGATGCGTACGCCAAATCAGCGGGTCTCAAGGCCGGTGACTACAAAAAGCTCAACCTTCCCTTTGAAAACAAGCTCTTAGGGCTTCCCCGGGAGATCCGGGAACGGATGGCCAAAGGGGTGGCGGATTTTGTCTATGATCTTCTAATCAATGTCTTTAACGCCGGAGATACCGCGCCCATTGCCATGGATATGATCGTAGAGAAAGGGTCCTATGACCTGGGACCCAAGGGGAGTCGCCTGGAAGATCCTGAGGAGTGGACTGAGCCCAAGATCAGGGACCGGGCCACTCGGCTCAACACAGACCCGGGGGCTGGGGGAAATTTTGACGATTGACGGCTCCAAATAAAGGTGTCGGTGTTCAGGGGTCAGTGTTCGGGAAACCCTGACCCGGTCTGACACCCGACACCTGTCGAAGATCCCCGCTCTGTGAGCGGGGGACACCCTGTATGGATATGCCGGACACACATCATCAGGACCACCGGCCGCGCCTGTGGATAAAGGATATGAAAGCGGATGATCGGGT
>JAWLET010000335.1:0-2922 GCA_041685955.1 Desulfobacteraceae bacterium | reverse complement strand
TGGCGCTGGTGAAGTGGTGGGAATACTTCTTGTCCAGCACTCACTATTTCATCGGGCTGGTTTTCCTGATTCTGGTTTCCTGTCCGCTTCTCTACCTTTTTTTCAACGTGCCCAGTTATTTTGCCAAGCCGGAGATCTATGCCCTGTTTTTCATCCCCTACTTTGTTCTCACCATTACCATCTTTTTCTGGACTTTGAGGCAACGCAGATATGCCTTCAAAGACCTCGTCCAGGGACAGCTGTTGATGGCCATCACCTTTCCGGTCTATATTAAGGCAGCCATATTGGGGATTCTGGGCGTCAGAGGCAAATTCGGCATCACCCCCAAAGGGGGGAGCATGGCCCTTCCCCTGAAGGCCCTGTGGGCTCAGCTTTCCATGGCCGTTCTTACGTTTTCGGCTGTCATATGGGGAATGAATCGATTACTTTATGAGCGAGAGCCCGTGGCGGCGCTCGTGGTCAATATGATCTGGTGCCTGTATCATTTTTTGATTCTGTCCTCTGTGTTTTACTTCAATACCCCGGAGAAGGGGTGATCTTATGGTGTCAACGCGACTTCCTTTTCTGATCTGCATCTTCTTCATTATCCTTCCGCTTCTGTTGCCATGCGCGGCGTGGGCCGATAATATCTCCGTGCCGCCCATTTTCGGTGTGGCCCTGGATGGGTATCCCATTACCGGGGAACGGCTGGAGCAGGTTCAAGAACAGATGGGACTATGTCCGGGTGTGGTGCTTTTTTTCCTCCAATGGCCCCCTTTGCCAAACCAGGGGGAGGGTCATTTTCCAAAGGAAAGCCTGAATGCCATCTGGAACACCGGCGCCATACCCTGCCTGACCTGGGAGCCCATGTATTACCGGGACGGCCAGGAGCTGATGATACCGTACCAGGCCGTTTTGACGGGGGATTACGATCCTTACATAGATGAGTTTGCCGGCCGGGCGGCATTGTGGGAAAAACCGTTCATGATCCGATTCGCCCATGAAATGAACATCAAGCGCTATCACTGGGGGACCACGGGGCAACAGTACGGTCCTGAAAGTGCCGCAATATATAGGAAGATGTTCCGCTATGTGGTGAAAAAATTCCGTGAGGCCGGTGCAAAAAATGTCCGGTGGGTTTTTTGTCCCAATGCCGAATCCGTCCCCAACACCACGTACGACCCCAGCGCCTCCTGGAATCGGATAGAACGCTATTATCCGGGAGACCCGTATGTGGATATTCTGGGAGTAGACGGCTACAACTGGGGAAACAGCCGGACAAAGGAAAGGGATGGCTGGGACAGTCAATGGAATGACTTTACGACCATTTTCGCGGAGGCGTTTACCCGTTTGAAAGGCATTGCCCCGGAAAAACCGCTCTTTATTTTTGAAACCGCCAGCGTCCGCCAGGGCGGGGACAGGGAACTATGGATCAAGCGGGCCTTCGAGGCCATAAGAGATTGGCGCATTGACGGCCTTATCTGGTTTCAGGTTCATAAAGTCCAAGACTGGCGTCTCACCGCCGAGGAAGATGCTGCTGATATTGACCGCATCAGAATCCACACCTCTTTCCCCCAACAATGGATTAAGGAGATGACCCCATGACCCGCGATGAATTGCTCCAGAAACTTCGGGAGGCCCTAAAGACCGAAGAGAGTGCTGTGACCATCTATGCCAGACATCTGTCCGCAATCATTACCCGAAGCGGCTTATCTGCTGAGGCCGTTTCGAATATAAAGAAAACCCTTGAAGCCCTTATACAGGAAAACAAAAGGCACAAACAGGTGTTAACCACTGTGATTCAGGAGATCGAAGGAGAATCCATAGATGTTTACTAAAGAGGACTTCATGGCCTATTTTGACCAACTGGAACGCATTGAAATCCAAATGCACGACGTTTATGGTGAGATACACGACCGGATTTCCCACCCCAGATACAAACAGTTATTCGCGCAACTGATGCGGGATGAAAGTGGGCATGAAGAGATGATCAAGGAGTTAAGGGCCCATTTTGATAGCTAACCCCGTATCCTGAGACCTCTCAAGATCAGGGAAGGGGTGTTCTTTTACCCAAAGCGAAAATTGTTAAGGTGTAATCCAGCGCGCCACCACAAACGCACCGGTGGAAAGTCCCCTGGCCCGGCCGTCCGCTTCCGTCTCCCTCGCCGTTTCAGGGGAGACATGCTTTTCAAAGTGGATGGCGGTTTTGATGTCCGCATGGATCGGTGAGAGGGCCTGAAGTTCCTCCGGAGACCTGAAAAACGCGTGTTGAAACAGGGGGTGCCCTTTTTTTCCGGCCGCCTTTCGGCGGGTGCTCCAGGGACTGAGACGGTTCAAGGTGGCCACGAGTACCACCCCTCCGGGCCGGGTCACCCGAAACAGCTCAGCCACTGCGCCTGCAGCATCCTCCATAAACTCGATGGCCGTAATGGAGATGGCGTGATCAAAGGAATCATCTTTAAAGGGTAGCCGCCTGATATCCCCCTGGACGCCTATGAAAGGATAATCTTCCAGTTTGCGTCGTGCCCGCAGAAGCATGGGGAGCGAGAGTTCCAATCCGGTCACCTGGGCTCCCGACAGGAGGAAATCACGGGTGAAAACGCCGGTCCCGCATCCTGCGTCCAGGACCCGAGCCCTCGGCTTGGGGGTCAACATATCAAGCAGCAGCGCGGTCTCGTAGCCTTTTATAAGGCTGCCCATGGGAGTCCTAAACCATTGGTCGTATTGATCAGGCCACTGGTCGAAGATATCTGTCATTGTCTTAGCCCGCCTTTATCCCCATTTCCGATGTTACCCTATAGAAAATTTTCTGGAAGTTCAATGTTTTGTTGTTCATCCGGAAGCGGCTGCCCGAATAAAGGGTGTGCCTGGCCTGCGGGGGTCGGAGCGTCCACGCCTTATGGACGGGGTCAATCTATCAAGGCCTGAAGAACACGACCTTGT
>JAWLET010000334.1:0-2943 GCA_041685955.1 Desulfobacteraceae bacterium | reverse complement strand
ATGCCGGAAGGTTCGGCCTTCAGTTGGATGATCAGGCTGAAGAGATCATCTATTTCATTGCACGGGTAGGGGATTCCATGATCATTGACCTGGGTGATGTGGCGGTGGGAGAGCGCTGAGAGCCAGATCTCTGTGTCAGACTCCCGGGCGATGTCCTTGAGACCCTTGAAGACGCTTCTGTCCGTGTTTTCGAAATCGAGGCCGTCCACGATGAGCGCGTCGGGAGTGAATTGAAGCCCTTGTGCCAGATTTTTCAGGTTGTTCCGCAGCCGGTCGAGGTCAAAACTCTGGTTCAGATAGGCCAGGATCATCCGGTTTCTTTCAATGCGCATTCGGTACTCATAATCATCGGTAATCCCCAGGGCCTTCAACAGGTCGTAATAGATTACCGTATAGTAGCTCATGACCTTCTCAGGACCTTCTTCCAATGCCACATGCACCAGCTTTTCCTGGCGGAAAATTTTGTCAAAGGCGATATGGATGAGACAGGCCGTTTTGCCCACCCCGGCCCGGGCAATGAGGACGCCCAGGTTCCCGGCCCCCAGGGACCGGCGGGAAGACTTCTCCAGGATCTTCAATGGACTGACAGAACTAAACGCGATCATTATTTTTTCTCTCCTCTGGATTTTTCCCTCAGGGTGGTTTTTAATTCCTCTGACAAAGATTCCGGGACCTTGGCGTACCTGGAAAACTCCATGGTGAACTCTGCCTTTCCCTGGGTCAGAGACCTGAGCGTGGTGGCGTATCCGAACATTTCAGCCAGGGGGACCTCTGCCTCTATGGTGGTAAAGGCGCCGTCTTCAACCGAACTGGTAATCAGTCCTCTTCGCTGGTTGATGGCGCCCATCACATTTCCCTGAAACTCAGACGGCCCTTCCACGGTGACCCTCATGATGGGCTCCAGTATTACCGGTTTGGCCTTCATATAGGCCTGTTTGAACGCCCCCACAGCGGCCTGTGAAAAGGCCATCTCAGAAGAATCCACGCTGTGGGCTTTGCCGTCATTGACGGTGATGTTCATTCCTAAGACAGGAAACCGGACCAGAAGTCCCTTGTGGAGGCATGATTGAAACCCCTTGTCCACCGCCGGAAGGAACTCGGTGGGGATGGCTCCTCCTTTGACCTCGTTTATGAATTCATACGTCCCTTCGGTTGAAGGGGCCATAAACCCGGCCACTCTCCCAAACTGGCCTGAGCCGCCGGTCTGTTTTTTGTGGGTATAGTCAAACTCCGCCCGTTGCGTAATGGCCTCCCGATAGGCCACCTGAGGGATACCGGTGGTGACATTGGCATTGAATTCCCGTTTCATCCGCTCCACATAGACGTCGAGATGAAGTTCCCCCATCCCGGATATGATGGTTTCCCGGGATTCGGAATCTACATAGGACCTGAAAGTGGGATCTTCCCGGCTGAATCGGTTCAGGGCCTTGGACATGTTGTCCTGAGATTTGTTGTCTTCGGGCGAGATGGTCAGGGAGATGACCGGTTCGGGGACGAACATGGAGGACATGCTGTAGTTGAGGGCGCCCTGGGTGAAGGTGTCCCCGGACGAGCAGTCTACACCGAACAGGGCCACAATATCCCCGGCATGGGCCGCCGTCAGGTCCTCCATCTGGTCTGCATGCATCCGGACCAGGCGGCCCACCTTGATTTTCTTTCCGGTTCGGATAATGACCAGGTCATCTCCTTTTTTAATGGATCCCTGATACACCCTGAGATAGGTCAGCTGACCGTAGGGGGTGACTTCCAGTTTAAAGGCCAGGGCCACCACCGGCATGTCGGGATCGGTTTCAAGGGGAACCGGCTTTTCGTTTTGATCCAGATCAAGGGCCGTATTCTGCACATCCCTGGGCGAGGGAAGGTAGCTGTTGATCCCGTCCAAAAGGGGCTGTACCCCGATATTTTTGTAGGCGGAGCCCACAAATACCGGGGTCAGTTGCCTGGAGATGGTCCCTGATCTGACCGCTTCCCGGATCAGCGATTCGGTGATCTTGCCTTCCAAGACGGCCTCCATGAGGTCGTCCGAATACATGGAGGCGGCATCCAGCAAGGCCTCTCTTGCGGCCCCGGCCTCGTCCAGCATGTCCGAAGGGATGTCCTCCGTGCGGATCTCTTCGCCGCTTTGGCCTGCAAAGTAAAAGGCCTTCATGGACACCAGATCCACCACCCCTTCACATTGGGTCTCCAACCCGATGGGAAGCTGCATGAGGACCGGATTATGGTTGAGTTTCTCCCTGAGCTGACGAACCACCCGCCGGGGGTTTGCCCCGGATCGGTCGCACTTGTTGATGAAGGCGATACGGGGGACCTCATAGCGGTTCATCTGCCGATCCACGGTGATGGACTGGGACTGGACCCCGCCCACGGCACACAGGATCAGAACGGCCCCGTCCATGACCCGCAATGCCCGTTCCACCTCAATGGTGAAATCCACATGTCCCGGCGTGTCGATGATGTTGATCCGGTGATCTTCCCATTCACAAAAGGTGGCGGCCGAGGTGATGGTGATCCCCCGTTCCCGTTCCAGTTCCATGGAGTCCATGGTGGCCCCCACGCCATCCTTGCCTTTCACCTCATGAATGGCAAAGATCCTTTTGGTGTAGTACAGAATGCGCTCCGTGAGGGTGGTCTTTCCAGAGTCAATGTGGGCACTGATCCCGATGTTTCGTATGTTATGAATGCTGTTCACCGTCTAAAAAACCTCGTTCGAAACAAAATAATAAAATATCCTATTTCACCTTTTCACCTGATGTCCAATGAAAAAGAGGACCTGCATGAACAGATCCTCTTTATCATAATCCATAAAATATAAGGTGTCGACCGCCAATCGTCAATCAACAATCACCAATCAACAATCACCAATCATCAATCAGAAGGGATACGCTTCCAGTTCAATGATCCGGTCGGCGATCTCCCGCTTCAGGGTAATGCCGTCAATGGGTT
>JAWLET010000333.1:0-2983 GCA_041685955.1 Desulfobacteraceae bacterium | reverse complement strand
GAGAGGGAGGCCCTACTTGATTGCCATCACCTCACTGCTGATCGTCATATTCATCTCCATTCTGATCACGCGTGTGGCCACCATCGCCCTGTCCCATACCGGGCTTACCCGGGAATCGGCCAAATTTCAGGCCCGCTCCGCCTTTTCCGGGGCCGGATTCACCACCAGTGAGTCGGAAATGGTGGTCAATCATCCGGTACGGCGAAAAATTGTTTTGCTTCTTATTCTGATCGGTAATGCCGGATTGGTGGCAGCGGTGTCATCCTTGATTTTGACTTTTGTGAGACAAGGCGATACGACTGCTCTAACGATCCGAGTGGTGATCCTGGTGGCCGGAATCGTTTGTCTGTGGTTGTTCGCCTCCAGCAAATGGGTGGACAGACGGCTCTCCAGACTGATCGACGTGATGCTCAACCGCTACACCGAGTTGAATGTAAAGGATTATGCAAGTCTGTTGCACCTGACCGGAGAGTACCGGCTGGCGGAATTGAAGGTAGAGAACCTGGACTGGTTAGACAGCAAGAGTTTGGAGTCTGCGAAATTGCGGGAGGAGGGCATTAATGTCCTGGGCATCCAGCGACGGGACGGCGCCTATGTGGGAAATCCAGTAGGCCAGACCAAGGTCTATCCAGGAGATAATCTGATTCTGTACGGAAGAATCAGCGCCATTCAAGAGCTGGATCGCCGCAAAAAAGGGTATCGAGGCGACCAGGAACATCAGGAAGCAATACAGGAGCAGCAGGAAGTGGTGGAACAGGAGACTGAAGGGTTCAAAGGTTGAAAGGTTCAGAGGTTCAGTAGGGCCGATAACTTCATCGGCCCGGTTCAGAGGTTCAAGGTTCCAAGGTTCAAGGTTTTCCCGTTCATAGTGCGGGAATGTACGATACCGATCCTTTTTTCGTAGGGCCGATAACCCGCCCATCTCGCAAGCGAGACCACGGCGGGCATGCATCATCGGCCCTATCCGGCGGGTCATGTTACCCGCCCTACGAAAAGCACGAGGTCGTCATCCCGGCCAACGAGCCGGAATCCAGAAAATCCTTGAACTTCTGAACCTTCCAACCCTTCAACCTCTGAGCCCTTGAGCCCTTGAACCCTTAAACCTCGGAACCCTTGAACCTGTATCTGTAAACCTATGAACTTCGGAACCAGTCGCCGTAGGCGACTAAAACCGATACCCCAACCCGCAAAGAAAGATATCGGAATCCCGGTCGTAATCGGTGACGGTGCGATGCCAGGAGGCCCGGATGCCAAACCTCCGGGTCAGGCGATAACTCGCGGTCAAGGTGGCCAACCCTGCGGCCCGTAAGCCGTCATCAATACCGGATTTGGGATCTCGCGCATCATCCGTAAACACATAGATGCCGAACCCGGCACCCAGCCCCAGCAGGTCATGGAAAAATGTCTTGGTGCCCCAGAGTTGGGTGGCAACCCCGTGCCGGTCCACTTCCGGGGTATCTATTTCCTGAATCCATCCCACGGTCCAGCCCAGATACGGGGCGATGTCACGCCGGTACTCAGCAGACACTGCAAAGTCATTGTCCGCAGGTCCGTTCATGTTGGTGTATCCCATAAACAGGGTGATTTCATTTTTGGGTTTGTTATACGCTTGCTTTTCCGACGCCGGGGTTTCTGCGGATCCCGGGGCCCCGGGGGGCGAGAGCTGATACCCCACACCCAGCAAGATGGAAGTGGTATCCATATCGCCGTCCAGCCACACATTCTCAAGACGGGTCTGAAGGAGCCACCGGGTTTTCATATACCAGGTGGCGGTGAACGAGAATAGACCGCCCAACTTGTGGACGTTCTCATAATTATCCCCCGCCATCTCCTCTCGGTTCGAATCAAATGCGCAATAGGGGCCTGCACCCACCGCCAGGGAGAGGCGTTGATCCAACAGGTATTTGCGGCCCCAGAACTGCACCGAGGGACCATCCCGGTGATGGTCCGGCAAATGACCCTCGTTGAGCCAGGAAAGGCTCCAGGCGAAATGCTCATTAATTCCTTCAAAATATGAAATCAGCCAGCTGTAAGACTTTTCCCCGTCGTCGTTGCGGTTAATGACGCCACCAGCGACATGGATCTCTTGAGCCGATGTCGGCGGTATATTTAGAAAGAAGCATAAAAAAAGACCGGCCGGCCAGATGAGCATCAGGGTTTTTCGCGAGGTCTTGGGATATTGATTCATATAATACAGGCCTTCGTTTGCAGGCAAGTCAGAAACCAGTGCTTCCCGGTATTTCATTCAATAATGCACAACCAGTAGGAATGGGGAATGGGGTCTAATATGCATTTTGACCATAGGAATTATGTATGTATGGTTCCAGGTCGAATGAGGGTATAAAACATTTTAAATACAGGATAGACCTTATAGCAAAACACGACGTCCCGGTCATAATGAAATCAAAGAGTATAAGCAGTCGTTTCTGGACCGTATTGAGCTCTGTTTGGATTTACCGGGTGAATAGTGATGCAGGCCATGAAAAAGATATCCTGGATTCTGGTTATGGGGATAATGGGGGGGGCCTATTGTGGCCCGGAAACGCTCCAGGTGCGGAAGGATCGTCCGATGATTTCATAGCGGGTTATGCCACGGCCGTCCTGGCCGTGAAATTTGATACCCGGACGTGTTCAATGGATGTGACAGACGGCGTGATTACAGTGAGCGGAACAGACCTGAGTGCAGATGCCCGCGAAAAGGCCGCAGAACAGCTCAAACAGATTGGAACACCGGCTTTTCAGGCCGGTTAGGTTTGCAGTTCGGTAGTTCCGAAGGCTTTCCCAGTGTGTATCAGCTCTTGTTTGAGTACTATAACGGTTATTCCCCTAATGGACAATTCTATAACCGAAAAATTGAGTATGTCGGTGTGGGTTTGCACTATTACTATTGAAAGTTCTGTCCCGGCGGGAAAGTTTGCACCCTGTGGACGATTCCTGCCCTTGTGTGAACACCAAAGAAAGGAGAATCATAATGGCAAATGAC
>JAWLET010000332.1:0-2983 GCA_041685955.1 Desulfobacteraceae bacterium | reverse complement strand
GCGCATGTTCCTTTTTTTGATAGCAAAACGCGATTGCCGATCACATCCACAAGCTCAAGGTCTCCCCCGTCCTGCCTCAGCGAGGGTCGAATCTCGTTTTCCAGTGCTTCCTCTATACGCTTGATCTTCTGCACATTACTCATTTTGGGCCTAACCGGGGGCTGTGACTCGGCCCGAACCTGGGAAATGATCTCTCGAATGCGGTCATGGCAGCTCTCACACCCGCCACCGGCCTTGGTGTAATCTGTGACCTCTTCCACCGTGGTCAAGTTGTTCTCACGGACTGCCTTTTCAATCTGTAAATCCGTTACCCCGAAGCACTCGCAGACCACCTCGCCTTCTTGCTCCGCGGGCGTCTCTTCACCTTTATAGTTGGAGATGGCCTTTTCCAGAGCCTGCTGTCCAAGCACTGAGCAATGCATCTTTTCTTTGGGAAGTCCGCCCAGGTAGTCTGCTATCTCCTGATTGGTAAGCTTTTCCGCTTCTTCAACCGTCTTACCCTTTAACAACTCTGTCAGGGCTGAGGCCGAGGCTATGGCGCTTGCACAACCAAAGGTCTGAAAGCGTGCATCTTGTATGAGGCCATTATCAGCGATTTTGAGCGTGAGTTTGAGTGCGTCCCCACAGGCCATGGAACCGACCTCTCCAACGGCATTTGCTTCATCCACGACGCCGGCATTTTTAGGATTAAGAAAAAGCTCTTTTACTTTGTCTGTGTATTCCCACATAAGGATCCTCCGTGTCAGCAGCGGGTGGGAAATTCCCACCCCATTAACGGCCCAAGACAGAAGTGCAGCAAAACTTCTGTATGGGCTAAGGGCTCACTCAAAAATAACTTCACATTCTCCCATCTCAGCTTCGGGCCGTCTTCGACTGCCAGGGTTTGAACTCTTTGTTTGCAAAGTTTTTATTATAGTCTGGCTCATGTTTGATTGAATATCAAGTAAATAAAACTGTCATAAACCACAAACCGATAAAAGGGGAACCATCTAATCCTACGTTGGAATATCCTTACCAATTTCTGACCCTTATAAAAACTTTTGATTTCTTTATCACCACCCCAATATTACGATTTGAAGTGGTTTAATGGTGAGGGGCCTCATCTACGGTAACCCTCTTGGCCAATATATAGGGTCGAGAAAAGAGAAGCTTAGAGGAGGCCGTATTTCTCAATTTTCTTGTACAGGGTTCTCCTGTTGATCCCTAACTTCCGGGCGGTCTCACTCTTGTTGCCTTCTGTGGCTTTCAATGTATCCGAGATGATCTGTTTTTCCATATCCTCCAGGGAGACGCCAGTAGGATATGAGGATAACGTTTTTTCAGAGTCAGTGTCTTCCGGGTCGGTTTCGGTGAGGCTCAAGGGCAGTTCTTTTTCGCTGATATATTCTCCCGGGACCAGGATGACCCCTCGTTCCACCGCATTTTCAAGCTCCCGGACATTACCGGGCCAGGGGTACTTGAGCATTCTGTCCATGGCCATGGGACTGAAGCCCTTCACCCGTTTGCCGTTCTTCTCGGCATACAAATCCAAGAAGTGCTTGGCCAGCAACGGGATGTCATCGATGCGATCCCGGAGGGGCGGTACGTTGAGGGGGACCACATTGAGTCGATAGTATAGGTCTTCGCGGAATCTCCCTTCGGTCACTTCCCATTTCAGATTTCGGTTGGTGGCGGCCACGATCCGTACATCCACCTGGACTGTGGAATCGCTCCCCACGCGCTGGAGTTCCCGGTCTTGGATCACCCGTAAGAGGTTGGCCTGCATGGCCGGGGACATCTCTCCAATTTCATCCAGGAAGATGGTCCCCTTATCCGCTTGCACGAACCGGCCTTCCCGACGTCTGTCCGCACCGGTGAAGGCCCCCTTTTCATGGCCGAAAAGCTCGGATTCCAAAAGGGTCTCGGCAAGGGCGGCACAATTTACGATCACCAGGGGGGCCTTGCTCCGAAGGCTGTTGGCGTGAATGGCCCGGGCGATCAGCTCCTTTCCCGTACCGCTCTCTCCGGTGATCAATACCGTGGCCTCGGAAGGGGCCACCAGAGCAACCATATCCACCAGTTCCTTCATGGCGGGGCTCTTGCCGACAATATTTTTAAGGATCACATTGGAGCGGAGTTTCTGTTTAAGGGTCTCATTTTCTTCTTTCAGCCGTCTATGTTCCAGGGCCCGTTCCAGAGATATCTTAAGGTCGTCAAAATCCAGCGGCTTGGTCAGATAATCATAGGCCCCTGCCTTCATGGCCTCCACAGCGGATTCCACGGAAGAATAGGCGGTCATAATCAGGATGGGAATGGCCGGATTATATTCATGAATACGGGTGAGGGCCTCAATGCCGCTCATGACCGCCATACGCACATCCATGAGGATCACGTCATAGGGCCTTTTCATCGCCGTATCCACAGCCCCGGTTCCGTCCTCAGCCCCATGCACCTCATACCCCCAGCTTTTCACAATAGTCTTCAGGGTGGCCAAATGACCGGGATCATCATCTACGATGAGAATGGCAGCCTTGTTTTTGGACACGCTACGCTCCTTTCTGCGGGCGTTCCTTTGCCACGGGAAGGATTAAGGTAAACAGAGTCCCTTTTTCCGGGGTACTGCGTACTTTGATATCCCCCTGGTGAGATTCAATAATCTTATGGACCACAGCAAGTCCCAGCCCGGTGCCCGAGGATTTGGTAGTGAAATAGGGATCAAAGATCTTTCCCACATCCTCCGGGTCGATTCCATGGCCCGTATCCTCCACCTCGATGGCCAACTGCTTTGGGTCTTGCAGAATACTCCGCACCGAGAGTACGCCTCCCGGGTCCATGGCTTGAATACTGTTTAGATACAAATTGATGAGGCACTGACCGAGTCGATCCGGATCCACCAGGGCCAAGGAGAGACCTTCTTGGGGGGACAGCCTGATCCCGATCCCTTTGGCCTGGGCATCCTGATCAATGAGACGGACCGAATGGGCCAGGACCTCATTGAGGTCGG
>JAWLET010000331.1:0-2993 GCA_041685955.1 Desulfobacteraceae bacterium | reverse complement strand
GTGAAACTCGTTTTCCACGATGCCCAGGGCCGATTGCACAATATCATTGACGTTGACCAGTTCCCTTTCAGGTTCCTGTTCGCGGGAAAAGTCCAGAAGCCCCTGAATAATGATTTTGCACCGTTGGGTTTCCTTCATGATAATTTTAAGGCCTTCTTCCAGAGGGCTTTTCTCAGGGACCTTTTTGCTGAGATTGGAGCTGTAAAGCAGAATCCCGGCCAGGGGATTGTTGATCTCATGGGCGATGCCCGCGGCCATCCGTCCCAGGGAAGACCGCTTTTCCACCTGGGCGGCGAGATGATGGAACAGGGACCTCTGTTTTTCGATAAGTTCCACCCGTTGGAGGACACAGGCGCTCTGCATGGCAACGGTTTTCATGAAGTCTTTTTCATCATCGGACAGATCGCGCTTCTCGGTTAAATATATGCGCATAAGCCCCGCCATGTGTTCATCAATGGCCAGGGGCACATCCAGCATCATACGGACTCCCTCATCCCAGGTGGCTTGGGGATATTCCACCCTGGGGCCGTTCCAGATGTCCGTGATCACATGGACCTTGTCCAGTTCAGAGGGAAAGGCCAGGAGCTTTTCCGTGGTCACCGGTCCTTTGGTGAGATACCTCTCTCCCAGTCCGCAGGCCGCCCGCACATCAAAGCGATTGGTCTCTTTGTTGAGTACCCTGAGCAGGGCGCCTTTGGCATTGAGAGCCTCTGTGACCTTGGTCACCATTACATCCATCACGTCCTGGAGATCCGTAAGCGAATGCATGGCCCGGATGATATCTCTGATGACGAGGAAATAGCTCTCAAATTTGGCTGGGGAAGTCATGGCCCGCACCTCGTTTACCTTCAACCTGATTACCAGGCTTCCCGCTCCAGCCGCTTGTGGATAAACATCAATTGCTTCTGGGTCAGTTCACCGATATTTTCATTGATCCATTTCAAATCCGCCGAAGCGATGGCCGCCTTGGCCGGGCCCGAAAGGTTATACTCTGCCAATGCCTGGGGTCCGTTCTCCATCAGGTCCTGCCAAAACGCCTTGTCTTCCGTGGTCCGGTTCAGGGCCTGGATCACTTCCCGCTTTTGAATGAGCTTGGCTTCTTCGCTCTCATCTTTTTGCGCAAGGACCTCTGTCTCATAGGATTTCAAGGCAGATCCCACGCTGGCCCGGATTTGATCCTCGGTAAAGGGCTTCGGCAGAAAATCATGGGCCCCCAGTTTCATGGCCTCCACCGCGATGGCGGCCGTTCCGTACCCTGTGATGACCACCACTTCCGTGTCCGGTTTTTCCGCTTTGACCTTTTTGATAACCTCCATCCCGTCCATGTCGGGCAGCCTGAGATCGGCCACCAGGAGATCATAGCGCTTTTGTTTGAAGGCCTCCAGGGCCAGTCCCCCGGTATCCGCCAGACTGACGTCATACCCCTGTTCGCTCAGTACCATTTCGACCCCTTTGGCCACGGTGGTATCGTCTTCCATGATTAGAATGTGGGGCGATACCGCTTCCTGATGTACTCGACTTTCTTCTGATGTTGCCATGATGTTCCTCCGCCTTTTAGAGTCCTTTGTTCCTATCCTGAAACACAAATGTTTCAGCCCTTCCCTATGGGTGATTTTGATATGGGTACCAGCAAGCATCGTGCCACCCGAAAAGGCCGCTTCTTACCAGGGAGCGGTCGATTAAATATCAAGAAATATCCATAGGTTAGAAAGAGGGTCTCCCAAAAAGGAAAATTGAGATCAGGAGGCGGGGCGTATAAAAAGGCGTATGGCGGCAAGGCCCTTTTTTGTGTTACTCTAATTATATCAAATATTTATGTATGTATAAAAAAATATGCAGGCGTATTTTCCATCATACGAGGCCTGAAAACAGCGGAATCCAGCCGCGGGAAAGGCCTTCCCCGCGGCTCTGTCTCAGGGAATTATATCATCGTATCATTACCCGGAAGGGGTTGGGTCTGTCCTGGCCGAGGCAGCCGACAGCTGGTGTTTTTTCATGAGGGCCGAGAAATTGGAACGTTGCATGCCGACCCGGTGGGCTGCCTGGGTGATGTTTCCCTTCGCGGCCATAAGGGCCTTTTGCAGGAAGGCTCTTTCGATTTGACCGAACCGGTTTTCCAGCAGATCCTGTTTGACCGATTTGAGTTCGGCCAGGGTTTTGGGGATGACTTCCGGTTGTTCATCCTGCCTTATGTGCCAGTGGTCCGACAGGTTCTGGTAATCCACCACCGGGCGGTCCGCCATGATCACCAGACGCTCCACCACATTTTTGAGCTGCCGCACATTACCCGGCCAGTGGTGGTTCACCAGCATTTCCAGGGCATCATCTGAAAAGCCGTCGACTTTTTTCCCGCTCCTGCGACAGTAAACCCGCAAAAAATGGTAGATCAGTTTGGGGATGTCGTCTTTGCGCTCTCTTAGGGGGGGGATAAAAATGGGAAATACATTCAGTCGGTAGAAAAGGTCTTCTCTAAAAGTTCCTTCGTTCACCATGGTTTTCAAATCCCGGTTGGTGGCGGCGATGATGCGCACATCCGATTTCTTGAGGTGGCTGGCCCCCACCGGTTTGAAGGCCTGCTTTTCCATGGCCCTAAGCATCTTGGCCTGGATATTGATATCCAGATTGGCCACTTCATCCAGAAACAGGGATCCCTGGTCCGCTACTTCGAAAATTCCGGCCTTGTCCCTGACCGCTCCGGTAAAGGCCCCTTTGACATGTCCGAACAACTCACTTTCGAGCAGTGATGATGAAAAGGTGCTGCAGTCCACGGCCAGAAATTGACGGGCCGCTCTGTTGCTGTGGGCATGAATGGCCCTGGCAAAAAGCTCTTTCCCGGTTCCGCTTTCACCGGAGAGCAGCACGGTGCTGTCCGTGGGCGCCACCTTGGCAATGGCATCAAATATCTCCAGGATTCTGGGGTTTTCACCGATGATGTTGCTGAAATCAAAGCGTTCGTTTAACTGCTGACGCAGGGCGATATTTTCCTGTTTCAA
>JAWLET010000330.1:0-3001 GCA_041685955.1 Desulfobacteraceae bacterium | reverse complement strand
ACAGCTTACGGCTCTCGGACTTTCTCCAGGGCCCAGTCCTCTAACTCCACGGCGAGGGACCGGTTCAGAAGTTCCACCGAGACCACCACCTTTTCACGATTCCCTTTGTGGCGCAGATAAAACCCCACCAACCCTTTGAGCGGGCCTTCCATGATCTTCACCCGGTCCCCCTTGTTCATATAGGCCTGGTTCTGCACGGTACGGTCCGTGCCGTTTAAGATCATCAGCGAATGGATCTCTTCATCCCTGGCCGGGACAAACTCCCCTTTGAAAGCGATCATCCGGACCACGCCCACTGTCTTGATAATTCGATGGTATGCCTCGGGGGCAAGGGTGGAGCGGACAAAGACATACCCGGGGATCATGGGCACAAAGATCTTCTTCCGGCGATCCTTTCGCCGGCTCATCACCTGAATGCGGGGTAAAAACGCCTCGAACGATTTGCCGCAAAGCCCGTCGTACACCTTATGCTCAAAACGGCTTTTGGTATGCAGGGCGTACCATTTGCCCCCGTTTTGATCCCTCATTATCAGATCTTCCTCGATCATATGGCACCTTGGTGTATCCTCATCCCCTATACCCTGAAACCGGTCAGAGGTCCCCACGCTTTGATCGGGAGAAACCCGAAACGGTTATGCTGGCAAGCCCAACTATTCTTAAACCCTGCAGATTCCACCCTTGCCGCACATATCAACGCCTGGGCGACTATAAGGCCTCTATCCGGTCGGGTGCAACCCCATTTTTAATCAGACATTCCGAATCCCCATGGGTATCTTCCAGACGGGTCAGCAACACCGCATCCCAGTCGTCTTGATGTAATCGTTCAAGCCCGTCGATTCTGAAACCAAAGAAGTCATCTCCGATACAGGTCTCATCCACAATCCCTGCCAGCCTTAAACGGCTAAGCTGCAGATACAGATAGGCCAGTTCGGCCACCTCTCCAGTCCCAAAAAAAAGCAGTGACTCCACTCGATTCATTTCCATCTGGGCAAACCTGTTCATCAGAAGGCCTTTCACCTCCCTGTAAAACTTTCCGGAATACCGCAGATATTCAACGGTCAATCGGCTTTTCCGGGCCAGACCTTCAGGAGTCAAAAAATACTTGATCCTGTTTTTGGGCATGGTCTTGACCTTGAAATACCCTTTGTTGACCAATCGCTTGCAGAAGCTGTTGATCAGGCCCAGGGAAAGGTTCAAACGCCTGGCCAGTTCTCTCTGGCTGGGGCTTCCGTCCCGGCCGATTTCCCCCATTAACCTTAAGATATGGATATCTTGTCTGTCCATAATTATGACGTGCAGGGCATCCTACCCCGGTGGATGACTTGCGCTCCCGGCAGGGAAAATGTTCATAAATTGAACATTTTGTCAAGTAAAATTTGACCTAAGCCCGAGTCATTGGGTATAGTCCCCGCCGAAGTCGAAACATAGAGAAAGGATATCGCTTTACTAAGGAGACCGCCATATGGAATGTAACCAGGAAAAAAACCTCGATAAATGCAATTGCACCTATGAACCCTGTCCCCGAAAAGGGATCTGCTGTGAGTGCATTGCATATCATCTGAGGATGAAAGAATTGCCCGCCTGCTGTTTTCCAAAAGGGGCCGAGGCCACCTATGACCGCTCTTTTGAGCATTTTGCCCGGCTGGTCCAGGAAGGAAGGGCGTAGGGCGGATCGGCGATACGCCCTTTCAGCGGGTCGTCAGGGAAAATCACAGATAGAAAAATGGTCGGGACGACTGGATTTGAACCAGCGACCCCCGCGTCCCGAACGCGGTGCTCTACCAGTCTGAGCCACGTCCCGACTGTCTGGGACTATACCCTATTGTTTTCCGGGATGCAAGGGTAAATTGGGGCCCATAATCTCCACAAAATTTTCCATTATCCTGGCCGTGGCCCCCCAGATGAGATCGCTTTTGTATTGGTAGGCCGCTGTGCGATATTTGACGCCCTCGTATTCCACCCAATGGTCCCTGTTTTGAACATCCGCGGACAGGAAAATCCCCAGCGGCACCCGGATGATTCTTTCCACCTCATG
This sequence comes from Desulfobacteraceae bacterium, assembly GCA_041685955.1. Taxonomy (GTDB): domain Bacteria; phylum Desulfobacterota; class DSM-4660; order Desulfatiglandales; family Desulfatiglandaceae; genus JAIPDZ01. The sequence goes on along the minus strand of JAWLET010000330.1, from coordinate 966 downwards.
GGGGTTCATCACAAAATCACTTTTGGGTTTGATGCGTCCTACAAACGGGTGAACCACGTAGTTGGATACCAGGGTCAGGGTGTCATCCAGCCGGCCCAACACCGCCACGTCTTCCGGAAGCAGACCGATTTCTTCCCGGGCCTCCCGGATGGCGGCCGCTTCAAAGGAGGGATCTGCGTCATCCACCCTCCCCCCCGGAAACGATATCTGGCCCTTGTGATGTTCCACCTTGTGGGTCCGTTCGGTAAACAGGACACAGCATGCGCCATCGTCCATTAGGAGGGGGATCAATACACCGGCGTGTTTGTAAGCCTTGTTTTGATTTTCAATCCGTTTTCGGGTCCGGGTGGTCAAAACATCCCTGATGACCCCGGACATGCATCCCTCTTCGGTCATGCTCAATGCTGCCCTTTACCCGATTTACCCAAAAGTCCCATAGGTTTTCAAATACGCATCAAAGGCCGCCATGGTTTTTGAATCCATGGGCATACGTCTCCCCCGGATCATCACCGGCGCCTTTTCCGCAAATAAAAAGGCCACCACCTCTCGAATACCGGCCACCGGATAAACCGGGACACCGGTTTTCTGAACAAAATCCTGAATGGCATTTTCTCCCTTCCGGCCCGGGACCACCTTACCCGCTTGATCATACACAGCGGTGGTCTGCTCCCGGTCTATACCGATGCCGATCCCTGTCACATGGAAGGCCATTCCCTTCAGCCGGGCCTCATTCTCCAGTTTCTCCAAAAGCTCCAGCTTGGTGCCCATGGAGGTGGCCACATCGTCCACCACAAATATGCGGCAGCCGTCAAAAAGGGTCTGATTGACAAAAACACTCTTTCCCTTCCGCGCCTCCCCGTGGGTCTTGGCCTCTTTCCGGTCATATTCAAAGGCCAGATCCACATGGTGCTCCTGCCAGAGCGCGATGGTGGTGGCAAGGGCGATGGCGCTCCCCTTGTAGGAAGG
>JAWLET010000049.1:0-13139 GCA_041685955.1 Desulfobacteraceae bacterium | reverse complement strand
CACCTCTTCTGTGGCGGTGTCATCCAGTTCCGCGGATAAGGGGATCTCAAAGTATATTTCGTCTCCCCAGGTATGAAACGATGTCTGTAAGGGGAGAAGGTTTCCCACCTCTTTTGCAACCGGCGTATCATGCAATTCGGCCCTAAGGGTTACATCACCCACCTTGATGTCTATTTCCATGGCTGCTCATCTCCTGTTTTGAAGCGTTTTTTCTGCCTTCAGTAACCTGACTCATCTCTCTTTGAATTTCAGTTGAATAGGGATATTCTTCAGCCCGAAGTGTTCCCGAAACTGATTGGCCAGAAAACGCTTATAGGCGAAATGCACCAGGTCCGGGCGGTTGACCACCAGCACAAAGGTGGGGGGACGGGTACGGGCCTGGGTGGCATAAAGGAATTTGAGTCTCCCCCGGCCGATACGCTGGGGCGGGTGTTTTTCAACGATCTCTTTAAGGGCTCGATTCACCTCGCCGGTACTGATCCTTGTGCAGAATTGATCAAAGACCGTGTCAATGGCCTTGAAAAGGGCCATGACCCGTTCGCCTGTCAATGCCGAGACATTGACCTTGGGCGCGTAAGACACGAATTTCATGCGCCGGTCTACGGCGTGGTAGAGCTGCTCCTTTTTTCGGGAATCGGTCTTTACCAAGTCCCATTTGTTGACCGCCACCACCAGTCCCCGTCCCTTGTCCAGGGCGTATCCGCATATGCGGACGTCCTGGTCTGAAAGCCCGCGCTCGGCATCCAGAAGGATCACCGCCACATGACAGCGGTCGAGGCTTCTCAAGGCCTTGATCATGGAAATCTTTTCGATCTTTTCCTTTACCCTGGCTTTCCTGCGAATTCCGGCGGTATCAATGAGGAGGTATTCCCGGCCTCGATAGTGGAAGAGAGCGTCCACCGCATCCCGGGTGGTCCCGGGCAGTTCGCTCACCACCAGTCGCTCATCCCTCAAAATACGGTTGATGAGAGAGGATTTCCCCGCATTGGGCCGGCCTATCACGGCCACCCGGATCTGATTGGGGACCTCCGGCTCCCGGCCACGGGGAAGGTTCTGGATGAGTTCGTCCTTAAGGTCGTTGAATCCATAGCCGTGAGAGGCGGAAACGCCCAAAGGGGCTCCCAGGCCCAGGGTGTGAAAGTCATGGATCCGATACTCATGTTCCGGGCCGTCCACCTTATTCACCGCCAGCAGGACTTTTTTGTGGCGTTTACGCAAAAGATCCGCCATGGCTTCATCCCCGGGCATGAGTCCCGCCCTGGCATCCACCACGAAGATGACCTTGTCGGCTTCTGTAATGCCCCTTTCCACCTGCCCCCTTACTTCCTTCAGGAGGGGATCCTGGCCCAGGTCTTCGAACCCACCGGTGTCCACCAGGGTCATATTCACCCCTTCACAGGTGATGGATGCACAGATGCGGTCCCGGGTCACACCGGGACGATCATCTACCAGAGCGTTTCTGGATCGGGTAAGTCGGTTGAACAGGGTGGACTTGCCCACATTGGGTCTGCCCACTATGGCTACGATGGAAACCATGGCGTCTTTGTCCCTATTCCCAGTATAAAGGCCGGAAGGGTTTATTTCTACCTGAATACCGGATTAAGTCTCAGCCTCCTTTGGCATCGCCGCCGTAATCCATCGGCGGCAAGGGGAGATCATCCACCCATAAAGTTTGATCATCAATCTGCCGGGTAACCACCTGCTGCACGGCAGAGGTATACATATACCCGAAAAAATCCCCCTTCGGTCCCAGGATCTTCCAAAGGGTAGGGGGAAAATTCATGTCCGCGTGGAGCCAATCAATAATGGTGATCACCACGGATTTCTCGGTGACAGGTATCCATTTATCAGAGATGAGCCGTTTACCGTCCGTCTTGGGGTCGAACATGATGGCCGAGGGACTTTTGTAGGAAAGCCCCGCATAATAGATGTCATAATCCTGCCAGTTGTCGATCAACGTCTGTATGGTGGTTTCCCAGGATCCGGATGCCACCCTGAGCGTTCCATAGTTGCCGAGGCCTGTACAGCCGTATACCAGGCAGCAGAAGACCAAAGCTGTGGCGGCAAACACCCTCATTTTTTTACGGGATTTCATTTTTTAACCTCCTTGTCTTTGACGTTTGGCGCGCAAAGCGGCACCGAGTTGCCATACGCTGCGCACCCTATTTTATGCGTTAGGCTGTTTTTTACCCCTCCGCTCTCTCAGCTTCTGCAACACCACAAACAGAAAAAGAATTCCTGCACAGACCACCGTGAGTGCCGGAGTCCATTTACAGCATGGGATCTGCATATATCCGGGTATCAGTTTCTGACTACCTTTCCGCGTTTTTGAGTGGACCCATCCCTGTCCATACGGGGGTCGAGGGTGGAAAGCTCTGCACCGATGGCATGGATCAATTCTGCATAGGAGGTGAAAAGGTCTGTTCGGGCCTGGACCCGTTGGGCACGCGCCGAGGCCAGGGTACTCTGGGCATTGAGCAGTTCTACAATGTCTGTTACGCCTGCACGATACCGGGCCAAAGAAACCTGGTAAGACTCTCTGGAGCTTATCATAAGGGTTTCGCTCGACTCCAGTTGTTGACCTGCGGTCTGCATGTTGTAAAACGCCGACCATACGTTAGCGATGACCGATTCCTCCTTGAGCCTGAGTGCTGCCCGATCGGCCTCCAGCTCCGCCTGGGCGGCCTTCACCCTGTTGCGCAACGAAAACCCCTCAAAGAGAGGAAACTGCAGCGACAGTCCCCCATAGTAGCTTCCGCCGGAAGTGCTGATGTCACCGTTGCCGGGAAAAAAGCCCCCGTCGCCGAGGTCGGCGTCAATACCGGACCATCCTGCAGTCCCAGTGGCCGTCAGTATGGGCCAGAGATCGGACTGGGCTTTTTTAAGCTCTGCTTGGCTCTGTAAAACCGCGGCCCGGGCCGAGGCCAGATCCGGCCTGTCCCGCAGGGCCGAAACAATCAGCTCCCGGGTGTTCTGAGTTATGTCTTTGAGTGGAGGGGTCCCGGATTCTTCAGACACCTCAAAATTCGCATTGGCGGGCCAGCCCACTGCCGTTGCCAGGTCTCCATGGGAAATCTTTACGGCGCCCTGGTTGGCGACCAGGTTCAGTCGCATCTGGTCCACCTTGGAGCGGGCCTGAAGCACATCCGCGATGGTACTGACCCCGGTCTTCTTCCGCTGCTCTGTGGATTTGAGGCTGGTCATGGCTTCTTCCAGGTTGGATTCGGAGGCATGAAGCTGCGCCTTGTTTCCCAGATACCTATAGTAGGCTTGGGGGACGTCCCGAAGTACATCCTGAATGATCTGGTTGTGGTTCCAGTTGGCTGCCATGAGAGCTTGGCGGGCGCTCTCCGCAGAGGCCGCGCGCCCCCCAAAATCCAGAAGCAGATAACTGAGGCTGATTCCCACATTACCGTAATACCCACTGGCCAAATCCCCGCCGAATCCCATTCCCCTGGCATCGCCGCTGAGGCTGGGGTAATAGCTTCCACGGGACGCCCCCCATTGCGCTGCTGCCGCCCTTGCACGCTCCCAGGCAGCGCGGGTGGAAGGATTATTGACCAGGGCGATATCCACAAGCTGGGCCAGGGTATATTGCTCAGAAGCCGGTTTCAGTTCGGGGGAAATGGGGGGACGCTTTCCTGCAAGCGCTTCAGCCTGTTTTGTCTCTTTGTCCACGTGGTAAGGTCGGCCTGGTGAAGGAGATGCATATTTTGAGGGTGTGATTTCAGGCCGAGACCCACTGCATCCTGAAACCCCGACAATGAGTGCGCCGGCCAGAATCCACCACCCGGCGAAAAGGGCGTCCATCAGGGGCCGGCGCCATATCCCAACCCTTTTCAAACCGGAACCCACAGCATGTCTACGGAAAAAAAGTGTCTTGACGTTGTTAGGGCGCATCATATGCTCTTTACCCCCGGTGTGACAGACGACCTGTCAAGCCCGTTTTTATACCCTGTGGCGGGATCTTTCATTCCGGCCTTATTTGCTTTCCTCTATCGTCTGAATCTCCTCGTCTCTTAATACCCTCCGAAGCACTTTGCCCACCACAGAGGTGGGGAGGGATTCCCTGAATTCGATATACTTGGGCCGTTTGTACCCGGGCAGTTTTTCATGACAGAACTCCATGAACTCTTCCTCGGTGGCCTCCTCTCCCGGTTTGAGCTGGATGAAGGCCTTGACCGCCTCGCCGCTGCGGGAATCAGGCACCCCGATGACCGCCACCAGGGCTACTTTGGGATGGGCATAGAGCTCCTCTTCAATCTCCTTGGGATAGGCATTGAATCCCCCCACTATGATCATGTCCTTTTTTCGATCCGTGATGATCACGAACCCGTCTTCATCAAAGTGGCCGATGTCCCCGGTCAGGAAATACCGGTTGCCCTCAATCTCCCTGAACACCTCCTGATTGGCCTCCGGCTTATTCCAGTATCCCAGCATGATCTGGGGTCCTGAGGCCGCGATCTCGCCGTCTTCGCCCTGGGGGAGTTCGTGGAGCCCGGTTTCCAGGTCCACGATCTTGATGTCTACGCTCAGATAGGGCAGCCCCACCGAGCCGATCTTGCGCTGCTCCCGGTTGGTGGGGTTGAGGGTGATGACCGGCGATGTTTCGGTGAGTCCGTACCCCTCGAAGATGACCGCGCCGGTCTTTTCTTCAAATTGTTTGATGACCTCCACCGGCAGGGGGGCAGCTCCGGAACCACACGCGATGATGGAGGATAGATCAAACTTGTCCAGTAACGGATGATTTACAAAGGCCGAATAAATGGTGGGGACCGCCACCACGATGGTGATGTTGTATTTCTGGATGGACTTAAGCACTTCCGTGAACGGGGGCTTGCCCGCCCGTGGGTCCGGGATACAGACCAGCCGGGAGGCATTGATACAGCTGGTCAGCATGCACAGGGTGAGTCCGAAGCTGTGGTACCACGGCAACACCCCGAGATAGGTATGGGCGCCCCCTTTTTCAATCTGTTTGGGTTCGCCCCCAGGTTCCTGAGGGATGCGCGCCCACTGTTCGGTGCTCATGACATTGGAAAGGAGGTTGGCATGGCTCAGGCAGGCCCCTTTGGGCACTCCGGTCGTCCCTCCTGTGTACAGGATCAGGGCCTCTTTGTTCACCGGGTCTATCTCCACGTCAGGGGGAATGGGCCGAGCCGATTTCACCACATCATCAAACATCAGGTGCCCGTCTTCATGGTGGTTTGCCTTGGGGATTTTCCCCAGCAGGTCGCCCACAAAGGCCTTGAATGTAGGGAGGTAGGACTTGACATTACACACCACCACCGTCTCTACGGGTGAACTCTGTACCGCTTTGACAGCTGTGGCATAAAACTCGGGGTGGTCCATGACAAAGACCGCTTTGGCGCCAGAGTCATTGAGCTGGAAGTTGAGTTCCGAGGCCAGATACAGGGGGTTACAGGTGACGCAGACCCCTCCGGCCTTGAGGATACCGAAAAATATTTCTGGATAGTGGGGCAGATTGGGCAGGAAAACAGCCACCCGATCGCCAGGCTTTATCCCTTTTGAGACCAGAAAATCAGCCACTCGATCTGCGGTATCCTTTACCTGAGCAAAGGTGCGACCGGCACCATTGAATAGGGTATAAGTTTGATCCGGATACTTTTGGGCGGTCTCATCCAAAATGGAGAAAAGCGGTTTTTCATACCCGGAAATTTCGTAAGGGACTCCCTCCGGCCATTTGGGTCCGTGCCACGGCTTGGTTGACATTATAGCCTCCTCTTTTTTTTGAAAATGTTCAGCGAGCGCATTTTCCACTGCTTGTCGGAGCGAAGCGTAGATCCCGACCCATCGGGGCAGCGGGGTTCTTCAAATTGCCCAGGGCAATTTCCTTGATTTTTTATGGGTTTTTGATCATTTCGAACCCGGTGTAACCGGATTCACACCGCTTTGGGTTACACTTCAAAGTCCACCTTGATTTTAAACATCTTCTTGGCCGGCAGATTGAGGATATCGTTCACCCCGGTCTTTAAAGCAATTTGGCTAAGGGCCTTGTCTATGGTGTCCATGTCCTTGGCAATAAAGGTAAACCAGATGTTGTAGGGGTGTTTCCGCAAATAATTGTGGGTGACTCCTGCGTACCTGTTGACCACCTCCACAAACTGCTCCACCTTTTCCTCAGGCACCTTCGCCGCACACAGGGTGCTTACATGATTGAGACGGTTGGAGTGAAAATTACCACCGATTCGCCTGATAATCCCCCTGTGTTTCAGCCTGCGAACCGCTTCAATCACCGTATGTTCGGTTAACCCGAGGCGTTTTCCCACATCAAGGTAGGGCCGTGAGGAGATGGGGAAATTGGACTGGATTTCATTCAGGATATTTTTGTCTGTTTCATCCATTGGCTATCGGCAAAAAAGGAAGCGCGTTTCATACCGGGTGCTGCCCGCCGTGTCAAGTCCGGAATTTATTCATGTCGCTCGAGGGGTTCCTTTTGATCCCGGTTGATAGACGCACAGGGGTTCCTCCGCCAGATAGTCACCGGTGGCCGCAAATGCCCTGGCCCGGCAGCCCCCGCAATACCTCAAATACTCACATCGTCCGCATTTCCCCTTGTAGTTTTCAAAATCCCTGAGTTGTTTAAAAATTTCTGACCCGGCCCATACGGACTGAAAGGTGGAACGGGTCAGGTCCCCGCAATTGAGCTCCAGGTAACCGCATGGTTGGACCACGCCGGTATTGGAGATAAAGCAGAAAGCGGTTCCACCGAGGCAGCCCCGGGTCACCGCATCCAGGCCATAGGTTTCAAAATCCACTGTTTCTCCCCTTTTTTGGGCCTCTTGCCTCAGTATTCGGTAATAATGGGGGGCACAAGTGGCCTTTAAATGAAGGGGGGTTTGATTCCGCATGCTGTAAAACCAGCGTAAAAGTTTTTCGTATTGGAGAGCGTCAATTTCCTGGTCTGTCATTTCCTTGGCCCGTCCGGTGGGTACCAATAAAAATAAATGGTGGGCAGCGGCCCCCAGGGAAATGGAAAGATTCAGGATCTCCTCGATTTCGTGGAGGTTATGCCGGGTAACGGTGGTGTTGATTTGAAACTCTACCCCGCCCTCTTTGAGTCGGGCGATTCCGGATAAGGCGTTTTTGAAGGCCCCCGGAACCTTCCTGAATTCATCGTGGCTTTGCGCATGGGCGCCATCAAGGGAAATGCTGACCCTTTGGATCCCGGATTTTTTTGTTTTTTCCACCAGTACTGGAGTGAGAAGGGTGCCGTTTGTGGCCATGACCATGCGAAGTCCCATGTGGGTGCCTTCCCGGGCCAGGTCAAAAAGGTCCTCCCGCATCAGGGGTTCCCCTCCGGTCAGAATGACAATGGGTTGTCCGACCGAACGGATCTGCTCCAATATCTCCACGCATTTTTGGGTATTTAGTTCTCCGGGATAGGGACCCCGGTCAGAGCCGGCCCGGCAATGGATACAGTTGAGATTGCATTTGCGGGTTACCTCCCAGGCCACGAGCCTGAGGGCGGCTCCATGGTCTGGTGCTGTGTTGTCGGACAATGGGTCATGGCGCTTGGGTATGGACATGGTACCTCTACTGTAACATATGGGGTCATACTTTGCTCAGGGTTATGGCATGTCCGCATCCAGACGGCGTGCCGCTTGTTTGGCGAAATAGGTCAGGATGAGGTCGGCCCCGGCCCGTTTTATGGAGGTGAGCATTTCCATCATGGAACGGTCGCCATCCAGCCATCCTTTCTCTTCAGCCGCCTTTATCATGGCATATTCGCCGCTGACATTGTAGGCGGCGACCGGGAGAAGAGAGGCCTCCTTCACCTTCGCGATAATGTCCAGAAACGGCATGGCCGGTTTGACCATGACCATGTCCGCCCCCTCCCTGATATCCAGTTCCACCTCTTTCATGGCCTCACGGGCATTTGCAGGATCCATCTGATAGCCGGCCCGGTCACCGAACTGAGGGGCCGAATCCGCTGCTTCTCTGAAAGGGCCGTAAAAGGCGGATGCGTATTTCACTGCATAGGACAGGATTCCGGTATTGGGGTATCCGTCAGTGTCCAGGGCCTCTCGAACGGCGGCCACGCGTCCGTCCATCATATCCGAGGGGGCCACCATATCGGCTCCGGCCCTTGCGTGGGAAACCGCCTGACGAGCCAGCAGCTTCAAGGTGGCGTCGTTATCCACCTCACCGTTGGTGATGACCCCGCAGTGACCATGGTCCGTGTACTCGCACAAACACACGTCTGTGATGACCACCATGTCGGGGATGGCCCCTTTTATGGCCGATATGGCCTGCTGGACGATCCCGTCTTCTGCCCAGGAGCGGGTCCCCGTGGCGTCTTTTCTGTCTGGAAGGCCGAACAGGATTACCGAAGCCACCCCTGAAGCCCACAGGTTTTCCGCCTCTTTTATAAGGGTATCCACTGAAAAATGATATTGGCCGGGCATGGACAAAATGGGGTCTTTCACGTTCTGGCCGGGTTTCACAAACAAGGGAGCTATGAAATCCCGCTTGGACAATCGGGTTTCCCTGACCATTTCTCGAATAATCCGGCTTTTTCTAAGCCTTCTGGGTCTTATGATCATGTTCCGTCCTTTACTTTTGCTCAACGGTTAAGAAATTTCATCCTCCGTAAGGTAACAGGCCGGATCTTCACCCCATATATCCCCGGTGACCGCCTCCGCCCTTACCCGGAAGTTCCCTGCGCATACATCCAGCCATCTGCACCGTTGACACCGGCCGTTCACATGCAATTGCTTCTCCTTCAGCTTGGCCATCAGCGGATTGGAAAGGTCCGACCAGATATGGCTGAACGGCCTTTCCAGGATATTACCGAAGCTGTAATGCCGCCAGAACTGATCCGCGTGGACAGAACCGTCCCAGCTGATGCATCCGATGCCACGGCCTGAACTGTTCCCTTCATTCATTTTGAGGAGCTGGTAGACTTCATCCGCCCTGGGATCGTTTTCCTTTTGCATCCTGAGATACACATAAGGCCCGTCAGCATGGTTATCCACAGTCAGGACCTCCTTGTCCACACCCCGGTTGTGCAGGTCTTTGGTCCGGTCCATGATCAGATCAACCGCTTTTCGTGTGCTCTGGTGGTCCAGATCTTCATCCACCAGACCGGTGCCGCGGCCCGCGTATACCAGATGATAAAAACAGACCCTCGGAATGTTACGACGTTCTAAGAGGTCAAAGATGTGAGGGATTTCCGTAACGTTTAAACGGTTGATGGTAAACCTTAACCCCACCTTGAGCCCCACTTCCTGGCAGTGTGTTATGCCGGCTATGGCATCTTTAAATGCCCCTTTTTTTCCGCGAAACCGATCATGCACCGTTTCCATTCCATCCAGGCTGATGCCCACATAGGAAAGCCCTACGGCCTTGAGTTCCCGGGCCTTCTCCGGGGTGATCAGGGTCCCGTTGGTGGAAATCACCGCCCGCATGCCCTGTTGAACCACATGGGAGGCCAGATCCACGAGATCCTGCCGCATCAGGGGTTCCCCCCCTGAAAAGAGTACCACCGGGGCCCCGAATTGGGCCAGATCATCGATGAGGGCCAGACCCTGTTCGTGGGTCAGCTCCTTCTGGTGTGTGGTTTCCACCGCCCGTGCGTAACAATGGATGCAGTTGAGGTTGCAGGCCTGGGTTATATTCCACACCACCACCGGTTTTTTGTCCTTGGAAAATTGAAGGAGATGAGAGGGGAGGTCCTGGGACCGTCTTCCATACCTGAGTGCATCCGATGGTTCAACCGTACCGCAATAAAGTTTTGATATTCCGATCATATTTCTACAATAAATGTCTGAGGTTTATCTGCTCCGCGTCAACGGCCGTTCATACGTGGACCCTGAACGATTGAGCAGGGTTAATCTAAAAATATATCAGATTATTTCATAAAAGTGCAAGAGCTTTACCTTACTTTATTCCAGGTCGTTCTGGGTACGGGGAATAAAGTCCCGGTGTTGAAAAACTCCGTAACCCCATATATACTCCCTGTAAACCTGATGGACGGAGGGAATGGCCATGATTACCTTGAGTGAGGAACAGAGACTGATCCTGAATACGGTCCGCCATATCGCTTTGGAAAAGCTTGGACCCAGGGCGGCCGCGATTGATGAAACCGGCGAATTTCCCTGGGATACGGTGGATCTGTTTCATGAAAACGGTATTCTGACTCCGTTGCTCCCTGAAGCGTATGGGGGCGTGGGGTTGGATTACCTGACCTTTTGCCTGATATTAGAGGAGATCGCCAGGGTTTGCGCCTCGTCCGCCCTCATTCTCATTGCCCAGGCGGACGGCATGCTTCCCCTCCTTTTGGGCGGAAGTGACTGGCTCAAGCAGAAATATCTGCCTCGGCTGGCAGACGGGAAACTCACCGCCTTTGCGGCCACGGAACCCGGGGCAGGGTCGGACCTGCTGTCCATGAGATCCCGTGCTGTGCGCCGGGGAGACCAGTATGTCATAACAGGGCAGAAATGCTTTATCACCAACGGATCCATCGCAGACTTTCTTACAGTGTACGCCTATACGGCCCCGGATAAGGGGGCCAGGGGGATATCCGCTTTTGTGGTGGAAAAGGGCACAAAGGGGCTGGTTTACGGGAAAAATGAAAACAAGATGGGGATGCGGGGATCCATTAATTCTGAACTCTTTTTTGATGAGATGACGGTGCCCCAAACCCACCGGATCGGAGAGGAGGGTCAGGGACTGAGCAACCTTATGACCGCCCTCAATACCAGCCGGGTGTTTGCCGCGGCTCAGGCGGTGGGCCTGGCCCAGGGGGCCATTGACGAAGCAGTTGCCTATGCCCGGGAACGGGTTCAGTTCAAACGGCCCATTGCAGAACTTCCCACCATGCAATTCATGCTGGCCGACATGGTGGCCAACACAGAAGCAGCCAGGCTGTTGACCTATGAGGCAGCCTCCCATCTAGACCATGACAACCGGCAGCTCATCCCCCGGTTCTGTGCCATGGCCAAGTTTATTGCCTCGGATTCGGCCATGAAGGTCACCACAGATGCGGTACAGGTCCTGGGCGGCTATGGGTATATGAAGGATTACCCGGTGGAGCGGATGATGAGAGACGCCAAGTTGATCCAGATCTACACCGGAACCAATCAGATTGCCAGACTGGTAACGGGTCGGGAGATACTCAAAGCCTATGGGGATAGAGTCTGATCCCGGGTTTTAGGGGTTTCCACAAAGGTATCGATGCTGAGCTGTTTCGGACCCGCCCTTACCTGAACCGCCCCGGAGCGAGCGGTCTGAACGACCCGGCAGCCCACTTGCCCAAGCCTTTCGAGCACGGCCCTGTGCGGGAAATTGGGGTTCCCCTCCCCTGAAGAGACTACGCAGAGGCGGGGGGTTACCCGCTTCAGAAACGCCGCAGAACTTGAGGTATTGCTCCCGTGGTGGGGAGACAGGAGGATATCGCTTTTGAGCCCCTTTCCTACCCTGGCCACCAGGGCCTTTTCACCCATCGCTTCCACATCCCCCGGAAACAAAAAGGATTTTCCGGCATAGGTAATTTTGAGTACCAGTGAATTATTGTTCAGCCATTTGCCGTTTCTTTCCCCCGGCGGTGTGTCTCCTGTGGGAAATGGATGCAATATCTCCACCTGTGCGCCGTTGATCAATCTTCCTTTTTTTAATTGTGAGGGTCTTAATTTATGGACCCCTTTGGCATTTATAACATGCATTAAGGCCTTAAAGGAAGGGGTGTCCACCGTGTCTCCGGTATACCAGAACTCCTCGGGGTCAAAGGCCTTTGCCAGGAAACGAAGCCCGTTCATGTGATCGCTCTGGGGGTGGCTGAGGACCAGATAGTCGATATTCAGGATCTTGGCCTGCCAGAGAAAAGGGGCGACCACCATTTCTCCCACGTCAAAACGCCCACCGGGAAATCCACCCCCGTCTATGACCATCTTTTTTCCTTTGGGGAATTCCACCAGGGCTGCATTTCCTTTGCCCACATCCAGAAAGGTGACTCTCAAATCGGTGTTGAACCGCACCCGGTGAATCCAGTAGACCATGTCCACGGAAATCAGAACGAGCACGGCAATCAGGCCCAGCCTGGCCCACGGGGTTTTCCGGAAAAAAAACACGCTGAACAGGAGGACGTAGAAAAGGCATATTTCGAACAGGTTGGGGGTGACGACGCGTATGCTGGCCCAGGACAGGTCCGCCCAGAATTGGATTACCGCTGTCATAATGTTCAGGCCCCAGGTCCCCAGCTCAAGAAATGCCCCGGAAATCAGCGGGGACAACGGCAGGGTGAGGGCACACAAAAGCCCTGAGGGGATGACCCACAGGGCCAGCAGGGGAACCGCGGTCACATTCGCCGGCACAGACACCAGGGGGATTCGATGGAAGTAGGTGCAGGTAATGGGAAGCAAAAACAGGGTGGCAGATACGGTAACTGCAGCGAGTCCGGCGAAATAACCGATGAGGGTCTGAAAAGATCCGTGGTCGGATTCTCGATCATGCCACGGGGCGGGCAGAATGCGTAGAAAAACAGGGGTGAGCCACAGGATTCCGATCACAGCGGCAAAGGAAAGCTGAAACGAGATGGAAAACAGGGCATCGGGATTCAAGAAAAGGATGATCAACCCTGCCAGGGCCAGGGTAGACCAGACGTCCTTTTCCCGTCCCAGGACAAAGGAGGCTAAAAACACCAGCGCCATGATCATGGCCCGCTGACTCGAGATCTGAAATCCCGCCAGGAGGGTATAGCCGATCACCGGAAGGCAGGTGAGCAGGGCCGCGGTTTTTCGAACATCCACCTGAAGGGTCAACCGGTAGGAGCGTCCCAGGATCCCCTTGAAAAAGAAAAAGGAAATCCAGGCCACCAGGCCGATATGCAGACCGGAGACAGCGAGAATATGCCCCAGGCCGGTCCGGTTGAAGAGTTCACGCAGGCCGGGGTCCACGCCCTGGCGTTCCCCTAAGATCAGCGCACTGAAAAGGGCACGGTCCCGGGGGTCGAGTCGGCTCGCAAAAAAGTCGCGCAGGGGGCTCCTGAGTTTTTCCACGGCCCCCAGGGGAAAGGGAAGTTTCCCCGGTCCCATGGGCACAATCCGCCGACCGTCTGAGACATGAGCCGCGCACGAAATCCCTTTCAATTTCATGGCCGATTCATAGTCATAGCGTCCAGG